>DATKFJ010000273.1:0-19051 GCA_035511435.1 Acetobacteraceae bacterium | reverse complement strand
CCCGCTCCCCCCAGCCTTGGCCCGCTTCGCGACCCAAGCCAGCAAAGGAACGGGGAGTTACAGACCGCGCCTCTTCTTCGCCTGCTCGCATGGCTGTCGCCCGCATTCCCCACCGGCGCATACGCCTACTCACATGGCTTGGAATGGGCCGTGGAATTAGGCGACATAGCCAACGGTGACACCCTCCGCACATGGCTTGCCGACATCCTGGCGCACGGATCAGGACGCAACGATGCGATCCTGCTGCGCCACGCGCACCGCACCCACGCTGACGCCGCCATGCTCCACGATATTGCGGAACTTGCCGCTGCCGTCGCACCGTCGCGCGAACGCCAAATGGAAACGCTGGACCAGGGCACCGCCTTCATCGCCGCCGCCGCCGCATGGCATCCGCCGCAACTTCCGCCGCGCGTTGCCTACCCCGTGGCAGTCGGCGCGCTAGCTGGCAGCCACGGCATCCCGGAAGACGCCACCACTGCCGCATACCTTCAATCATTTGCGGCGAACCTGATTTCCGCCGCCGTGCGCCTCGTCCCACTCGGCCAGAGTGCCGGACTGCGCGTGCTCGCCGCGCTAGAACCGACAATCCTGCACACCGCCGCAACTACCCGCACTGCCATGCTCGACGATATTGGCGGCTGCGCCTTCCGCTCCGACCTCGCCGCCATGCGCCACGAAACCCAATACACGAGGCTGTTCCGCTCATGACCGCATCCACCAACGGCCCGTTGCGCATCGGCATCGGTGGTCCGGTAGGCACCGGCAAGACCGCGCTGATGGACGCGCTGTGCAAGCGCCTCCGAAAATGTTACGGTATCGCAGCCATCACCAATGACATCTACACCAAGGAAGATGCGGAATTCCTCACCCGCGCAGGCTCGCTGCCACCCGAACGCATCCTCGGCATCGAAACAGGCGGCTGCCCGCACACGGCAATTCGCGAGGATGCATCGATCAATCTCGCCGGCGTCGCCGAACTCAACCGCCGCTTCCCGGATCTCGACATCATCCTGATCGAATCCGGCGGCGACAATCTCGCCGCCACGTTCAGCCCCGAACTCGCCGATCTGACGATCTACGTGATCGATGTCTCGGCTGGCGACAAAATCCCCCGCAAGGGCGGTCCCGGCATCACGCGCAGCGATCTGCTGGTGATCAACAAGATCGACCTGGCGCCATTCGTGGGCGCCAGCCTCGAAGTTATGGATCGCGATGCACGAAAGATGCGCGGCGACCGGCCGTTCGTGTTCGCCAATGTCCGGGCGGGCACCGGCGTGCCAGAAATCGCCGCGTTCATTGAAACGACAGGTGGCCTGCGCTCACGCGGGCTGGACTAGCGACACCCGCCAATACCCGCCGCCGGCCAGCTTCACCTCGCGCATTGCATGGCCGGCGCGTCGCGTCAGGTCGGCAAAACTCTCGCCCGCCCGGCGCGTGGCGATGCCGATGGAGAAGCTCACGTCCGGCAGCGACGCATGCCGAGTTCCAGGCACCCTGGTGGGCGCCTCCAGACACAAATCCTCCGCGCGCTCCGCCGCCGTCAGGTGATCCGCGCCACTGAGCCAGACGGCGAATTCGGAATCGCCCGTTCGCGCCACCAAATCACTCGGCCGCACCGCGCTCTGCAGCAGAATGGCGGCGCGGCGCAATACCTGATCGCCGCCATCCGGCCCCAGCAGCACACTGGCATCCTCCAGGTTATCCACCTCCGCCAGCATCAGTGTGCCTGGCAGCTCATCACGGTCCAGCCGGATCATGTGCCGCGTCGCTTCGGCGACGAATGAACGCTGATTGAGCAATGCGGTCAGCGGATCGGTCCGCATGTTACGGGTCAGGTCGCGCCGGCTCGCATCGCGCTCCACCAGCAACCAGATGATGCCCGCGATCGAATCCACCAGCGGCACGTCGCCGCCATTCCAGGCACTGCCGCCGCGCCGGCGCCAGATCACCAGTCCCAGCTTCTCGATGGCGTTCTGCCAGCACACAGATACCACGATCGGACGGCCGTTCGGTTCGTGCGACAGCGCGGGCATACCAACCTCTGCGCGCCACAAGAGCATGCCCGCCGTCATAGCAGGCAGGCCGATCGTGCCAGCGCGATGCAGCACCTCCGGATCCTCCGAACCCGAGCGGGGCCCGCAACGGATCACCGCGGCCCCCTCCGCATCCAGCGCTGTCACCACCGAATCGAGGCCAGTGGCCATCGATTCAGATACCCGGTCTTCACTGCGCAAGCAGCGCAGCAGACGAGCCAATACCTCATTCATGCGGGAATTCGCCGTACGCTCGTGTTGTGTCGCCATGTATAAAAGTACCTACCGTTCGTGGGTGATGTCAGCCAATCGATCTGTAATGTGCGATGTCGACGTGGCCGCCGCGGCGTCGGGGATGGAACGCTGGTCGCGGACCACGTTCAACGCTTCGGGCAACGTGCGGAATCGGCCGAGTTCGGCGTGGGTCCGGCCACAGGTGAGGACCCACGCGTTTTCTCCCAGAGGGCGGTGGATCAGATAACTGACCTCGGTTCTTTCGCATTCGGCGATGACGATCATGTTCCGCAATCTCGGGTCGTCACGGCTTCGCTCACTGACATATGCGGCGGCGATGCCCATCGCTCCGGTGCGATCGGTGCCGGCAAACCATTGCGCCAGCAGCGCACGCTCCCATTGCGAGACAGAACGCGTGGGGGAGGCTCCAGCGCTCTGCGTCGTATCGAACTGCATCCTGCGGCGTCCCCCTGAGTTCGGCTGCCGATTGATATCGGAGTGCGGGTTGCAGCAGCGTTTCGAGCGTCAGAGTCGCAAGCCGCGCAGCCGCAATGCATTGCCGATGACGGAGACCGAGCTCAGCGACATCGCCAGTGCCGCCACCACCGGGCTGAGCAGAATACCGAAAGCCGGGTACAGCACGCCGGACGCCACCGGAATGCCGACAGCATTGTAAACGAAGGCAAAGAAAAGGTTCTGGCGAATATTTCGCATGGTGGCGCGGCTAAGCGTGATCGCCCGCGCGATGCCACGCAGGTCGCCTTTGACCAAAGTGACACCGGCGCTCGCCATGGCGACCTCGGTGCCGGTTCCCATGGCAATGCCGACATCGGCCGCCGCCAGGGCAGGGGCATCGTTGACGCCGTCTCCAGCCATCGCGACTACATGTCCGGCTGCCCTTAGACGGCGAATGACAGCTTGCTTATCCTCCGGCAGCACCTCGGCCTCGACCTGCGCGATGCCGAGTCGGCGTGCGACCGCATCAGCCGTCGTCCGCGTGTCGCCTGTCAGCATCACGATGCGGATACCCCGCGCGCGCAGCCGGTCCAACGCATCGGCCGTGGTCGGCTTGATCGGATCGGCGACGGCGATGATCCCGGCCGGACCGCCGTCGATCGCGATGTAGAGCGCGGTGGCGCCGTCCCCGCGCAACGCCTCCGCCCTGATTTCCAGCTCGCCGAGGGTAATTCCCAGATCCTGCATCAGCCCGCGATTACCCAATGCCATATGCCGACCGTCCACCATCCCGGTCACCCCTTTGCCGGTGATCGATCGAAAGTGGCCAGGTTCGGTCACGGCGAGCCCGCGCTCGCGCGCGGCGGCAACGATGGCGGCCGCCAGAGGATGCTCGCTGGCCCTTTCCAGCACGGCCGCCGCCATCAGGATCCCACTATCCGTCCAGCCGTCGGTCGGCACGATCGCCGTCACCCGAGGCTTGCCCTCGGTCAACGTGCCAGTCTTGTCGACCACCAGCGTGTCCACTCTCTCCAGCCGCTCCAGTGCTTCGGCGGAGCGGATCAGCACGCCGACGCCGGCTCCTTTGCCTATGCCGACCATGATCGACATCGGCGTCGCAAGGCCCAGCGCGCAGGGACAGGCTATAATCAGCACCGAAACCGCGGCGATCAGAGCGTAGGCGAGGGCAGGCGCCGGTCCCCACACCGCCCAGGCGATGAATGCGGCCAACGCGGACACGATCACCGCCGGCACGAACCAGCCGGCCACGGTATCGGCCAATCGCTGGATGGGCGCGCGCGAACGCTGCGCCTCCGCTACCATGCCTACGATGCGCGCCAGCACGGTTTCTGCCCCGACCCGTTCGGCGCGCATGATCATGGCGCCGGCGCCGTTCACCGTGCCACCAACGACACGATCGCCGGAGTGCTTCGTCAGCGGCATCGCCTCGCCTGTGACCATTGATTCGTCCACCGCGCTGCCGCCGTCGAGCACCACGCCGTCAACTGGTATGCTGTCGCCAGGCCGTACCCGCAGGCGATCGCCGGGATGGACCAGATCGAGTGCGATCTCCTGATCCGTGCCATCGGCAGCAATGCGGCGGGCGGTCTTTGGCGCGAGGTTGAGCAGCGCGCGGATCGCGCTTCCGGTTTGCGCGCGAGCCCGAAGTTCCAGCACCTGACCCAGCAGCACGAGGACCGTGATGACGGCGGCCGCCTCGAAGTATACCGCGACACTGCCATCCCCGCCGCGGAAGCCGGCGGGGAAGATGCCGGGCGCAAACGTGGCGACCACGCTGTAGAGCCATGCAGCGCTGGTGCCCAACGCGATCAGGGTGAACATGTTCAGGCTGCGGCGCACCAGCGAATCCCAGCCGCGTTCGAAGAACGACCAGCCGGCCCACAGCACGACCGGCGTCGCCAGGACGAACTCGAGCCAGTTCGCCAAGGCCGGTGCGATCAGGTGATGCAGATTGAGCCCGGACAGATGCCCGCCCATTTCCAGCACGAACACCGGGGTGGTCAGAGCCAGTCCAATCCAGAACCGCTGCTTTATTTCGGCGAGTTCCGGATTGGCCACCGGATTGGCACTGATCGCCATCGGTTCCAGTGCCATGCCGCAGATCGGACAACTGCCTGGACCGACCTTGCGGATCTCGGGATGCATCGGGCAGGTGAAGGTCACGCCGAGTGCCGCCGGTTCAGCTTCCTTGGGCGCGAGGTACTTCTGTGGGTCAGCCGCAAATTTCGTGCGGCAGCCGGCGCAGCAGAAATGGAACGTGGCGTCGCCGTGCGCGAAGCGGTGCCGCGATGTCGCTGGATCAAGTGTCATTCCGCAAACCGGATCGGTCGCCATTACGTGCCTCACCGTCACGGCGGGCCCGTCCGTACTCGTCGCCGCCGTCGTGATCGGCCAAGGCCGGCCATCAACGTCTTGCTCTGACAGTGCTACGGGAGGCCGGCTTTCCTCGAGCGATGGCGGCGCGTCCCGGTTCTCGTCCATCGGAATGACAGTTCACTCTCTCGACTGGTGTTGCGCATCGCTCGTGGCAGGTGCATATATACCCCACCATGGTATGGTATCAAGATGCATGACGCGACGAAAACCGCGGTGGCGGCGCGACTGAAGCGCATCGAAGGCCAGGTCGGGGGGGTGCTCCGCATGGTTGAGGGCGAGCGCTACTGCGTCGACATCCTCACCCAGATCAATGCCATTCGTGCAGCTCTCCACAAGGTGGAGGAACAGATCCTGCACGATCATGTATCGCACTGCGTAGCCGGTGCCTTTGCGTCCGGCGATCCGGTCGAACAGCGGCACAAGATGGACGAACTGGTGGAAACGATCGGCCGGATGACGCGGTAGACCGGCGCCGGGCCATACCAGACGGCAACGAAATGTCATCCTGCGGCCGAAGTTTCCGGCAGCACACGCGGACGCCCGTGCCAACCCGCTGCCGCTTGCGCAGGAGTCGGTCGATGCGCGGCGTGGCGTGAAGGTTTCATACACCGGTCGGGTGTCGCGGTTCCTGCCGGCGCGACGGCGGCGACGTACAAAAAGCCGAAGGTTCCCGCGCCGCCAGCGAGCTTGTGGGCAGCCTCGGCGAGTTCGCTGGCCTGCGACAACATTCCAGGCAAAGTGATGCGGCCATCGCCGTCCTGAATGTTTCACGAGGCCACTGACACATCGAAAGTCGTTGGCTAACCGACACGGCGCGCTGCGGTGTCTGTCGGCCTGCATGCACCACGCCTCACCATCCGGTATAACCGGCGCATGGCAACCGAACCCCGCGCCAACCCGCTGCTGCTCGGCCACGAACCCGCTGAGGCAACGCTGCTCGAGGCGTTGCGGTCGGGTCGTATGCACCACGCCTGGCTGATCACCGGACCGGACGGCGTTGGCAAGGCCACGCTCGCCTATCGCTTCGCGCGCCGGCTGCTGGCCGGCATGCCGGACACGGATTCCCTGGTGCTGGATCCGTTGCACCCGGTGTTCCGACGCGTCGCCGCCGGCTCGCATGCTGATCTGCTGACCGTGGAGCGCCTCTACGACGAGAAGCGCAAGCGCATGCGCACGCAGATCGCTGTGGACGACGTCCGGCGCATCAGCAACTTCATGAGCCTGACCCCGGCCGAGGGCGGCTGGCGGGTGGTGGTCGTCGACGGCGCCGAGGAACTCAACCAGAATTCCGCCAACGCTTTGCTGAAAGTTCTCGAGGAACCCCCGCCACGCGCCGTGCTGCTGCTGGCATGCGCCGCGCCTGGCCGGCTACTGCCCACAATTCGCAGCCGGTGCCGTCGCCTGCGCCTCGACCCGCTTGGCCCGGAACCGATGGATCGGCTGCTGGCAACCTACCTGCCGGACCTGTCCACCGACGAACGCGGCCGTCTGGCAACTGTCGCCGATGGCTCGCCCGGGCGCGCCCTGACGCTGGCGGAGGAAGAAGGCCTCGCGATCGCCGGCCTCGTGGACGAAGTGCTGGCCGCGCTGCCCGGACTGAAAGCCACACGCGCCTACGCCGTGGCTGACACTCTGGGGCGCAACGAGAATGCCTTCACCAACTTCATGGACCTGCTGCGCGCGGGCATTGCATCGGCGGTGCGCGACGTGGTGCGCGGGCGCGCCGATCCAGAGCAGTCACGCCTGGTCGGGTTGCGTCCCCTTGATGCCTGGGGCGACGTATGGCACGCGCTGACGCGGCTACAGGATGAAACCGAGCGCTTTGCCCTCGACAAACGCCAGGCGATCGTGGCGGGGCTGGGAATGCTCAGCGGTCCACCCTGACACTGCGTTCATGGGCAAAGATGCGCGGACAACATGACACCCTTGTGGTTTCACGCCCGAAGATACGGCTGGGGTGGACGTCGGTAAGCGTCCAGGGCTGGCTGGTCGTGGCTGTTTTTCTGGTCGCCGTGGTCATAGATGTCGTCGTTTTTGTTCACCGAGCGCGGACCGGCGCCGATGTGCATTCGGCAACGATCGCTTTTGTTCTGGGCCTCGCTTTCCTTGCAGCCGTCCTCGTCACCATCTGCTGGACGACCGGCGAGCGACCGCGCTGGCGGTGGGGAAATCAGCAAACCTGTGCTAACCGGATAGGGATAAGCGGAAATATGTCATGACCAAGCGGTTCTACATCACGACGCCGATCTATTACGTGAACGGCCCGCCGCATCTGGGCCACGCGTATACGTCGATCGCGACAGACGTGATGGCACGATTCAAGCGCCTGGACGGGTTCGACGTCTTCTTCCTGACCGGGACCGACGAGCATGGTCAGAAGGTGGAACAGGCGGCGGCCGCGGCGGGTGTCGACCCACAATCGTTTACCGACAGGATATCCGCCGATTTTCGCGACATGTCGGTTAAGATGGGCGTGTCGTTCGATGACTGGATCCGCACCACGGATCAGCGTCACATCGTATCATGCACAGAATTATGGAAGCGGATCGAGGCAGCGGGCGACATCTACCTGGGCCATTACGAAGGCTGGTACGCCGTCCGCGACGAGGCGTTCTACGATGAGGACGAACTCACCACGCGTGCGGACGGCAGCAAAATCGCACCGAGTGGCGCGCCGGTGGAGTGGGTGAGGGAGCCTTCGTATTTCTTTCGCCTGTCAGCCTGGCAGGACAGGCTACTGAAATTATACGAAGAGCAGCCGGACTTCATCCTGCCGCCAGGCCGGCGCAACGAGGTCATGAGCTTCGTGCGCGGCGGCCTTAGGGACCTATCTGTAAGCCGGACCACGTTCACGTGGGGCATCCCGGTGCCGGGTGCGCCCGACCACGTGATGTATGTCTGGCTGGACGCATTGAACAACTACGTCACCGCCTGCGGCTTTCCTGACGAAACCGCGCCGCGCTGGAAGTTCTGGCCAGCCGACGTGCACATGGTCGGAAAAGACATCATTCGGTTCCACGCGGTGTATTGGCCGGCGTTCCTGATGTCGGCGGGGCTGCCGTTGCCACGCCGCATATCCTCGAACGGCTGGTGGGTCGTCGAGGGTGAAAAGATGAGCAAGTCGCTCGGCAACGTCATCGAAGTGCGGGAACTTGCGAACACCTACGGGCTCGATCAGGTGCGCTACTTCCTGTTGCGGGAGAAACCGTTCGGCGCCGATGGCAGCATAAGCCATCAGGCGCTGGTGACACGGACAAACGTCGATCTGGCGAACGACCTTGGCAATCTGGCGCAGCGCTCGCTATCGCTGATTGCGCGCAACTGCGACGGCAAGCTGCCGGGCAGGGGGTCTGTCACCGAAGACGACGCGGAAATCCTGGCGGCAGCGGATGCGCTGCCGGGGCTGATGCGCGACCGCCTTGACCGCCAGGTGTTCCACGAGGCGCTGGAGGATGTCTGGAAGGTGGTGCGAGCGGCGAACGGCTACATCGATCGTCAGGCGCCCTGGGCTTTGCGCCGCACCGATGTGGTCAGGATGGGCGCCGTGCTGCGGGTGTTGGCTGATGTCCAGCGGGTAATCGCCACCGTGCTGCAGCCATTCATGCCGGGCAGTATGTCGCGGATGCTCGATCAGCTTGGAGTGCCGCAGGATGCGCGAGACCTGGAGGCGTTGGCGACGCCGCTGCCGGATGGCGTTGCCTTGCCCGCGCCGCAAGGCGTGTTCCCGCGTTACGTCGAGCCAGCCGCATAAGATGCCGGGAAGACTGGAAGACTTTCTCCTCCCCTTGTGGGAGGGTTAGGGGGAGGAGACAACGCGATCCGCGAGAACGCTTCCGCCAACCCCCTCCCACAAAGGCGGCATCATCAATACTGCCGCTGTCGCAGTGTTCGATCGCGCCGGTGCGGTGCAGGCCGTGGTGTTGCCAGCCAATGCCGAGGTCGGGCGGACCATCCATCGCGCCGATGAACGTCGCCGGCGCGAGCAACGACGATCCGCGGTCACACTGCATCGACACGTCAACGCGATGCAGTTGAACTCTGCGGCCCGAATCGGATTGCAAAATGATGCAGCGGGGGATGGGACCTCTCCCAACCGCTTTCGGGAGGTGCAAGATGCAGATAATGCGCTCGGTTCGGCGGCTCATACCAAGCATTGGACCGCTTCATGATCACCGTAACGGTTTGCTTCGGATCGCCGCGAAAGCTTATCAGACAACTCGTTACATTCAGGCTCAAACTCAGGGACGCTTGTTCGTCACGGACTTTGCGTACCATCCAAAAGCCCGTCAGATAGAGAATACAGCTGGTGGCCGCAACCTGATATCCAGGTTGAATGCCGAAGAAGGACGTTACGCAAGTGTGCTCAGGGACTTTTCCGATGCTTTCGATCTCATCTCGAAGATCGCACTTGATCCGGAGTCCGAGAATGATGCTGCACCTTACTGGTACAATGATTGGCTCCCACCGGTGGATGGCATCTCGATCTACGGTTTGCTCGCGACCTTGAAGCCTCGGCGCTACGTCGAAGTAGGCTCTGGTCATTCGACTAGATTCGCAAGACGAGCGATTTCTGATTTGAATCTCGCGACGAAGATCGTTTCGATCGACCCGAAACCCAGATCCGAGATTGACTCGATTTGTGACGAGATCATTAGAATGCCGTTGGAGGAGTTGCCAAAAGACTTCTGGAACGAGATGTCACCGGAGGATCTACTTTTCGTCGACAATAGCCACCGAAGCCTGCCCAATTCCGACGTCACGGTGTTTTTCTTAGAGGTGCTGCCGGCGCTGCCTGGCGGAATGGTCTATGGCTTACACGATATCTTCCTCCCCTATGATTATCCGGAAGGGTGGATGCCTCGCTACTACAACGAGCAGTATCTACTGCAAGTATATCTAAACGGCGGGGCAGCTGGGGACGAGATCATGGCGCCAATGGGATGGATCTGGCGTCGCCCCAATTTGCGATCCCTGCTGTCTCCGATTTGGCAAGGAAACGACCGTCTACTCCAGAGAGTCGAATTCGGCGGGGCCGGGGCTTTCTGGATGCGCCGATCGCTCGCGCCTGCCGTCGAGGGCGACCAGCTCCGCCTCCGGACATGACGCGGCGAACGCTATGCACACCTGCGTCGAGGTCTCAAATCATGTTTGCGACACCGCCACCTGGCGCCGCGTTGCGGTGCTGTGGCGGTCCGGCAAGATGCCGTCGCGCGTGGCAATATTCGGCGCCTCGAGCGCTAGCTATGCACTGAACGTCGCGGCGGTCAGCCGCTGAATTTCGGTCATTGGCGTCGCTGCTTCAGGTCCTCTAATCGGTCGATGAGATGCTTCGGCAAGCGGCGGGCTCGCGCAATGTCGATGGCATCGCGGCCTTGGTTGTCCACGATGGTCGGATCGGCGCCTGCCTCGATCAGCAAGTCGAGTGTTTTCAGCCGTTTGAGGCGAGCGGCATAGAAGATCGGCGTCTCGCCATGAGCTCTGAGATTGAGCCTTGGTCTGTTCTTTAGGAGTTCGAGGCAGAACACTTCAGCGTCTCGCCAAACGACAGCCCACAGCGAATAGCTGGGATCTGCACCGCTCGTCAGTAGAAACCGCACCAATGGCAGATTTTCGCCCCTTGCGACGGCGAACCACAGCGGCGTGGATCGATGGTCTCCTTCGTCCTCGTCGGTAGGCGCCGCGGCTTCCAAGGCGGCGCCCGCGCTCAGAAGCGCGGCAGCTGTCTTCAACCCGCTGGGATCGCCGATCGGCTGGCGACCACGCTGGACGCTGCACGCCAGATGCAGCGCCGTGCGTCCCTTGGAGTCGGTAGCCCGTGCGAGGTCTGGGGAAACCGTAAGGAGCGCTTCAACCGCTGCGACATCCCAAGCTTTGGCAGCGTTGAAAAGGGTGGTTTTCGAGGGCTTTCTCATGGGGCCACCCACACGGTTGTTCGAAACCAACTCGAATGGCAATGATGAAAACACCTTGGCGTGCCATTTTTTGAACAGATCGTCTGGCGACCCCGATGGCGCCAGCAGCGATACTGCGGGTGCGGCTCACGTGATCGCGTGAACCGTTTGGCCTTCCCACCCAATTCCATAAACATTGTCAGCGCGTTGCGCGACATCCGCCAGCGAATCCCTGCTATGATACGCGTGATTAAGATGGGTGGACTCCTCAGAATGCTGATCGATTCCCACTGCCACTTGGACTATTTCACCGATGCCGAACGCCCCGAGGTGCTGGCCCGCGCGGCGGCCGCCGGGGTCGGCGAGATGGTTACCATCGGCACTACCCTGGCCCAGTCGCGCACCCTGCCGACCTTGGCAGGGGCGCAGCCAAATGTCTGGTGCACCGTCGGCGTACACCCGCACCATGCGGCGGAAGCGCCGGTTCCTACAGCCGAAACCCTTGCCACGATGACCGCGCACCCGCGGGTCATTGGCATTGGCGAGTCCGGACTGGACTATTTCTACGACCGCGCCCCGCGCGACGTGCAGCAGGCCAGCTTCCGCGTCCATATCCGCGCCGCTCGCCTGGCCGGTCTACCGCTTGTCATCCATGCACGAGACGCCGATCATGACATCGCTAAAATCCTTCAGGATGAATATGATACAGGCGGTAACTTCGCGCTCCTTCTGCACTGCTTCAGCTCATCCCGCACACTGGCCGAGGCAGCGCTCGCGTTGGGCGGTTACGTTAGCTTCTCCGGCATCCTGACCTTCCCGAAATCCGATGAATTGCGGGCAATAGCGCGCAACGTTCCCTTGGATCGGCTGCTGGTCGAAACCGACGCACCGTACCTCGCTCCCGTGCCACTCCGCGGAAAGCGCAATGAGCCCGCCTATGTTGCGCATACGGCCAAGATATTGGCCGCGGTTCGTGATCTGGAACCACAAGCGCTCGCCGACCTCACAACGGGCAATTTTCGCCGCCTGTTCCGCAAAGCGGCGTGATGCCGATGCGCGTGACCCTGCTTGGCACGGGTGGGTCGGCCGGCGTGCCGCTGATCGGTGGTGCGGACGGCAGCGGTGACTGGGGCACCTGTGATCCAGCCGAACCCCGCAACCGGCGCACCCGTACCAGCATCGTGGTCGAGAGCGGCGAGGGGGCGCGTCTGCTGGTCGACACTTCGCCGGACATGCGGACCCAGTTGCTGGCCTGTCAGGTACCCGCGGTGGACGCCATCCTGTATACTCATGCCCATGCGGACCACATCACCGGCATTGACGATGTGCGGATCCTCAACCGCATCGCCGGCCGGCCGCTCGACGCATTTGCCACGCGCGCGACGCATCAGGAATTGACCCGCCGGTTCGCCTATGCGTTTCGGCCATGGGAACCACCATACTTCTTCCGGCCGGTGCTTGTGCCGCGCGAGGTGGTCGCCGGCGACACGGTAACGATGGCCGGGGTGCAGGTGCGGCTGTTCGACCAGGACCACGGCCACTTGCATTCACTCGGTTTGCGCATCGGCCACTTCGGCTATTCAACGGATGTCGTTGGTCTGGACGATGCTGCGTTCGCGGCGCTAGAGGGCGTGGACACCTGGGTGGTCGGCTGTTTCCTGCGTGCAGGTCCGCACAAGACTCATGCCGATCTGTCGGAAGTGCTGGCCTGGGCGCGCCGTGTCAAAGCCCGCCGGACAGTGCTGACCCACATGGGCGCCGACATGGACTGGGCCTGGCTGTCGGCGAACCTGCCGTTCGGCGTAGAGGCCGGCTACGACGGGATGGTATTCCATTTAACATAATATATCTTATGCGGCATTTGGTTGCCGAAACACGAATTGAACCGGGTTCGTCCGCTCCCTATGCTGGCGCCATGGCACAGCGCCCGTCCCGCACCGAATTCCGCCAGCGGACTGCTCACCGGCTTCGGCACCACCATTGCCGGATCGGTCAGCGGATCGAGACCCGCATCATCCGCTTCGGCACTGTCGAACTGGGTCCGCCAAGCATCAGCCTACGTCTGAACAAGATCAACGGCGACTGATGACGATAGCCGAGTCCGAACTCCGCCGGCTGCTCGACATCATGGCCGCGCTGCGCGATCCGGATCATGGTTGTCCGTGGGACAAGCAGCAGAGCTTTGCCACCATTGCGCCCTACACCATCGAGGAAGCCTATGAGGTGGCCGATGTCATCGCCCGGCGCGACTTGGCGTCGCTGCCGGACGAACTCGGCGATCTGCTTTTGCAGGTTGTCTACCACGCGCGCATGGCAGAGGAAGCCGGCCTGTTCAACTTCGCCGAGGTAGCACGGACGATCGCAGACAAAATGGTGCGCCGCCATCCGCATGTCTTTGGCGACGCCGCGATGTGGGATGCGACAACGCAGACGGCAGCCTGGGAAGCACAGAAAAGCATCGAACGGGCTGCCCGAGCCGAACCCGGCGCTCTGGCTGGGGTGCCGGTTGGCCTCCCTGCCCTGACCCGCGCCGCCAAACTGACCGCGCGCGCGGCACGCGTCGGCTTCGACTGGCCGGACGCCGAAGCGGTGCTGGCCAAGCTGGATGAAGAGGTTGCCGAGGTCCGGGCGGAACTGCCAGGCGCGGAACCGGATCGGCTGGCCGACGAAGTGGGCGATTTGCTGTTCGTTCTCGCCAATCTGGCACGCAAGCTCGATCTGGACCCGGAGGCGTGCCTGCATCAGGCCAACCTGAAGTTCTCAGGTCGCTTCAATAAAATGGAACAAAACGCTGCTGCTATGGGAAAGACGCTTGCTGAGATGTCACTTGAGGAGATGGAAGCAGAATGGGTTAAAGTCAAACATACAGAACGAGTTATAGGCTAAGTTTTATGTCGAAACCCAACTGGCGGAAACTGAACCGGGCCAACTGGGACGAGCGGGTACCGATTCACCTCGCCGCAACGATCTACGATCCCGTTCCGCTGCATGCTGGGCAGGCCCGCATGAATGTCATCGAGGAAGCGGAGCTTGGCCCGGTCGATGGCCTCCGGCTGCTCCACCTGCAGTGCCATTTCGGCTGGGACACCCTGATGCTGGCACAGCGTGGCGCCACGGTGGTTGGCCTGGATTTCTCCACGCCCGCGATCGCCGCCGCCCGTGCGCTGGCCGATGAACTTGGTCTTGCCAGCCGCGCCAGTTTCCTCGAGGCAGACCTCTACGATGCCCCGAGCGCTATCCCCGCACCCGCGTCATTCGACCGCGTCTATGTCACCTGGGGGGCCATCCCCTGGCTGCCCGACATTGTCGGCTGGGCGCGAATCGTCGCGCATTTCCTGAAACCCGGCGGATCGCTGTACTTGGCGGAAGGCCATCCCTCGGCGCTGGTGCTCGATGATGAGATGCGCCAGCCAAATGGGCACCCGGGGTTTTTCCTACCGTACTTCCACACCGAACCCTTGCTGCTCGACGAAACGCGGGACTACGCCGATCCTACTGCCCGCTTGAGCAATAGCAGCACCTGCCAGTGGATCCATCCTCTCGGCAGCGTCGTCACGTCGCTGATCTCCGCCGGCCTTCGCCTCGACTGGTTGCACGAACACGACGCCATCACCTGGCGCATGTTCGAATGCCTGATTGAAGGCGCGGACGGGCTGTATCGCTGGCCTGACAAGCCATGGCTGCCGCTGGCGTATTCCCTTCAGGCCACCAAGCCCTCGTAGGGGGGAATATCCCGCACTGGTTGCTTTTCCGACCTGCAATTCCGCCCCATGTTCAGCACAGCCTGATCCGCATCGACAATACACGCCGCTCGCCGGGCGGGATCAGCATCAGCCCGGGCTTGTCGCGAAATTCCCCATCGAAATCAACCGGACTTGCCATGCCGTGCCACGGCTCGATGCACAGGAAATCGCCGCCCTCACGCGACCAAATGCCGAGTTCGCGAAAGCCCTCCCAGGCAACCTCGACCGTCGGCGCGCCGGGCGCGGCGTAGCGCACCGAATTGCTGGCGGGCTGGTCCAATATCACCGCGTCGGCCGCGAACAGCGCGGGATCCAGCGCCAGCCTCTGACCCTTGATAGGCGTCGGCTGCGGCGTGGGCTTCAGCAGCCCGCCATCCAGCCGGCGCACCGGAGCGGTTTCGGGCTCCGCGAACTCCAGGGCATGCGCCGTCTTGTCCAGTCCCTCCACCAGTGGCCAGATGAATCCCGGATGCGCTCCCACCGATACGGGCAACACCTCGCGTCCCGGATTGGCCACCGTGAAGCTGGTCTCCAGCGCGTCATCGTCCAGCGCGAAGGCAATTTCGAGTCGGAACGCAAATGGATACATCGCGCGTGTTTCGCCGTCCTCATGCAACACCAGGCGGCATGCCGTGGCGCTGCGGTTGAGCCAGGCGAAGCGCTTGTCGCGAGCAAAGCCGTGCTGCGTCAGCCGATACGACTTGCCTTCGTGTCGCAGCGTGTCGTTCTTCAACCGGCCGACGATCGGGAACAGCACCGGCGCATGACGGGGCCAGATCGGCGCGGCCTGCCACAGCACCTCCTCGCCGGTCGCATCGCGCAGCGAGCATAGTTCCGCGCCGTCCGACTTCACTGTGGCGGACAGGGTTCCGTTCGACAACTCGTGCCGACCCATCATCGAAAATCATTGGCCAGTGATCTGATGACCGAGGATAGCGTGCCTGGACGCCGCTGACGACTCTTTCGGCTGCAATCGTGCCCGTCCCGTCGGTAGCTTCAGATCATTCGTCCAGTTCTGCCCGGACTGCGGCTTCCAGTTCCTTCATGCGGAAGGGCTTGCGCAGGAAACGCCGTTCGACCTGCTGCGAAACGAAATAGCCCGAGATCAGGATTACCTTCAGATCGCGACGGCGCTGCGTCGCGATGTCCGCCAATTCGATTCCGGTCATGTCAGGCATGCGGATGTCGGAGATGATCATGCGCAGATCCGAAGTGCGCGCCAGCAGATCGAGCGCCTGCGCCCCGCCATCGGCCTGCAACACGCGGTAGCCGAAATCTTCGAGAAATTCCGCGACGATGACCCGAACCTCGGGGTCGTCATCGACGATCATCAGCTGTGGGCGGTGTGCACGCGCGGTTTCAGACGTGACGGCCTCTCCGTTATTCGTCAAGCAGGACACCGTGTCACCCCAAACCACTGCGAAAACCCCTCCCCGACGCCCCGTCAGATCGTTACAACATTGCATATCGATCTGGTGTGGTCGGCCGGCGTCAATAGCACCGGAGCACCCACACGGCCCATGCAGA
Organism: Acetobacteraceae bacterium; assembly: GCA_035511435.1. Classification (GTDB taxonomy): domain Bacteria; phylum Pseudomonadota; class Alphaproteobacteria; order Acetobacterales; family Acetobacteraceae; genus JAMXLO01. Next base: position 2,770 of record DATKFJ010000273.1, on the reverse strand, counting down.
TGACGGTTCCCGGCCGTTAGGGTCCATCACAAACGTGCGACTGGTCGAATTGGTTGCAAGCGGGTTACGGAACTCGACGGTGTGAGCGTTCCATGCAATGTGTTTTGGCTGAAATCCCAGCCGATGAGAATGGAGGTGTGATGCAGTCCCCAGAAAACCGAGGTCCCCTCGCCCGCTTCAAGGTTGTTGATCTGTCCCGCGTGCGTGCAGGACCGACGACTGTGCGACATCTTGCTGACTGGGGCGCCGACGTGATCAAGGTCGAGTCGCCCGAAGGCGATGCGGGGATGGGTGGCGAACGCCATGGCCCGGATTTTCAGAACCTGCATCGCAACAAGCGCAGCATGACCCTCAATCTGAAATCAGCTGAAGGCGTGGAGATCCTGAAGCGCCTGGTGCGTGACGCCGATGTGCTGGTGGAAAACTACCGCCCCGACGTGAAATTCCGGCTTGGTATCGACTACGCCACCTTGCGCACGGTCAATCCGCGTCTTGTCTACGCCAGTATTTCCGGCTTTGGCCAAGATGGGCCGTATCGCGAGCGGCCGGGTTTCGATCAGATCGCACAGGGCATGGGCGGGTTGATGTCGATCACCGGTCTGCCAGGTCAAGGGCCGGTGCGTGTCGGCATTCCGGTTGCTGATCTTACGGCCGGCATCTTTTGCGCGATGGGCATTCTGGTAGCGCTGCTGGAGCGTGAACAGTCCGGCGAGGGCCAATGGGTGCAAAGCAATCTGCTGTCCGCGCAGATCGCCATGCTGGACTTCCAGGCGGCGCGCTGGCTGATTGGCCACGAGGTACCGGAGCAGGCCGGCAACGACCATCCAACCAGCATTCCAACCGGCGTGTTCCCGACCTTCGACGGCTACATGAACATCGGCGCAGCGGGCGAGGCGATCTATCGGCGCTTCTGCAAGGTGATCGATGCACCAGAGCTTGCCGGCGATCCGGAGTTCGCCACCAACGCCGATCGTTCGAAGAACCGTGCGCGGCTGCACGAGGCGATCGGCGCGATTACGCGCAAGCGCACCACCGCCGCATGGATCGATCTGCTGAACGAATCAGGCGTGCCCTGCGGGCCGATCTACCAGATGAACGAGGTGTTCGCCGATCCGCAGGTGCGGCATCTGAACATCACGCGGCACGTGCAGCACAAGACGCTGGGTGACGTTGAGGTTGTGGGCCAGGCGGTTGAACTGTCGCGCACACCGTGGAGCGTGCGAACCGCGACGCCAGATCCCGGTGAACACACCGACGACGTGCTGCACGAGCTGGGCTATGACAACGCGGCGATCGCACGGTTGCGCGAGCAGCAGGTGGTGTAGCGCAGGCCTTCCCTGTCATCGCAGCAGGGTCACCGACCGCCGCTCAGTGTGCTGCGCCGGTAACGTAGTCCTTGCGCGGAAACTCTTCCCAGTAGTGGCGCATGCGCCGATTGGGAAACTGCTGGTATGGCCGCGCACGCAACTGCTCCGCGTCGATGTCGACGCCGAGACCTGGCATGGTCGGCAAATCGACCCACCCGGCCTGCATCGTAAGTGATGTCAACGCGATCTCCTCGCAGACGTCCCGGAAATTGACGAAATACTCGGTAATGCGGAAGTTCGGAATGACCGCACAGACATGCACGGTGGCGGCCAGCCCGGCGAGCGTACTGTTGAAATTGTGCGGCGCCATGATCACTGCCTGCGGCTGTGCCATGGCGGCGATGTCAAGCAACGCACTGATGCCGCCCATGGCGCAGACATCCGGGTTGAGCACATCGGCTGCCCGACGCTCCAACGCGTGAAAAAAGGCTTCCTTGGAATACAGCGCCTCGCCGGTGACAATGGGAATCGGTACCGCGCGGCGCACCTCGGCCAGCAATTCGATGTTATCGGCCAGACACGGTTCCTCGAACCAGTCGATGTCGAATTCCGCCAGGCGTTGACCAATGCGGATGGCGTGAGAGGGGGCGAAGCGTCGGTGCGCTTCGATCAGCAATTCGAAATCGGCGCCAAGCGCTTCGCGCATCTTGCGCACGCAGGCGACGGCGAAGTTCTCGTCGGTACGATGGATGAAGCTGCGTCTTGGACCAGGGAACGGATCCCACTTGATCGCGGTGAATCCTTCCGCCTGCAATTGCAATGCGCGTTCGACATTGGCTTCGACCGGTGCGGCGCTGTCGTACCACCCATTGGCATAGACCCGCACGCGTTCACGCGACGCGCCGCCCAACAGATTGTAGACCGGCACGCCGGTGTGCTTGCCGACAATGTCCCACAAGGCGATCTCAATGGCGCTCCAGGCCGACAACAGTTCCATCGAGCCACGACGGGTCGCGAAGTCATCGAAGATAATCTGCCCGGTGTGGCGGATGCTGAATGCGCTGCGGCCGATCACGTGGGGCGCCATGGTGCGCAGGCATTCGTCGACTACCTTGTCGCGGCCGCGCGCGACATAGGCTTCGCCCCAGCCGTGCAACCCTTCATCGGTTTCCACACGGCAGAACAGCAGGTTCTTGCCGGTGCCGGGGTGCAGGATGAACGACTCGATACGCTCGATCTTCATGGCCGTCTCCTAGGCGGCGAGCCGTGTCGGCTGGCTCGATACAACAGCGAATGGCGGATCGGGCACCGGCTCGATGCGCCCCAATATGAACGCGTAGCAAAGAATGCCGACGATCAGGATTGCCGCGGCCACCACGAAGGCATAGCTGAACGAACCGGTCGCCGTAACGATGTATCCCGTGATGATGGGTGAGGTCGAACTCAACGTGGCGTTCGCGGTG
>DATKFJ010000272.1:0-10251 GCA_035511435.1 Acetobacteraceae bacterium | reverse complement strand
CGTCTTCCGCATCGGCCACATTGCCGGTCAACCACGCTGCAAGATTGTGTACAACCTCCAAATGGGGCACAGCCAGAAGCTCGAACTCGTGTGTACGATCATCCTGGCGCATGCGGGTCTACCTCTCTGCCTCCAATCGGTTTATTGGACTATGATCTCGACAGGGCGGTTTTGCGGCTCATGCACGCCGGCGCCACTCAGCCCGAGAGCGGCGTATCGACAATGGCGAGCGGCGCCTTCGCCGAAACCAGATTGACGTTGGCGATGCCGAGATAGCGCTTGAGCTCGCCGGCCGGCACCACCATCGGGCCAGGGCTTTTCGCCGATCCGGGCGCCGGTTGCGGGAAGGCGGTGGAGCGGGCGGTGTGGAACGCCACCTTGCCTTCCACCTTCTGCATCACCTGATGAATGTGGCCGTTCAGCACCGTCACCGAGCCGAACTTCTTCAGATACGACAGCGCCTGCGCGCCGTCCGCAGTACCCCAGCCCCAATCCTGATACACGGTCCACAGGGGCACGTGCGCGAACACCACGATCGGGGTGCTGGCGGTCAGATGCTTCACGTCGTCCTCCAGCCACTCGAGCTGATCGTGGCCGAGATTGCCCAGCCCGTTGCCTTGCAGGTTCACCACGTTCACCAGGCCGATGAAGTGCACACCGTCGGCGTCAAAACTGTACCAGCCGTCGCCCTTGCTGCCCTTGCCGAAGCGGTTCAGGTAGCTCTTGCCATCTTCCTGAAGAATGTCGTGCTCGCCCGGCACGGTGTGCAGCGCGAGCTTCGTGCTGCCAAGAAGTTGCGCCGCCGTGTCGAATTGCGCCGGCTTGGAAAGATGCGTGATGTCGCCGGTGTGGATCATGAATGCCGGCTGCTTCGGCATCGCGACAATTTCGCCCAGCGCATCCTGCAAGGTGGCGGTCACGTCGGGATTTTCCGGCCTGCTGAACCCAAGGTGGCTGTCGCTGACCTGCACGAAGGTGAATCCGCCGGTCGCTGCCTCCGCGCTGCCGATCAGGCGCGAACGCGGCACGCCGCCCGCCACCGTCCAGACCATGGCGGTGCCCGCCCAGGTCATGCATTTCAGGAAGCCGCGACGCTGCATATCGCCAGGCTCGGGGGTGGAATCGCTGGTCATTGGCATGAACTCCTGTTGCGGGTCCGCCCTTCGGCCCCGGCTGCAGGTTCTACCGGTGGCGCGTCCAGGTTATTCCTTGAACGTGTGGGAATAAGATGGCACCACCCCGGGTATCGAACGTGGCAGCCCGCAATTCAGGATCAAGGCCTTGCCCCACGACGATCGCCGCAGACGCTTCGAGCTGCTCGCATTGCCGCATCTCGATGCAGCCTACAACCTTGCCCGCTGGCTCGCGGGCAACACGACCGATGCCGAAGACGTGGTGCAGGACGCGTACCTGCGGGCGTTCCGATATTTCGATGCGTTCCAGGGAGGGAATTTTCGCGTGTGGCTGCTGACCATCGTGCGCAACGCCTTCATGACCTGGGTGAAAGAGAACCGGTCCAGCCGCATGACGTTCGTGCCCGCGACGCCGGCTGCGGAGACCGCTGACAATGAAGAGATCATGTGGGGCAGCCGACCGCGCGATCCGGAAGCGCTGCTGTTGGAGAGCATCGACAGCCAGACTCTCAGCCGGCTGATGGAGCAACTGCCGGCGGAATATCGCGAAGTTTTGCTGCTGCGCGAGGTTGAAGACCTTGCGTACAAGGAGATTGCCGAGGTGACCGGCGTGCCGATGGGCACAGTGATGTCACGCCTGTCTCGCGCTCGGCTCAGTTTGCGAAAGCTGTGGCTGGCACAAGCGGAAACGGAGAACGCTCATGGAGTGTGATCGCGCCGTCGCGCTGTTGCCGCGATTGATCGATGATGCGCTGTGGCCGTTCACTCGGCTACGCATGAACCGCCATGTTGCAGGCTGTGCTGCCTGTGCCGGCAAGCTGGAGGAGTTGCGCGCCATGCAGGCGGCGATCCGCACGAACCTGCCGTATCATCGCGCGCCGCCGGGTCTGGCCGCGCGCATCGGCGCCGCCTTGCCGCGCGAAATGGCACCGCGCCCGTTGCGGCCGTGGTTCCGCATGCCGGCTTTCGGCATGGCTGGCACGGGGTTGGCCGGCGCGCTGGCCGGTGTGGCGCTGACCGTGCTGGTGCTGGGCGGGCAGCCGGGCATGCAGAGCGACGTGATGCAGGAGGTGATCGGCAGCCACATCCGTTCGCTGCAGGCCGATCATCTGATCGACGTGCAGACCAGCGATCAGCACACGGTGAAGCCATGGCTGTCGGCGCGGTTGGACGTGTCGCCGCAGGTGGTCGAATTGAAGGACGCGGGATTTCCGCTGGTCGGTGGTCGCATGGACTATGTCGACGGGCACCCGGCGGCCGTGGTGGTGTACCGGCACGCGAAACATGTGATCAACCTGTTCGCCTGGGCATCGTCGGGCAAGGCCGATGCAACATTCCATACCGAGGCGCAGCAGGGTTTCAACATCGTCACCTGGCGACATGATGGGATCACGTATTACGCTGTGTCCGATGTGGAAGCCGACCAGTTGTCGGAATTCGCGCATCTGGTGGCACAGGGAGGGTGAAACTGCCGCGCCCTTTTGTCATCCCGGCGAAGGGCGCGGGGATAACAACCGACACAACTACATCATCCGATCTTCCGGCGGTACCTGATAAAGCGGCGTCACGCCCGCCAGTGCCCGTTTGATATTGGCAATCGCGCGCTGCAACCCGACAGTCCCAGTGCCTGAAATCGCCGCAGCCGAATTGTGCGGCGACCCGATCACATTCGGCAACGTCATGAACGGTTGATCCATGCGGAAAACCCCGTGCCGCACCGGCTCGATCCACCAGGCATCGATGCAGGCGGTAAACCTGGGACATGCCACCAGCCGTTCGTACAGCGCCCGCTCGTCAACGATCTCGCCGCGCGCGACATTCACCAGGATCGCATCGTCCTTCATCCGGGCGAGCTGCTGCGCACCAATCATCCCCAGCGTGGTTGGTGTCAGCGGCGTGCAGATCACCAGCAGATCCGATGCGTCCAGCAGCGCATCGAGCTGATCCGGCGTACCCATCCAGTCGACCTGCTCCTCGCTCATGCCGCGCCGGTTGATCGCATGAACCCGCATGCCAATCCCTCGCGCCAGACGCGCTGTCGCAACCCCGATCCCACCGAACCCCAGGATGCCGCACACGCCGCCGGCCAGCATGCGGTTCCGCGCGAATTGATTGAACTCGCCACGCGTCAGTGCCGCATGCTCCACCAACAGCCGCTTCGCACCAGCCAGCGCCATCGCCAGCGCATGCTCCGCCATCGGTTCAGCATAGGCGCCGCCATTGGTCGCCACCAGCACGCCAGCCGGCATCTCCGCGAGCGGCACAAAATCGATCCCGGCATTGATGAATTGCACCAGGCGCACATCCTTCAGCAGTGCGATCTCACCCTGGTGCAGTTCCCGTGTCGTGCGCGCCAGCAAAGCGTCTGCATTGCGTAGCGCGTCGGCTCGTGCCGCATCATCCAGGTCGGTCAGATAGACCGCCTCTGCCACGTCGCCCAGCGCATCGCTGACGATGCGCCTGCCATTCGCTTCCAGATCATAGACCACCGCCAGCGTGCTCATCAGCGTGCGCCCTTCAGAACCACGAGGCCTTATCAACGACGTTGCGCAGCGGCTTGCCGTCCAGGAACGCGCGGCAGTTGTCGATCATGATCTGGTAACGACGATCGTCCAGATATGGCCCGTAGCCTGCCATGTGCGGTGTCATCAGCACGTTCGGCATGGTCCACAGCGGATGATCGGCGGGCAGCGGCTCCTGTTCGTAAACATCCAGGGCAGCACCGGCAATTTCCCCGGCACGCAACGCCGCAACAAGGTCGTCCAGCTTCGTCGTCATGCCGCGGCCGATGTTGATAAAGAAAGCGCTGTGTTTCATGCGCTGGAAGCGTGCACGGTTCATGAATCCTTCGGTCGCGGGGGTGTGTGGCACAGTCAGGATGACGAAGTCGGCACGCGGCAACAGCGCATCCAGCTGCTCCGGCTTGTGCAGTTCCGCCACGCCAGGCGGGGGCGCAGAGCGGCGCGCGTCCGTCGCCAGCACCGTCGTGCCAAACGCAGCGAGTAGCCGAGAGGCTTCGGCGCCGATGCCGCCAACGCCGACGATCAGCGCGGTCGCCTCCGGCAGATGCACGACACCACGGTTCTCGCCCGGCTTCTTCCATTCCCGCCGGAGTTGCTGAGGAATATACATGTGCAGTCCGCGCGAGAAGGCCAGCACAAAGGCCATGATATGCGCGCTGATATGGTCGTTGAAGATCTCTCGAAAATTCGTGACGGTCAGCGGATGATCGGCCATCTCCGGATAGTAGTAGCCGGCTGCGGGAGCGGCCTGTGGCGCCTGCAGCCAGCGGAGCCGACGCGCCTTCCCCAGCAGCTCGCGCGGCAGCCAGCCGAACGCTGCCTCGGCATCGACAATCTCGCGTTCCGCCGCCGCCTGATCTTCCGCGATGACCACGCGAACCTCGGGTATCGCCTCAGCCAGGCGCTTGCCCCAGCCGCGCGCCGTTTCCGACTGCGGCGGCAACATGACGAACTTGAACGTGTTGGCACCTGACATGACGATGCTTCCTTGCCTGACATGAGCTGCTACTGTTGGCGGGCCGGCGACGCAAAGGCAATACTGCCCGGGATGGCAGGAGGTGACGCGGATGAAAGCGATCGTGTGCGAGGCGTTCGGCGGGCCGGAGGTGCTGGCACTGCGTGAAGTGCCTGATCCGCCACCCCCCGGTGCCGGCGAAATACAGGTACGCATCGAAGCGCGCGGCGTCCAATACGTCGACGTGCTGATGCTGGCTGGGAAATACCAGTTTCGTCCGGAACCACCGTTCATTCCCGGCGGCGAGGCGGCCGGCACCATCGTCGCCGTCGGCCCCGACGTGACGCAGTTCCGCACCGGCGACATGGTGATGAGCCGCCACACCCTGGGCGCCTGCGCCGAAATGGGCAACGCCAAGGCCGCACTATGCGACATGGTGCCGGTGGGCATGAACATGGAAGCGGCCGGCGTGTTCCGTGGCGCGTACGGCACCGCCTACCACGCACTTTTGCAGCGCGGACGGCTGAACGCCGGCGAGTGGGTACTGGTGCACGGCGCCGCCGGCGGCATCGGCATCGCTGCGATCCAGGTCGCGAAACTATTCGGCGCCAAGGTGATCGCCACTGCCAGCACCGAGGAAAAGCGCAGTGCATGCCTGGAGGAAGGCGCAGACCACGCGATCGACTACCAGGGCGGTTTCATCGACAGGGTGAAGGAACTCACCGGCGGCCGGGGAGTCGATATCGCTTACGATCCGATTGGTGCGCAGGTCTCGGACGATTCGCTGCGTTGCCTGGCCTGGTGCGGACGACTGCTGATTCTGGGCTTCCTCGGCGGCGGGCCAACCAACATCCGCAGCAATTACTTGCTGATCAAGGGTATCGATGCGATCGGCGTGCGCATCGGCGGACTTAACGAAGCCGACCCCGAACTGGCGATCGCCAATATGAAGGCGCTGACCGAATTTGCCGCACTGGGTAAACTGAAGCCGCGCATCTCGCATCGCTTTCCGCTGGCGCGGGCGGCCGATGCAATGCGCGCAGTGATCGATCGCAAGGTCATCGGCAAGGCAGTGCTGGCAGGATGACCGCGGATATGGTTGGCCAGGTTGCCGTAGCGCTGCTGTCGCTTTAGCCTACCGCTGCCAACGCCTGAAGGAGGAAACCCACAATGGACCGCACCGCATTCGAGGCAGAACTGCAGCGCGACGGCTATCAGATTGTACAGAATACGATGCAACCCGGTGCGATAAACCCAGAGCATGCGCACGATTTCGATGCGCGCCTGATGGTGGTTGCCGGCGAAATGACAACCGTCGTGGGGGACAAGCGCAGCACCTATCAGATCGGTGACACTTTCAGCATGACGCACGGCTGCCGCCATGCCGAACATGCCGGCCCGAACGGCGCGACCTACGTCGCCGGTCGCCGCGCGCCCGCGACCAATTGAAGCCCCGCGACCAATTGAATCAAGGAGACAACCCATGCCTGAGCCAGGCCGCGCGTTGCCGCAACCCACGCCGGAGACGCAACATTACTGGGACGGCACGCAGGCCGGCGAACTGCGCCTGCAACGCTGCGGCGATTGCAGCAAAGTGTATTTCCCGCCGCGGCCGTTCTGCCCTGGCTGCGCCTCACGCAAGGTTTCGGTGTTCAAGGCCAGCGGCAAGGCAATCCTGGACAGCTACGTGATCCACCACCGAAAGGTGGCTGGGTTCGAGCCGCCCTACGCGATTGCCGTGGTCAAGCTCGCGGAAGGCCCGCGCATGATGACCAACATCGTGGAATGTCCGCAGACGCCGGAGGCACTGCAACTCGACATGCCGCTCGAGGTGGTGTTCGCGAAACAGAACGACACCATTACGCTGCCATTCTTTCGTCCGGCGAAGGGGTAAGGCCGATGCCGCACAATACAGTTGCCGTCGTCGGCGCGGCGGAGACCACGAAACTCGGCGTCATCCCCGACATGTCGCAGATCCAGTTGCACGCCGATGCTGCGCTGAACGCGATGGCTGATGCCGGGTTGCAGCCGAAGGACATCGACGGTGTCGCCACCGCGGGTGAGACGCCGGTTCAGATCGCCCACTATCTCGGCATCACGCCGACGTGGGTGGATGGCACATCGGTTGGCGGCTGCTCATTCATGATCCATGTCCGCCATGCGGCGGCGGCGATCGAGGCGGGGCTGGCGAAAACTATCCTGATCACACACGGCGAGAGCGGCCGTTCGGGTATCGGCCGTGTTCCGCGACCGGTGCCACCGTCCAGCCTGAACGGCCAGTTTGAGCAGCCGTTCGGTCCGATGGGTCCGCCAAGTCTGTTTCCGATCCCGGTGCTGCGCTACATGAAGACGTACGGCGTGACGCACGAGCAGATCGCCATGGTGTCGGTGGTACAACGCGAGTGGGCGGCGAAGAACCCGCGCGCGACGTTCCGCGATCCGATCACGGTCGAGGACGTGCTGGGTTCGCGCATGATCGCCTATCCGTTCCGCCTGCTGCAATGCTGCCTGGTGACCGATGGCGGCGGCGCACTGATCCTGACTTCCGCAGAGCGTGCCAAGGATTTTCCGACGAAGCCGGTCTATATCCTGGGCACCGGCGAGAGCGTCGAAACGCCCATGGTGAGCCAGATGGAAAGCTTCACCTCGTCCCGCGCATTCAGCGTCGCGGGGCCGACGGCGTTCCGCGAAGCGGGCATCACGCACAAGGATGTCGACCATCTGATGATCTACGATGCATTCGCCCATCTGCCGCTGTACGGGCTGGAGGACCTGGGCTTCGTGCCACGCGGCGAAGCAGGCCGCTTCATCGCCGAACGCGCCACCGCGCCAGGCGGCAAGCTGCCGCTGAACACCAATGGTGGCGGGTTGTCGTACATGCACTCCGGCATGTATGGCATGTATGCGCTGCAGGAGAGCGTGCGGCAGATGCGCGGCATTGCGCCGGCGCAAATACCTGGCGCGAAGATTTCGGTCTGCCACGGTGTCGGCGGCATGTTCGCAGCATCGGGCACGATCATCTTCAGCAATCAGGCGCTGTAGGCCGCCATGACCGATCATCTATTCTCCGGCCTGAAGGTCATCGACTGCGCAAGCTGGATCGCGGGCCCGGCGGCCGCGACAATCATGTCGGATTTCGGCGCCGATGTGGTCAAGATCGAGCCGCCCGGCGTCGGTGACCCATGGCGGGCTCGCAGTAGCAGCGGTGCGCCGAACGACTACTATTGGCAGTTGACTGCACGCAACAAACGCAGCCTGGCACTGGACCTTAAGCACGAAGCGGGTCGCGGCGTGCTGTATCGGCTGATCGCTGATGCCGATGTATTTGTGACCAACTTTCCGTTGCCGGTGCGCGACCGATTGAAGCTGGCGCCGGCGGATTTGCTGCCGCTGAATCCGCGACTGATCTACGCATCATTCACCGCGTACGGCGAGGCAGGCGAAGAAGCGGCCAAGACCGGCTTCGATTCCACGGCGTACTGGGCGCGCACCGGGCTGATGGATGCCGTCCGCGCCGAGGTGGACACTCCACCGGCGCGGTCAGCGCCCGGCATGGGCGATCACCCCAGCGCCACCGGCCTGTACGCTGCTATTGTTACGGCGCTGTACCGTCGTGAGAAGACCGGCCGCGGCGGGCTGGTCAGTTCGTCGTTGCTGGCGAACGGGCTTTGGGCCAACGGCTGCTTTGTGCAGACGCGCTTGTTCGGCGAATCCGTACCGCATCGTCCGCCGCGCGAGCAGGCCCCCAACGCGCTCGCCAACCACTATCGCTGTCGCGACGGACGCTGGTTCATCATGGCGCTGTTCAACGAGGAGCGTCAGTTGCGTCCGCTGCTGGCCGCCATCGGTCGCGAGGAGCTGGCGAGCGATGCGCGCTTCGCCACCAAGGACGCGCGCAAGCAGAACGCGGCTGCGCTGGTCGTTGAACTGGACGCGGTGTTCGCTGCACGCGACATGGCGGAGTGGCGGACGATTCTCGATGCGGTGGGCGTGACCTTCGGCGTCGTCGGCAAGACGGACGACGCGGCGAACGATGCGCAAATGCAGGCGATCGGCGCGCTCGTGCCATTCGCCGATGGGAGGAACCTGACCGTATCCAGTCCGTTCAATCTGGCAGACGAACCGAAGGTCGCGCCACAACGCGCCCCGGCGGTGGGCCAGCATAGCGAGGACGTGCTGCGCGAGGCAGGTTACTCCGCCGGCGAGGTCGGACGGCTACGAGAGTTGGGCGTTCTGGCGTAGCAAATGAGCGGAATGCGCTGCGCTTTTCCGCTCGTGCGAGAGAAGCAGAGCGCATTCCGCCATGACACTTCAGCCGCAAGCCAGCGCGTAAATATCCTTCACCCCGTGCGGCAAGTTCATCGACTGCCAGGTGTCGCCGCCATCCAGCGTGCCGAACACCTCGCCATCGTACCGCGCACCCAGATATACCTGCTTCGGATCGGTCTGGTGTGGCGCCACCGACATGATGGTGCCGTGTACCTGCACCTTGTCGAAGCGCTGCCAGGTTTTTCCCTTGTCCTGACTGCGATAAACCGCACCGTCCTTACTCGCCGCCGCGACGCTCAACGCCGAGTACAGCGTGTTTGGATCGGTTGACGACGCTTTTATGTCGCGGCCATAGGTCGTCGGCGAGAACCGGCCAACCTCCATGTCCTGCCAGCTTTCCCCGCCATCCGCGGTGCGAAACAGGCCCATGCGTACCGCAACGATCACGGCATCCGGATCGCCAGCGCTGATGGCGATCGCGTGCCCGTCCAGCATGCCTTCGTCCGAGGTGTCACTAACAATCTTGCTCTTCAGATGTGGCTGCTGTGCCAGACGAACCAGGGCATCGCTGCAATCCTTCCAGCTTTCCCCGCCGTCGGTTGTGCGCATGACGCCGCCGACCTCCAACGCCGCGAAGATCGTGCCAGGCTTGCTGGGGTGCTGCGCCATGCGCATCACGCGGCAGGCAAACGGCATCACGCAGCGCGTCGGCATATTGGGATCGGGCAGTTTCCGCCACGTTTCGCCGCTATCCTCGCTGCGATACACCGCGACCGGCGAGCCGCCGGCATAGACCAGCTTCGGATTGCCGGCATCGACCAGGAACGACCAGATTTCCATGCCTTTGTCGGGGAAGTTGGTGCGTTCGAAGGTTTTGCCACGATCGATGCTGCGATAGACGCCGTCATGCGTGCCGGCGAACACGATGTTCGGATTTGTCGGGTGCACATAAACCGTATTGCTGCTGTGATCGCTGATCACATGCTCCCACGCGCCGGTCTCTGCCGGACGGCGAAACACCCCGACAGCTCCCTTGTCCTTGTCGCTTCGGCCGACAGTTCCGGCCACGCTGGCATAGACGTTTGCTTGGCTTGCCATGGTCCGCTTCCTCCATCATCGGTGGCCATCAGGCTACGCCATTCCGGCCGGGGTTGACAGTGCCCGGCTTCATCGCCTTGCTCACGGCAATCGGGCAGGGAGGACGCCATGCCGAACGTGCAAGCCGATCGTCTGATCGACATCGCCAACGGATTGCTGCTGGCCGCCGGCGCATCGGCGGAAGAAGCCGCCACCATCGCGCGCTATAATATCGGCGCCAATCTGGTCGGCCATGACTCACACGGGATCATCCTGATCCCGACGTATATCAGAT
>DATKFJ010000271.1:0-3099 GCA_035511435.1 Acetobacteraceae bacterium | reverse complement strand
CATCGAGCAGGGACGAAAAATCCTCGCCCTTGAAATGGTCCTGCATCGGGGCGGGTGCGATGGTGCGGGCGACAGTGGCGGTTGATGCCATGTGGTGGGGGTGTTCCGTTACGGTGGTTCCGGGCTTAAGTCCGGGGGTTGCCGTTGGTTTGCGCGTCCCATTGGGGGAACACGTCTTGCCCGCGGAGTGTCGCGGGCCGGGTTGCGGTCAAGCGGGCATGCTCGCGAAGCGAGCGTCGTTGCGGAGAGATACGCCCGGATACAGCGAAGTCAAGCATCGCAGGACGTTTTGGCAACCGGACACGCGGCAGCCAGTCACACGGCAGCCGGTCACAAGATTGGTTTGCCGCGCCTTACGTGTCCCAGATTACCGCAGCACCGTAGCTGCGAAAAATGCGGTCGGCGCTGACGATGGTCAGGTCGTCCTCGCGCGCCTGGGCAATCAGCATGCGGTCGAACGGATCGCGGTGCAGACCTTCGAGCATTCCCGCCGCCCTGGCATGGAGTGCGCTGATCGGCAGGAGGCCGAAACGCGACCGCAGAACGAAAGTCTCGAACGCTTCGACGATGGGCGCGACCTCGGGCCACTTCCCGACGCGATGCTTGGTGGCGATTTCCCAGGCCGAGGCGGCGCTGACAATGACGGTGTTGCCAGGGTCGGCGATGGCGCCACGGGCAGGCTGGGGTAAGCGCGGGTCGTCCGTCCACCACCAGACGAGCGCATGGGTATCGAGCAGGAGCCTTATTCCCACTCGTCCAGTTCCTCGTCCGGCAGCGGATCGAACAGGGCATCCGGGATGATTACGCCCTTCAGCAGACCTGGCTGACGCGGCATCATATCGTCCACCGGCACGAGGCGAACCAACGGCTTGCCGGAGCGGCCGATCAGGATTTCCTCGCCGGCGGCGGCGCGATCCACCAGGCGGGAAAGCTGGGTTTTGGCGTCGTAGATGTTCACGAGTTCAGGCATAGCGGCACCGGATTGATGAAAGGTGAACAATTACAGTCTGCATATCTGACCTAGTTATCTGGTCTGGTCATAATTTTCAACATCTTTTGCACCTCCAACAAACCGAGTTCGAAGGCCTCGTCAGCGCCCAGCAACGTTGTATCCAGTACAACCGCGTCTGCCGCCTGGCGCATGTTGGGAGCGTCCCGTGTATCGCGTGCCAGCATTTCCGCCTCGACCGTGGCGGGGTCAGCCTTGACGCCCCTGGCCTGAAGCTCGAGCCAGCGGCGATGCGCCCGTTCGGCCAGCGAGGCGGTGACGAACAGCTTCACCGCGGCGTCGGGGAAGATCACCGTGCCGATGTCGCGTCCGTCCAGCACCGCGCCGCGCTCCTTGCCGAAGTTCCGTTGGAAATCCAGCAGCGCCGCGCGCACGGCCGGAATTGCCGCCACGGCAGCGGCGGCGGCATCCGCGACCGGGCCTCTCAGATCGCGGCGCTCCAGATCGGCTGGTAGCAGCGCGCGCGCCGCCGCTTCGGCTGCACTCGGCTCGGCTGGGTCACCGCCGGCGTCCAGCACACGGCGACCGACAGCACGGTACAGCAAACCGGTGTCGAGGTAGGGCAGGCCAAGGGTTGCGGCGAGCCGCCGCGCCAGCGTGCCCTTCCCCGCCGCGGCAGGTCCGTCGATCGCGATAATTGGGCCGCCGGTCACGCCGCGGCCACCGCCCCGCCTGCGCCGTTCATCAGCTCCACGAATCCGGGGAAACTCGTATCGATGAAGCCGGCATCGTCCACCATCACCGGCTGATCGGTCGCCAGGCCCAGCACCAGCGCGGCCATCGCGATACGGTGGTCCATGTGGGTTTCCACCATCCCGCCGCCGGATGGCGGGCGGCCGGTGCCGTGCACGATCAGGTCGTCGCCTTCGATCTCCGCCCGTGCGCCGTTCACCGCCAGCAGCGCAGCGGTGGCGGACAGGCGGTCGCTCTCCTTGACGCGCAGTTCCTTCAGTCCGCGCATGCGCGTGCTGCCTGATGCGGTGGCGGCGATCACCGCCAGGATCGGGTATTCGTCGATCATGCTCGGCGCATGGTCCCATGGCACGTCGATCGCGCGCAGCGGACCGTGGGTGACGATCAGGTCGCCGACCGGCTCACCGCCCTGGATGCAGCGGTTCTCGGTGACGATGTCGGCGCCCATCTCGGCCAACATGGCGAACAGCCCGCAGCGCGTTTCGTTCAGCCCGATGCCGGGCAGCGTCAGGCGCGAGCCGGGTACCAGCAACGCGGCCGCCGCCAGGAATGCGGCGGACGAGGGATCGCCCGGCACCGCGACGTCGGCGCCGCGGAGCTCCGGCTGACCGTGCAGGGTGATGATGCGGCCGCGACCATCGGCTTCCACCTGCACCGTCGCACCGAAATGGCGCAGCATGTTTTCGCTGTGGTCGCGTGTGGCTTCCGGTTCCTCCACGCGCGTGATGCCGGGCGCGTTCAGGCCGCACAGCAGCACCGCCGACTTCACCTGAGCCGATGGCACCGGCACGCGGTATTCCAGCGGCAGCGCCTCCCGTGGACCTTGCACGGCCAGCGGCAGGCGGCCGCCTTCGCGCGAGGTGAACCGTGCACCGCAGGCGGACAGCGGATCGATCACCCGGCGCATCGGGCGGCGGCGCAGGCTGGCGTCACCGGTCATCACCGCAAAGATCGGGTGGCTCGCGAGTATGCCGGACAACAGCCGCGCCGCGGTGCCGGAGTTGCCCATGTCGAGCACATCGGCCGGTTCGATCAGGCCACCGATGCCGCGGCCGGCAACGCGCCACGTGCCGTCGGCGTCATGCGTCACCTCGGCGCCAAGAGCCCGCATGGCGGCGGCCGTGCGCAGCACGTCCTCGCCTTCGAGCAGGCCGGTGATACGGGTTTCGCCCACCGCCAACGCCCCGAACATCAGCGCGCGGTGGCTGATCGACTTGTCGCCGGGCACGGTGATGCGGCCGGCGAGCGGTGCGGTAGGGCGGCGGGAGAGCAGTTGGCGGGTGGCGGCGACGTCCATGCGGGCTTCCTCGGTCGCGGCGATTAGCATGGGGGCGGCGGATTGGACAGGCGGAAGGTTGGGCCGGAGGGTTGGCGCAGATGGACGCGGACGGGATGGC
>DATKFJ010000270.1:0-8107 GCA_035511435.1 Acetobacteraceae bacterium | reverse complement strand
CCGGTGGACTGCGGCTCGATCACGCATAGTACGGCGACCGCGGCGACCGCGGCATCCAGCGCGTTGCCGCCGTTGCGCAGCACGTCCAGCGCGGTCAGCGTGGCCGCCGGCATCGAGGTGGCGGCCATCCCATGGCTCGCATAGACCGGGCTGCGGCCCGGCAGGTGGAAATCGCGCATTCGTGGTTCGCTCCGGTCAGTGGTCAGCAGTCAGTCGTCAGCAGCCAGTGGTCAGTAGTCTGTGGTCAGTGGTCGGCAAGTTCGGCAGTATGGGTATGTTACTTAACACCGACCACTGACCGCTGGCCACTGACCGCTGGCCATTGACTGGAGCACGGCAACGATGACCGAAACGATCGCATACGGCGACTTCGAGCGCGTCGATATCCGCGTCGGCACCATCGTGGATGCGCAGCCGTTCCCGGAAGCGCGCAAGCCGGCATTCAAGCTCAGCATCGATTTCGGCCCGGAGATCGGCGTGAAGCGGTCCTCGGCCCAGTTGACCGTGCATTATCGGGCCGATCAGCTGATCGGCCGACAGGTCTGCGCCGTGGTGAATTTCCCGCCGCGCCAGATCGGCCCGTTCATGAGCGAGGTGCTGACGCTGGGCATGCCGGACGACGACGGCTCGGTCGTCCTGGTGAAGCCCGACTTCAAGGTGCCGAACGGCGGCAAGCTGTTCTGATGGCGGCACACTACTACACCGTCACCTGGGACCAACTGCATCGCGATGCACGCGCGCTGGCCTGGCGGCTGATGGACCTGGGACCATTCGCCGGCGTGGTGGCGATCACCCGCGGCGGCCTGATACCCGCGGCGATCATCGCGCGCGAGCTGGACGTACGACTGGTGGAAACCGTCTCCATCGTGACCTACGCGGCAGCCGGCAGCGGCAGCCTGATCGAGGAAGAAAAGCGCGGCCCACCCGTGGTGATCAAGCCACCCACAGCGGCCGGCGACGGTACCGGCTTCCTGATCGTCGACGACCTGGTGGACACCGGCGCGACCGCGCGCGTGGTTCGCGCACTGCTGCCTCGCGCGCATTTCGCCGCGGTCTACGCGAAGCCGGCCGGCCGCGACACGGTGGACAGCTTCATCACCGAGGTGTCGCAGGACACCTGGATTCTGTTCCCCTGGGACACCGAGCCGCAGTTCGTCGCACCACTGGTGAAGCGCGTCGAATAGGGAGCTGAATCGCCGGCACGTTCCGCGGTCTTGGCTTACTCGAACACCGCCACCGCGCGGATCGGACTCGCCGTGCCGCCGCGAATCTTCAACGGAAAGCCGATGAAACGAAACCGCCCGCGGCCCACCAATTTGTCCAGGTTGGCCAGGCATTCCATGTGCGTGATGCCGCGGTCGGCGCACGCCATGTGGGCCAGGTAGTTCGGCTCACCTTCCGGTGCCGGACTGATCGCCTCGACGCCGAACATCAGTATGCCGCGGTCGGCCAACCAGTGCACCGATTCCAATGCCAGCCCGGGAAAGTCGTGCAGGTAACCGGGCTTGCCGAGCAGCCGATCGTTGGTGGCCATATACAGCAGGACAGTGTCGCGCGGTCGGATTTCCTGGCCGGATTTATCCAGCGCCGCCGCCATCTCCGGCACGGTGATCGAGTGCTTCAGCGGCACGTGCGACAGATCGAGGCAGACCGCCTCGGTGTAGAAGTTCTCCAGCGGCACTTCATCGATCGACAGCGCGCCGGGTCGCGGATCGAAATGCACCGGCGCATCGACATGCGTGCCGGCATGGTCGGACAGCGCGATCGACAGCGCCTTCGAGGTGAACACCGTGTTCCCGGCGTGTTTCTTCTCCGAGTGATCGCCCCATACCGTGACGATCACCGGCGGATGCGACGGATGGGTCTGCGTGCGGTGGAACAATTCGCGGCTGAGGTCGATCAGTTCCATGGTGTGCTGCCCTTCGCGGTTCCGGTGCGGCGGTGCTATCGTCTCGCCTCGCGCGGGAGGAAGCAACCATGGCAGGATTGTCCGACATTCTGGAAACCACGGCGCTGGAAAAGGTGGCGGGTGGCTTTGTCTTTACCGAGGGGCCGCTGTGGCACCCGGACGGCTTTTTCTACTTCGTCGATATCCGGCAGAACCTGCTGTACCGCATGGTGCTGGGACAAAAGGCGGAGGTGGTGCGGAAAACCATCGGCGGCAACGGCACGACGTTCGATCTCCAGGGGCGGTTGATCAACTGCGAAGGCGATGGGCGGATGGTCACGCGGCTGGCGTCGGACGGCACGGTGACCACACTGGCCGATCGATTCGACGGCAAGAAGCTCAACCGCCCGAACGACGTGATCTGCCATTCGAACGGCGCGCTGTATTTCACCGACCCCGGCTATCGCGTGCCGGTGCCGGAGCGTGAACTGGACGCGGCGGTGTATCGCATCGCGCCGGATGGGACGGTCAGTCTCGCTGTGCCGGTGGAGTATCCGAACGGTCTGGCGCTGTCGCCCGATGAACGCACGCTGTACATCGCGAACACGCGGTGGGCACAGTACATCCACGCGATCGAACTGGATGCCGCCGGCAACCTGGTGCGGCGTCGGGTGTTCGCGGACATGTCGGCGGATGGCACGAACGGCGTGCCGGACGGCATGAAGGTCGATGCGGCGGGCCGGGTGTTCTGCACCGGCACCAACGGCGTGTGGGTGTTCGCGCCGGACGGCTCCCGGATCGGCATCATCGAGATGCCGGAGGTGTGCGCCAATGTCGCATTCGGTGGGCCCGACCTGCGCACGCTGCTGCTGACCGCCAGCACGTCTGTGTATACGCTACGAGTGAAGACACCGGGCCAGCCGCATCCATGGTACAAGGTAAAGGGCGGGTAGCAGGGTAAAGGGCGGGTAGCAGGGTCAAGGGCAGGTAGCAGGCGAACGGTGGGTTGGCGCAGCGTAACCCACCGCTCACATGCGCCTACCCCTTGCTGACATTCCAGAACACCGGCGCAGGGCCCTCCAGCGGATCGCTGATCCCCCTGCTCCACGCCACGCGCGGCATATACCGCCCGAGCGGAATGAACGGCACCGACTCGAACGCCGCCAACGAAATCTCCCGCTCCAGCCGCGTCTGTTCCGCCGGATCGTCGCTGTCCAGCCACGCGTTGAACGCCGTCTCGATACGAGGAATGTCCGGCCAGCCGATCCAGGCGTCCTTGCCGTTGCCGCGCAATAACGAACCCAGCAGCGGGTCGCGATACTCCGGCACCGGCGTCACACTGACGAACAGCGACCAGCCGCCCTTGTCCAGCGGCTGCCTGCTGGACCGGCGTTGCAGCACCGTGCCCCAATCCATCGCCTGGTCTTCCACATTCATGCCGACGCGCGACAGCTCATCGGCCACCACCAGTGATGCGGAGTTGTAGAACGGCTGATCCGTGGTGTGCAGCAGCACCATGCGCTCGCCATGATACCCCGCATCCTCCAGCATCGCCTTCACCTCGGCCGCACTCTTGCGCACCGTCAGAGCTTCGATGCCCGCGAGATCGACCTCGGGCTTGCCGGTCGCCAGAAATCCCATCGGCACGATCACGTCGTCCGTGTCGCTGCCCATGATCGCATCCATCACAGCGCGCTGATCGATCGCCGCCATCATCGCGCGCCGCAGCTTCACATTGTTGGTCGGCGCAATCACGTGATTTGGCCGCAGCTGGCTGATGAAACCCCAATCGTCGAGCCGCCCGATCTTCACGTTCGGTGCCCGCTGCAACATCGGCAGCAGATCGGGCATCGGCATTTCCAGCCAGTCAACTTCGCCGGTGGCCATCGCGTTCGCCGCGGTCGCGGCATCGGGAATCATCTTCCATTCCACGCGATCCACCAGCACGCGATGGCCGCCCGCCGTGAAGCTCGCCGGCTCATCGCGTGGCACGTAACGCTCGAACGGCACCATCGCCGCGTGGCTGCCGATCACGTATTCATCCGCCAGAAATCGGAACGGCCCGCTGCCGATCGCCTCGGTCATCTGCTTGTACGGATCTGTGCCATTGGCGATGCGTTCCGGCACCATCACCGCCGCGGTCTGGAATTTCGACAGCAACTTCGGCAAGGCGGGGAATTTCTTCTTCAGCCGCAGCACGATCGTCCGATCGTCCGGCGCCTCCAGCGCATCAAGCCGAGCCTCCAAGGTCGCGCCACCCGGATCGCGCTTCATCCATCGCCGCAGTGACGCCGTGCAGTCGCGCGCCAGCACCTTCTGCCCATCGTGGAACCACTGGTTCTCGCGCAGCGTCATCACCCAGCGCTTGCCGTCATCTTCAATGACATAGCCTGCCAGCATTTGCGGCTTCGGATTCATCGCGGCATCGCGCCCGAACAGTACGTCGTAGATCATGAACCCGACGTTCCGCGTCGTCATGGCGCTGGTCCACACCGGATCGAGGCTGGCCAGCGGCGATTGCGGCACGAAAAGCAATGTCTTCGCAGTACCGCCGATGGCGGGCCGCGCAAGCGGCAGGGCGGCAGCGCCGGCCAGGAAAATGCGTCGTTTCACCGTATCTACCTTTGCACTGATATCATGACATGCCCGACCGCCCGTCGTGGTCGGACGGGGAACAGCTTTTCATGCCTTTGTTACGTTCCAGAATACGACAGACGGCCCCTTCAGGATGCCGGTGACGTTGTCGCGCCAGGCCGCACTCTGCCGGTAGCCGCCGAGTGGAATGAACGGCAACGACGCGAACGCTTCCAGTTGGTATTCCCGCTCCAATCGAGTCTGCTCCGCGGGATCGGTGGCGCCCAGCCAGCTTTCGTAGATCTGCTCGATCTTCGGATCGTCAGGCCAGCCGAACCACGCTTCGCGGCCGTTGCTGCGGATGAAGTTCGCCAGCAGCGGGTCGCGGTAATCGGGCGTCGCCACAACGGACGGAAACATCGACCAGCCGCCCTTGTCGAGTTGCTCGCGGCTGTTGCGGCGCGCCTGTACAGTGGCCCAGTCCATCGCCTCATCATCGATGTTCATGCCGCCAGCCGACAGGCTGTGCGCGATCACCGAAGCAGTCGGATTGAAGAACCAGTGGTCGGTGGCGTGCAGCAGCACCATCCGCTCGCCGTTGTAGCCGGCCTTGTCCAGCATCGCCTTCACCTGATCCGGCGTATGCTTCGTGCGCACCAGCTCCATCCCCGCCTCGTCCACGGTCTTCTTGCCGGTGCGAAGGAACCCGACATCGGTGAACATGTTGCCGGGATCACCGCCCATCGACGCAGCCATTACCTCCTTCTGGTCGATTGCGGCGAGCATCGCATGGCGGATCGCCGGATTGCTGGTGGGCGCGGCAACCTGATTAGGCCGCAAGAAACAGATCTGGCCGTATTCGTCGAGCACGCCGGTCTTCACGCCAGGTGCGCGTTTCAACATTGGCAGCAGATCGGGCAGCGGGATTTCGATCCAGTCCACTTCGCCGGTCACCAACGCATTCGCCGCGGTGGCGCCATCCGGGATCATCTTCCATTCCACCCGGTCGACCAGCACGCGATGTCCGCCTGCGGTGTAGCTCGGTGGTTCGTCGCGCGGCATGTAGCGATCGAACTTCGCGAAAGCAGCGTGACTGCCCAGTATGTGTTCGTCGGGCAGCCAGCGAAACGGACCACTGCCGATGGCTTCGGGGATCTGCTTGAACGGATCGGTCAATGCCAGGCGTTCCGGCATCATCAACGCCGGAATGATGAACTTTGACAGCAGTGTGCGCAGATGCGGGAAAGGCTTGTTCAGCCGCAGCACGATGGTGCGGTCATCCGGCGCCTCCAGTGCATCCAGCCGTTCGGACAGCGTAACGCCGCCCTGGTCGCGCTTCATCCAGCGTCGCAACGAGGCAATACAATCACGCGAACGCACCTTTTCGCCGTCGTGGAACAGCAGGTTCTCGCGCAGCCGTAACGTCCAGCGGCGGCCGCTGTCCTCCATCAGGTCGCCTTCGAGCATCTGCGGCCTGGGGTTCATGGCTTCGTCGCGTCCATACAGCAGATCGAACACCATGAACCCGAGGTTTCGCGCGATCTGCGAGCTGGTCCAGACCGGATCGATGCTGTTCAGCGCAACCTGCGGCACGATGCTCAGGGTCTTTGCGTTGGCGCCGATCGCGGGTCGTGCCAGTGGCATGATGGCTGCGGCGGCCACCGCGCCCTGCAACAGGCTGCGCCGGTGCATTTATGGTTTCCTCCTGGTCTTGCCGCGAGCCTAGCGCAGACTCAGGACAACTGAAAATTCGCGCGATGCGTTCGGCGGATTGCGCTTCGCCTGCACGCCCCACGTCGCTGCGCCGCATTACTGACGGGGCCGATAGGCGAAGCCAGTCGGTCACTGTCGAAGTGGTCCCAGTTCTTCGCGTACCTCATGCTCGATCGCATCAAGCAGTCGTGTAGGGAAGTGACGCGGCACGCCCTGCGTTATGAACACCAGCCGCGTGGTGTGGTCGGCCGATGGCCAGCGATCGAGGAATTCGGGCGGTGAAAAGACGTGCTGCACGCCGTGGATCACGGCGGGTCGTCCCGGCATTTCCTCGATGTGCACAACACCTTTCACACGCAGCAGGCGCGCGCCGCAATGTTCGGCCAGCGCCTCAAGCAGCAGTGTCAGGGCGAGTGCGGGAATGGCTCGGTCGCGTTGCAGGATGCTGGTTTCGATGCCATCCGTGTGCTGCGCGCGGCTGAACGGATTTTGCGCGGGCTGATCGGGCAACATCGCGAAGCGCGTCGCGGCATTGGTGCCGGTGAACAGCTGTCCCGGCGCGATATCGCCTGCAATGTGTTGCGGCGCGCCGGGATTAAGGGCAAGGAGGCGTTCTCGCAGTGCCGCCGTCGGCTCGACAATGTCAGTTCTACTTAACAGCAGACAGTCCGCCAGCGCCACCTGCCGGCGCGCTTCGGGATGGCGATCGAGCGTTGTCTCGCCATGCAGCGCGTCCACGACGGTGACGATGCCGTCGATGGCATGGTGCTGTGCGATGTCGTGGTCGGTCATCAGCGCGTGCAGGATCGGCGCTGGATCGGCCAGGCCCGACGTTTCAATCAGCACCCGCTCGTAGGTGATTTCACCCGCTTTGCGCCGATGCTGCAGGTCGAGCAGCGTGGCAACCAGGTCGCTGCGCACCGCACAGCACAGGCAGCCGGTGGTCAACGCGATCAACGCTTCGTCGCTGCTCGCGATGAGTTCGTGATCCAGGCCGATCTCGCCGAATTCGTTAACGATGACCGCAGCGCGCGCAAAGGCGGGGTCGCGCAGGATGCGCGAGATCAGCGTGGTCTTGCCACTGCCCAGGAAACCAGTGACGATGGCAACAGGAATCATGACGCGAGGCTGCGATGGACGGCATGCAGGACGGCAATCTGATAAAGGACACGGTAGCGCTGCGGTCGCGGTACGGCGAACCGGTCGGAGCCGCGCTTGCCAAGGAGGTCGATCATGTGCATCCGCATTATCGTGCGATGATCGAGGCTGCGCCATTCATGGTGATGGCGACAAGCGGTCCGGACGGTCTGGATGTCTCGCCGCGTGGTGACCCGCCCGGGTTCGTCGTGGTGGAAGATGACAAGACGCTGCTGATCCCGGATCGGCGCGGCAACAATCGCACGGACAGTCTGCTCAACCTGATTGCCGATCCACGCATCGCGCTGCTGTTTCTGATCCCTGGTGTCGGCGAGACGCTGCGGGTGAATGGTACGGCGGAGATCTGCGTCGATCCCGCGCTGCTTGAGCGGTTTCCGGCGCAGGGCAAGCTGCCGCGTTCGGTGATCGTGGTGCACGTGGAGCGGGTGTATTTCCAGTGTCCGAAGGCGCTGGTGCGGTCTGATCTGTGGAACCCGGCGAAGCACGTTGACCGCCGTAGCCTGCCGAGCAGCGGCACGATCCTCGCGGACATCACACGCGGCATGGTCGGCGGCCCCGAGTACGACAAGGCGTATCCGGAGCGTCTGAAGGCGACGATCTATTAGGCGCCGATCTATTAGGCGCCGCCGGGCATTGTCTGCAGCGAAGCGGCAACGACAGGTCAGGCCGAAGCCTCCCTTTGGTTCCGCAGGGCTGCCTGATAGGCGCTGAGAACTTCCTGGCCGAAGCACGCGAAGATCACCTGCGCGACGGAGGTATTCCCGGCCAGGAATT
>DATKFJ010000269.1:0-23936 GCA_035511435.1 Acetobacteraceae bacterium | reverse complement strand
CACTGGAGCCCAGCGAAGAATGCGCGACCATCACCTCGCCGGCCGTAGCCCTGTCTACGCGACGCACGGCATGGCGGCCACCTCGATGCCGGCCGCCACGCTGACCGCCCTCGATGTGCTGCGCGCCGGCGGCAATGCGCTGGACGCCGCGGTAGCGGCGACGGCCGTGCTGTGTGTAATCGAGCCACAGTCCACCGGCATCGGCGGTGACTGCTTCTGTCTCTATGCGCCCGCTGGCGCCGGCAAGGTGTTCGCGCTGAACGGCTCCGGCCGTGCGCCCGCCGCCGCCACGATCGACTGGTATGAGCAGCACCAGATCAACGCGATCGAGAACACGTCGCCTCATGCCGTCACCGTGCCGGGCGCGGTGAATGCGTGGGAGACACTGCTGAAGGCGCATGGCCGCAAGGATCTGCACGAGCTGTTGCAACCGGCAATCGGCTACGCGGCCGACGGCTGGCCGGTGGGCCAGAAGGTGGCGTGGGACTGGAAGCGGCTGGAGCCGAAGCTGCGCAAGAACGGTGCGCAGCCTTTCCTGCCGGGTGGTGCGGCGCCGAATGCCGGTGATCTGTTCGCGCAGCCCGCGCTGGCCGAAACATTGCGCGCCATCGCCCGCCATGGCGCGAAGGCGTTCTACGAGGGCCCGATTGCCGCCGACATGGTGGCGACGTTGCGTGCGCGCGGCGGCCTGCACACCGAGGAAGACTTCGCCGGCGGCCTGCGCAATGCGGAATTCGTCGAGCCGATCACGCTGAACTGGCACGGCTACGATGTGTTCCAGTGTCCGCCGAACGGGCAGGGCATCGTCGCGCTGATGATGCTGGGTATTCTCGACAAGCTGAAGTCCGCCGGCGATGGCCCGTTCGGCGCGCTGCGCTATCATCGGCACATCGAGGCTGCTCGCCTGGCGTATCGCGACCGCGATGCGTTCGTCGCCGATCCGTCGCAGGCAGATGTGCCGGTGAAGAAACTGCTGAGCCCCGAATATCTCGGCAGCCTCCGCGGACTGATCAGCGACAGCAAGGCGCTGGGGGCTTTGCCGGCGGCCGGCGAGGCGCTGTTGCCGCCGCACAAGGACACGGTCTACCTCTGCGTGGTGGACAGGGACGGCAACGCGTGCAGCTTCATCAACTCGCTGTTCGAGGGGTTCGGATCGGCGATCCTGGCCGAGCGGTCCGGCGTGATGCTGCAGAATCGCGGCTTCGGGTTCCGCGTGGAGCGCGATCATCCGAATTGCATCGCGCCACGCAAGCGGCCGATGCACACGATCATGCCGGGCATGGTGATGAAGGCTGGCCAGGCGGTGATGCCGTACGGTGTGATGGGCGGGCATTTCCAGCCGATGGGGCACTCGCTGTTCCTGACCAACATGTTGGAATTCGGGCTGGATATTCAGGAGGCGATCGACCTGCCGCGATTGTTCCCGCTGAGGGGCAAGGTGCAGGTGGAGCACGGTATTACGCCGGCGATCTGCAATCGGCTGACCAAGCTGGGGCACGAGCTGGAAGTGGTGGAGCGGCCGCACGGCGGCGGCCAGGCAATCTGGATCGATCGCGATCGTGGATGCCTGGTTGGGGGATCGGAGCCACGCAAGGACGGGCTGGCGCTGGGGTACTGATGAGCACGATGCACTTGAGCAATCTCGCAGGTATACGACATGACCGAGCCCTGTGACCTGACCGCTGTCGATGCGCGCCGTTTGATCGGCCAGAAGAAACTCGCGCCCACCGAATTGCTGGCGAGCTGTATCGCGCGCATCGAAGCGGTGGACCATGCGGTCAACGCCATGGTGGCGCGAGACTTCGATCGTGCTCGCACCGCCGCGAAGGCAGCCGATGCCGCGGCCGCGCGCGGCGATGCACTGCCCGCGCTGCATGGGCTTCCGATCGGGGTGAAGGACCTGCAGGAAACCGCAGGCCTGCGCACGACGTTCGGCAGTCCGATCTTTCGCGACAACATTCCCGCTGGCGATGAACGCCTGGTGGCCGCGGTGCGCGCGGCGGGCGCGATCGTCGTGGGCAAGACCAACACGCCGGAATTCGGCGCCGGCGCCAATACGCGCAATGCAGTCTACGGTGCGACCGGCAATCCGTTCGACCCGACACTGTCGGCTGCCGGTTCTTCCGGCGGATCGGCAGTTGCGCTCGCCACGGGAATGGTGCCGATCTGCACTGGTTCCGACACCGGCGGGTCGCTGCGCAATCCCGCGGCGTTCTCCGGGATTGTCGGCTTCCGCCCGACGCCCGGACTGGTCGCCAACGAACGCCGAGGGCTTGGCTGGAACAACCTGTCGGTGGCCGGACCGATGGCGCGCACGGTGGCGGATGTGTGCCTGCTGCTCTCCACCATGGTCAGCGACGACGCGCGCGATCCGCTGGCCACGACGGTGCATGGCCATTCGGTTCGCCGCGCGAAAGACTTCGCAGTGCCTGGGCGCATCGACCTGTCACGCCTGCGCGTTGCGATCACGCCGGATTTCGGCTTCGCGCCAACCGAACGGCATATCGCAGAGGTGTTCGGCGAAAAGACCGATCTGTTCCGCCACATCTTCGCCCACGTCGAGAATGCAACGCCGGATTGTGCCGATGCAGACGAAGCTTTCGAGGTGCTGCGCTCACTTGGCTACCTCACCAATCATCTGGAGAAGCTGCGCGCCCGCCCGCAGGATGTCGGACCGAACGTACGCGCCAATGTCGAGGAAGGCTTGCGCTATTCGGCCGCGGATGTTGCACGCGCGCAGTCGCAGCAGACCATGCTGTATCGCCACTGGCAGGACTTCTTTCGCGATTGGGATGTGATCCTGACGCCGTCGATCACCATCAGTCCCCGGTCGTGGCGCGAGCTTTATCCGGCGGAGATCGACGGCCGGCAGACACGCACATACTTCCATTGGCTGGCGCTGGCTTATGCGGTGACGCTGCCTGGCCATCCCGCGGTGTCGCTGCCGGTTGGTCTCGATCGGCATGGCATGCCGTTCGGTCTGCAGATTGTCGGACCGCGCGGCGGCGATGCGTTCGTGCTGTCGGTCGCGGCCGAACTGGAGGCGATGTTGGCCGGCGATGCGCGCACCGCGCGCCCGGTTCCCGATGTGGCGCGGCTGAGAGCGGCCGGGCCGATCAGTGCGATGCCGGAGTTTTTCGGGTTCGACTGAGCGCGGGCGCGGTCCACGGCAGCAACCAAACAAAAGCGCGGCGTGCCACCATCATATCACGCTCGGCTCCTCTGCTGCGCCGCAGATGCTTCAATATGTCCGTCACCATTGGTCCGCAGGATTGCAAAGGAAGTTTTCAACCGCAGATAAAAAGATGATGCACGCAGAACACGCAGATGACGATCGAACTGCGGCTCTGCCTGCTGCTCCATGTCGGCAACCCGCGCCCACGGATCAAACGCGTTCCGTGATTTGTGAGTGACACCGAACCATCTGCGTGTTCGGCGTGCATCCCTGCTTTCATCTGCGCTGAATTCTTTCTTGTGCCGCGGCGCGACAGGTCTCGCAATGCAGGCCGAGATCGTACTCGATCGCAGCATCATCGGTCGTGGCGCTGATCGACGAAGGCAGCTTGATGCATGCGGCCGTAGCAGCGTGCGGGGCAATTGAGTGATCGAGTGCAGTCTATCGTTGACCGCACCGCAACGGCGAGGGCAATCCCGGTGGCAGCATGCACCACGAGATTCCCGCGTCGCTGCGTTACTCGCAATGCCGGGTACGCTCGCTCAGCGCGCCGAGGATGCCGCGCCCATGACGATCCGAATGAACCCATCGACCGATGCGGGATCCATCCAGCGCATCACTGCCACCAGGTCGTTCACCGGATCCACCCAGGTGATGTTGCCGCCGGCGCCGGACGCGAAGAAGCTCTCCGCCGTTGCACTCGGATAGCGTGTGCGACCGGTGTTCAGCCACCACAGCAACCCATAGTTCGGATTGAGCGCGCACGGCACAAGCGACTCCGCTATCCAGTGCTCCGGTAGCAGTCGCTGCCCCTCCCACGCACCACGCCGCAGCATCAACATCCCGATCCGCGCCTGGTCCTCGGCATGGATCGCGATGCCGCCGCCCCAATGACTTCCGCCGGACACTGATTCGACCATGTGTCCGTCAATCTCCACCATCGACGTGCGATAGCCGTGCCAGCGCCAGTCGTTCGAAGCACCGATCGGGCGCATGATGCGATCGGCGAACACCTCGGGCAGCGGCCGTCGGAATCGGTGCAGCAGCGCGAGCGCCAGCCGGTTCACGCGCACATCGTTATATTCCCAGAACGTGCCGGGCGTGCGCAACGGCGGCGCATCGCCTTTGCGGCCCTTGCCTTCCACCGCGAGATTGCGGTTTCGATCGATGACGTCGGCTTTGCCGAACAGCGTGCCCTCCCATTCCGAGGTCTGCTGCAACAGATGCCGCCAGGTGATCGCACCGTTGTGCGGTTCCTCGAACCCACCATCGTGCACTGTCCGCGCAACCGGTTCATCGATGTTGGAAATCAGGCCATCGGCGACAGCAATGCCGGCGAGCAGGCTCAAATAGCTCTTGGCAACCGAGAAGGTAAAATCCACCTGCCGGGTATCACCCCACCGCGCGACCACGACACCACCGCGTAACAGCAACCCGTTCGGTCCACCCCGCGGACGGAGGGGCCCCAGGATTTCGTTGTGCGGCGGTGGTTCGAAGAAGCCCGCCTCGATATGCGCGCGCAGATCGCGCGGCCATGGGGTTTCGTGCGATATGGCATAGCGCTCTGCTTCGTCCAACTCGGGCACGGCGTCTCCTTCCGGCATCCCAACGGGGTACTCCATCGGGGCGTCCCGCCCCGGGATGACCTACCGGGATACCACAGTGTGCTCAAGGCGCGCATAGTGCTCAGGGATTCGCCCGTTGCGGACTCAACCGCCGGGTGGGCATGGTACCGGGAGACGCATGTGGCGAGGCTCGAGCGCGATGTGAAACGTGCGGCCCTACTGGTCAGTCCGCTGTTTCAGGCCATGAAGCCGCTGGAACTGGACGAAATACTGAAGTTCGCCTCCGAGCGGCGCTACCGCCGCGGCCAGATGATCCTGCAACGGGGTGACGACGGCTCCTCGATGATGGCGGTCCTGCGGGGGCGCGTACGGATCAGCTTCTTCTCCGGCGAGGGCAAGGAAGTGACGCTGAACGTCGTCAATCCTGGCGAGATATTCGGCGAGATGGCGCTGCTCGACGGTCAGCCGCGCAGTGCTGACGCGACGGCGATCGAGGAAACGCTGCTGCTGGTGGTGGAGCGGGGGCAATTCATGCGCTTCCTGCGACAGA
The DNA here is from genome assembly GCA_035511435.1 of Acetobacteraceae bacterium. Lineage (GTDB taxonomy): Bacteria > Pseudomonadota > Alphaproteobacteria > Acetobacterales > Acetobacteraceae > JAMXLO01. Next base: position 18,646 of record DATKFJ010000269.1, on the reverse strand, counting down.
ACGACGACCTCTATCTGCGCCTGCTTGCGGTGCTGTGCGAGCGCCTGCGGCAAACCAGCATGGCGCTCGAGGATTTGGCGCTGTTCGATCTGCCGGTCCGTCTGGCGCGCGTGCTGCTGAAGCTCGCAGAGGACTACGGCCGGCCGGATTCCGGTGGCACTCGCATCGATCTCAAGCTGTCGCAGCGTGATCTCAGCAATCTGGTCGCTTCAACCCGCGAGAGCGTGAACAAGCAATTGCGTCAGTGGCGGGAGAGCGGCGCGGTGAACATCGAGGCCGGCTTCATCGTGCTGCGCCAGCCAGCCGAACTGAAGCGGCTGACCGACGCCAGATAGGCATATCGCCAGGCGGCCCTTGTTGCGGGCACTGCTTTGGCAGGGCAATCGGGTGAACGGCGGAGTGTCTGGTTTCCCGGTTTTTGCGAGCAGTGCAGCAGCGCGGCAATGCTCGATCGAAGTGTCCAACTCGCCGCGATGGCTTCGCTCCATCCGCACGGCAACGAAAAAGCCGGGCCGATCAGCATCTGCACGCACTCAGCCGACGCATCGGCCAGCCGAAGCACCGGCCAGCCGACGCGCCGGCCAGCCGAAGCACTGGCCAGCCGAAGCACTGGCCAGCCGACGCACCGGCTGCCTTGCGCTTTGACATTGACACGGCGCGGCGGGAGTCGGTGTTGTGCCCGCTATGCGGATGGCATCGGGCAGACGTCAGATCATCGCTGGCCTGGGCTCGCTGCTGCTGACGAGACCGGCGGCGGCCGAGGTTGGGATTGCGGCGCAAAGCCGATTCTTCGTCACCAGTGACGGAGTGCGGCTGCACTATCTGCAAGCAGGCCCGCCCACAGGCCACACCATCGTGTTTGTGCCGGGCTGGACGATGCCGGCCTGGATCTGGGGACCGCAAATCCAGGCGTTCGCGCGGCAGTATCACGTCGTGGCGTTCGATCCGCGCGGCCAGGGCGATTCGGATGCGCCATCATCCGGCTACGAACCGGGGCGGCGCGGGCAGGATATCGCCGAACTGATTGCGCAACTGGAACCGGTGCCGGTGCTGCTGGTGGGTTGGTCGCTGGGCGTGCTCGACACGCTCGCCTACGTACATGCGCACGGCGATCTGAACGTTGCCGGCCTTGTGCTGGTGGACAATTCAGTCGGCGAGGAGCCGCCGCCGCCGCCGCCGCCCAGGCTGCCGCACCACGTCGCGCCGGTGCTGCCGCACGCCATCGCGATGCATCGATTCGTGCAAGGCATGTTCCATCGCCCTCAGACCGAAGCGTATCTGGACCAGCTCACCGAGGCCACGCTGCGTACACCTGAGCCGGCGAGTCGCGCACTGCGGTCCTATCCGGAACCGCGGACCTACTGGCGCGACGCGGTGTATTCCACCCGCAAGCCGGTGCTGTATGTGGTGCGGCCGGGATGGCTGTCGGAACAGGCGGCGAATCTCGCGCGTAACCGGCCGGGCACGCAGATCGCGGTGTTCGCCGATGCCGGCCATGCGCTGTTCGTCGATGACGCGGCGCGATTCAACGCGCTGCTGGGGGGCTTCATCGCACGGACCGTGTGGCCGTGACGCGGCGCACCGCTCTGGTGCCGCTGTTCCTCGTGTCGCTGGCCGCGGTGGGATACGAGACCGCACTCACCCGCTACTTCGCCGTCGCGAAATGGTCCGAATACGGCTACTGGGTGATCTCCATCGTCATGGTGGGCTTTGCCCTCAGCGGCGTGATCCTGGCGCTGTTCCGCGACATGTTCGCGCGCCATGGCGAAGCATTGCTGGCGGCGCTGCCGGCGGTGATGGTCATGGTGGCGGCGGTTGGGTTTCACTTCACCACGACCAATCCATTCAATCCGCTGCAATTGCAGAACCTGACGACCTGGGTGCCGCAGATCTGGAATATCGCCGGCTACTATGCGTGCCTGCTGCCGTTCTTTTTCCTGGCCGGGATATTCGTCAGCCTGAATTTCGTGCTGAACGCCGATCGTATCGGTCAAGTGTATGGCTACGACCTGACGGGCGCCGGCGCGGGTGCCGCGGTGGTCCTGCTGGCGATGTTCGCGGTGCATGCGTTCTTCCTGGTGCCGCTGCTGTTGGTGCCGCTGGCGTCCAGCGCCTGCTTCGTCGCCGGACGCTGGCGCTGGGCGGGCGCCGTGGCGGCCGGTGTCGCGCTACTCGGCGCAGAGTCACTGCTGCTGCTCGACGATCAGGCGGAGTTCAACGACTTCAAGGCGATTTATGCGCCGCTCCACACACCGAACGCGCGGGTGGTTGCCAGCGTACTGTCGCCGCGCGGCGACTATCAGTTGCTGGACGACTTCACCGAGCGTGTGGACACCGACATCTCCAACAACGCCGGCATGCTGGGGGTGGGCGGTCCGCCGCAGACTTTTGGGCTGTATCGCGACGGCAACCGGATTGCGGCACTGCCGAAACCGGGGCCGCTGGATGTCGGCTATGCGGATGCCGCGCTGGATGCGCTCCCGTACCGCCTGATCCCACATGCAAATGTCCTGCTGGCGGGCGCGTCGGGCGGCTTCCGCACGGCGGAAATCCTGGCATTGGGCGCGGCGAGGGTGCGTGTGCTGGAACCGGAGCCTGTGCTGCTGCGGGCGCTGCGGCATGGCTTGGGGCCGTCGCCCGCCGCGGCCGCCGACCCGCGCGTGAACCTGTCGGGCGAAGGACCAATCGCGGCAATCGCCGACCCGGACCGCTACGACATCATCGATCTGTCGGCGGATTTCCTCGACGCAGCAGAGGCAAATGCAACCGCGTTCAGTGAGCGGGCCCTGGTCGGTTATCTGCGCGCGCTCGCGCCCGGCGGAATGGTGTCCATCCCGGTGTCGATCCGCGATTTTCCGGTGTATGCACTGCGCATGCTGGCGACGGCCCGGGCGGCCTTGCTGCGCGCCGGCATCGCCGACCCCGCAGCGCATACCGTGGTCTATCGTTCAGCCTGGAGCGTGCGGATCCTGTTATCCACCAGCGCCTGGGATGCCACGCGGATCGCTACATTGCGAAAGTTCTGCGACGACCGCTCGTTCGACGTGTCGTGGTATCCGGGGAGCGATCCGGCCGCCGCGCGGGCCGGTATCTACAACGACCTGCCGGCGGTTTCATTCGCCAACGGCGAGGTCACTTCCGGTGGGCCGGATGACTCGATTGCCGATGAGGCCGGCGCGGTGCTGGCAGGTGCGGCGACCCCGTCGCGTGCGGCGTTCAACCTGGCACCGATCACGCTGGATCGGCCGTTCTTCTACGCCGTCCTGCGACTGGACCAGCTCGACACAATCCTGAAGCGGCTGGAAATCCTGCCGCAGGCGGAGATCGGCGCACTGGTCAACCTGGCCGTGCTGGCGCAGGCGGTGGTGTTCGCGCTGCTGGTACTGCTGCTGCCGCTTGCCGTACCAGGCCGCCTGCGGTTGCCGGCGATTGGGCTGGTGCGGCCGATCGTATATTTTCCGGCGCTCGGGCTCGGGTTCCTGTTCATCGAAATTTATCTGATCGAGCAGGCGACCCTATGGCTGAATGATCGCACTTCCGGCTTTGCCTTGGTGCTGACCGGGATGCTGGTGTTTTCCGGACTAGGCAGCATGGCGGCCGACCGTCTGGCGGCTGTGCCGCGTCGCGCCATCGTGCTGGCCTGCGTGATCATCGTGACCTGGTGCGGCGCGGCGCTGGCGTGGTTGCAGCCGGCCATTCTGGCCACGCTTGACCTGCCCTGGTTGGCGCGCGCCGCACTGACATTGACCGTGCTGGCGCCAGTCTCGCTGGCGCTGGGCCTGCCGTTTCCTCTGGGTCTGTCCCGCACCGGGTCCGGCGGGTTCCTGCCATGGGCCTGGGGGCTGAACGGCGCATTCTCTGTGGTAGCGACGCCACTCGCCAATCTGATTGCGCGTGAGGCTGGCTTCAGCCGGGTTCTGTTGTCCGCCGCGGTACTGTATGTGATTGCGCTGGTGATGTTTCCAGCAACAAGGAAGAGCCACGCGTGGCAGCTTCTCTCAGCACGATCACGCGCCGCGGAGTGATCTCCGCAGCCGGCGCGTTTTGCCTGGCACAACGGGCGCACGCCGCCGCGGCATGGACGCGAACCGCCTACGAGACAGCAATGGTGGCTTCCGGCCGCCCCGTCAGCCTGACCGACGCACAATTCGACACCATCCAGAAGCGCAAGCCGGCGGCACTGAAGCGCATCCAGGACTATCTGAAGGAACGCCTCGGCGCCGCCGATCCAGCCGTGATGGCAGCGTTCAATGCCGTGCCGCGCGAGTATTTCCACTATATCTATTCCGAACATCGGGCCACGCCGGGCGATGCCTACGAGACCGACCCGAAGCCGTGGGGGCTGGGGTACGGGTCGGCGCTGTCGGATTATCTCGGCCAGGCGTACATGACGCAGGTCTGTCAGCCAAAGCCCGGCGATGTAACGCTGGAGATTGGCACCGGCAGCGGTTTTCAGAGCGCACTGCTGTCGCGCATCGTCAAGCAGGCATATTCGATCGAGATCATCGAGCCTCTGGGCAAGGCGGTGGGCAAGATCTTCGCCCCGCTTGGCTATGACAATGTCCATACACGGGTCGGCGACGGCTACTACGGCTGGCCGGAGGTGCAGGGCGGTTTCGACATCATCATCGTGACTTGCGCTGCGCAATACGCGCCCCCCGATCTGTTCAAGCAGATCAAACCGGGTGGCAGACTGGTGATCCCGATCGGCCAGCCGTTCAAGCGTGGCCAGGTGCTGTACGTCTACACCAAGGACGCCGAGGGGAAGATTCACTCGAGGCGCGACATGGGCGTGTTCTTTATTCCGATGACCGGCGCGATTTCCAAGACGCCGCCGCCGCATGGCGCACCGACCGCAGAGGCTGCTCCGGGCATCACACCGGCGGCCGCGGTGACGGAGAAGCCGGCCAGCGACTGACTGCTGCAGCCACGCTGCCAGTGCGAGGAACGGCGCCGCACCTGCCCTGTCATTGCGAGAAGCGCAGCGACGCGGCAATGTCCGTCACGGTGCGTACCTGGCCTGAGCCTGCTTCGTCGCTGCGCTTCTCGCACTGACACGCGGAGCGCGTCTGGAGGGAACCATGAATTACGAAACAATCCTGGTCGATGTGGAAGATGGCGTCGGCATCGTGACGCTCAACCGTCCCGACAAGCTGAACGCGATGAATCGCAAGCTTGGCAGCGAGCTGCACGGCGTCGTCAAGCGCATGGAGTCCGATGACGCGATCGGCTGCATCGTCATCACCGGCTCCGGCACGCGTGCCTTCTCCGCCGGCGGTGACATCCACGAGCAGCGTGAGGACGACCACCGCTACTCGCAGGAGCAGCTCGATGCGATGCGAAGCCCGCGCAACAGCTATGACATCAGTGCCTGCGCCAAGCCGGTGATCGGCATGATGAATGGGCTTGCCTATGGCGGCGCGGCGGTGCTGGCGTCATCGCTCGACATGCGCGTGGGTTGCGAGGACAGCAGGTTCCGCTTTCTCGCCGCGGCGTATGGCCGGATCAACAGCACCTGGACCTTGCCCAACCAGGTCGGCTGGCCGATGGCCAAGGAACTGCTGTTCACCGCACGCGTCGTCGAAGCCGAGGAGGCGTTCCGCATCGGCCTGCTGAACCATCTGGTGCCGCGTGCGCAATTGCGCACGAAGACCATGGAACTGGCGCGCATGATCGCCAACAACCACCGCGGCGCGGTCGTGGGCGTGAAGGCGTTGCTGCTGCGGCAAAGGGGCGAAAACCTGGAGCGGCAATGGCAAGAGGAGCAGGATTACACCACGCACGTGATGCGGGGCGCCAAGGCTGAGGATGCGTTTCCCGAATTCATCGCACGCCACGGACGGCCGTTGAGCTGAAGGAGATTTCCGACGTGGCCATCAAATACGAAAAGCGCGACGGGGTTGCCTACATCACACTGAATAATCCCGACAAGGCCAACATTTTCGACAAGGAGACGTCGGACCAGATTTCCGAGGCCTGGATAGACCTGTGGGAGGATCGCGACATTCGCTGCGCGATCCTGACCGGCGCGGGCGATCGGCATTTCTGTGGCGGCCATAATCTGGCGCCGCGCAAGAACATCACCGAGGAGGAGCGCGAATATCTTCGCACGCAGCGCATCTTTTGGCCGCTGGCTGGCACTGTGCATGGCCAGAAGACTGGCGTCGACGGTCGGTTCGGCGATCATTATCCGCGCGTGTGGAAGCCGGTGATTGCCGCGGTGAACGGCTGGGCCGCGGGGGCGGGGCTGTATGTGCTGCTGTCGTCCACCGATATCCGCATCGCCAGCGCGGAGCACGCACGGTTCAAGTTCTCGCTGATATCGCAGGGCTGGGTGGGCCACGGGCCCGGCGCCAGCCTGCTGGTGAAGCAGCTTCGCTACGCCGACGCGATGAAGATCCTGCTGACCGACGAACCGTTCGACGCGCAGGAGGCTTTGCGGATTGGTCTGGTGAATGAAGTGGTGCCGCATGCACAGTTGATGGAGCGGGCGGAGAAGCTGGCGCGCCATATCGTCACGCTGCCTCCGGTTGCCGTGCGCATGATGAAGGAGTTCGTGGTGCGCTTCGGCGACCTGCCGACGGACCAGGCGTGGCACGTGCAGACGCTGATCAACAACATGCTGATCCAGGTGACGACGGACGGCGAGGAAGGCCGTCATGCATTCAACGAGAAGCGTCCGCCGAATTTCTCCGGCGCGCTGCGGCGGCGTGGCGAGGCGTGGGAGGAGCCGTCGGAGGAAGATGCGCAGCGTCTGGACGAGGCGTATCGCAGCGGCGAGTTCTGAGCGCTGGCTTTGCGGGGCGTGCAGCGACGATGTGAGTTTGGCCGAATGACCACTGGGATGGCTGCGTCGCTACGGTCCTAACAGTGACTGGCGGTTGCGCGATCAACTTGCCTTGCCGCGCTGCATGGCGACCAATGCGGCAAGCAGCCGCGGCGGCAGCAGGCCGGACGCTCGCGCGGCAAAACCGATCCACCAAGGGAATACCACGCGCGTTCGTCCAGCGGCGACGCCTCGCAGAATGATGCGCGCGGCACTATCGGCGTCCATCAGCCCAGGCATCGGGAAGTCGTTGTGCGTTGTCATCCCGGAGCGGACATAACCCGGACACACGCTGGTCAGCACAATGCCGCGGCGGCGTGCATCCGCTGCACCGGCCACCATCCAGAAATCGACCGCCGCCTTGGATGCACAATAGGCCGGTGCGTGCGGCACCGGCGCGAAAGCCGCGATGGAAGCGATCGCCGCGATGCGTCCGCGCACGCCGCCCGCGTCGGCCGGCTGGTCCGCCATCACTGTCATCGCGGGCAGCACGGTGTTCAGCACGCCATCGAGGTTGGTGGCGAAGATCCCCCGTGTCTGCTCCCCAGTGCCCGCGGACACGCCGGCGTTCGCCACAACCAGATCGAGTGTGCCGGCGTTGCCGATCCATGCCGCCATTGCATCGGCATCGCGCACGTCAACGACCGCTGGATGCACCGTTGCGCCGCGTGTCCGGCACGTTTCGGCTACGGCTTCCAGGCGCGTCGTGTCGCGACCTGACAGATGCAGCGCCACGGCGGGCCGTGCCAGTGCGACCGCCAGTGCGTGGCCTATGCCGGACGATGCGCCAGTGATCAGGGCAGAACGAACATTGTGCATCGTTGGCCCGAGATTGCTTCCTCGCATTGTGCCTCGCAACGACAGGGTTCACCGTCACAATGACAGGTCGCGATGCGGCTGATAGAAGACCCCTACCATGAGCAGCGCCGTTGCATCGATGACCGGTTTCGCCCGCGCCGAGGGGAGTGCCGCTGGACTGACGTGGGCGTGGGAACTGCGCAGCGTCAATGGCCGTGGACTCGATTTGCGCCTGCGGCTGCCTCCGGGATGGGACGCGTTGGAGCCCGCCTTGCGCGATGCGGCGGGCAGGGTGCTGAAGCGCGGCAGCGTCAACGCCAATCTGACGGTCAAACGAGAGATCGAGACGCGCCTGGTTGCCGATCCGGTGGCGCTGGAACAGGCGTTGGCGTTGGCGCTCGAGCTGCACGCGCGCATCCCTGGCAGTCCTGTGCCTCGGGCGGAGGCGTTGCTAGGGCTGCCGGGCGTATTGCGTCCGGCGCAGGCCGATGAAGTGGCCGATCGGGGTGAAGCAACGGCGGCGGCGCAGACCGGCTTTGCGCAGGCTCTGTCAGCGTTGGTAACGGCGCGTCAGGCGGAAGGCGCGCGACTTGCCGCGACGCTGACCGGTCTGCTGGACGAAATCGCCTTGCTGCATCGGCAGGCCGCGGCTGAGGCCGCCGATCAGCCCGCCGCCCAGCGTGCGCGCGTGATGGAAAATCTGGCCGCGCTGCTGCGCGAGGCGCCATCGTTGCCGGAGGAACGTATCGCGCAGGAAGTCGCACTGCTCGCTGCGCGGTCCGATGTGCGCGAGGAGCTCGATCGGCTTTCGAGCCACATCCAGGCGGCGCAAGCGCTGCTCGCCGAGGCAGTGAATATCGGCCGGCGGTTCGACTTCCTGGTACAGGAATTCAACCGCGAGGCCAACACACTGTGCAGCAAGTCTGCGTCGGTGGCGCTGACCGGCACAGGTTTGAAACTAAAGGCAACCATCGAGCAGTTGCGCGAGCAGGTGCAGAACATCGAATGACGACGATCGTGCGACGCGGCGTCTGCCTGGTGCTGGCGGCACCGTCGGGTGCCGGCAAGACGGCGATCGCCGATGCGCTGCTGGCGAGTGAGCCGGACCTGCGGCGCTCGATCAGCGTCACCACGCGGCCGCCACGTTCCGGTGAAGTCGAAGGTGAGCACTATCACTTTCGGAGTCAGGCTGTGTTCGATGGGATGGTGGCGGACGGCGCGTTGCTGGAATCGGCGCGCGTGCTGGGCCGGCACTGGTATGGCACGCCGCGTGCGCCGGTGGAGCAGTCGCTGCGGGCAGGCAATGACGTGGTGTTCGACATTGACTGGCAGGGGCATCGCCAGTTGCGCGATGCGTTGCCTGGCGACGTGGTGGGCGTGTTCATCCTGCCGCCAACACTGGCTGCGCTGGAGAAGCGGCTGCTTGGGCGGGCTGGCGATGATGCAGCGGAGATTGCGCGGCGCATGGGTCTGGCCCGCGACGAGATCAGCCACTGGTCGGACTTCGACCACGTCGTGGTGAATGCGGATTTCGACCAAGCTGTCGCTGCGGTGCGCACGGTGCTGCACGCCGCGCGCCTGGCGACAACGCGACAGACCGGATTGCGGGATTTCGTCGGACGGTTGTAGGACTGATGACGAACCCCTTCACTTCGGGGCGCTTATCAATACCCGCGCCAGCCGATCGAATTCCACCACCGAAAGCGTCTCTGCGCGCCGTTCAGCCGCAATCCCTGATGCGTGCAGCAATGCTTCACCACCGAGTGGTTTCAGCGCCCCACGGAGCATCTTGCGCCGCTGGCCGAACGCCGCGGCAGTCAGCCGCTCCATCTGCGCAAACAGCGCCGGCGACGGCTGGTCCGCGTGAGGCGTGAAAGCGACAACGGCGGAGAAGACCTGTGGCGGCGGCACAAATGCGGCCGGCGGCAAGCGCAGCAGCAGTTCGGTCTCGCAGACCCACTGTGCGAGCACCGACAGCCTGCCGTACGCCGCGCTATTTGGTGCGGCGCAGATCCTCTCGGCAACCTCCTGCTGGAACATCAACGTCAGGCGCTCGAATGCAGCCGCTTGGCGCAGCCAGCCAACCAGCAACGGCGTCGCGATGTTGTAGGGCAGATTGGCGATGACCTGCCGCGGTGACGGCACCAGCGACGCGACATCGAGCGACAGCGCATCGGCAGCGACCACGCGCAACCGACCGTTTGCCACCGCCGCCAATTCGTGCATCGCGGCAACAGCACGTTGATCGACCTCGATCACGGTCACGCTCGCAGCATCGGACGCCAGCAGCGCGCGGGTCAGTCCACCCGGTCCTGGGCCAACTTCGACCACATGACGCCCGTCCAATGTTCCGGCCGTCCGCACGATGCGCTGCGTGACATTGCCATCCAGAAGAAAGTGCTGCCCCAAAGACCGCCTGGCCGCCAAGCCATGCCGCGCAATCACCTCGCGCAGCGGCGGTTGCGTTGTCATGCACCGCCGGAGCGCATTTCGATGGCGGCGTGACGGCGAAGGTTGGCGAGCAATTGGCGCGACAGCAGTTCCACACGCTCGTTGAGCAGTTGGTTCCGCACTTCGTCCTTGGACTGCTGCGCCATGTTCTTCTGTTCGCGCGAGCATACGATAATCACGGCGATGCCATCACTCGTCACCAATGGCTGGCTGGCACGGTCGGACGGCAGCGTTGCCAGCATCTGGCGGAATGCCGGCGGATTGACTGATTCCAGCCGTACTTCCCCTGGATCAGCGGCCCGCGGCGAGTTGTTCGCCTTGGCGACCTGCTCCATCTGATCGCAACTATGCACGCTGGCGCTGATGCCGCGTGCCTTCTCCAGTGTCTGCCGCTGCTGCTCGGTAGGAGCCTGTGGATTGAGCGGGCTGCTGAACGGCATGAATACCTGGCGCAATGACACGGCCGTGCCGACATCGTTGCCGATCTCGCGCTTTGCCTGCAACGTCACAATGGAGAATCCGCCCGGTACCTTCACAGGATTGCTGACGGCACCCAGCGGCATTTCCGATACCAGCCGGGTCACCTCGGGATCGAGCTGATTTGGCTGTACCCAGCCAAGTTCGCCGCCTTGCAGTGCCGTCTGGTTCTGGCTGAACTGTGCGGCCACCACCGGGAATGATGCGCCGGCGCGCAGTTCGCCGATCACCGTTTCCGCGAAGCGCTGCGCATCGGCTTGATTGGCGGGGTCCTCGACGGGGATGAATATCTCGCCGACGCGGTACTCGGGTTTGCCGACCTGCTGGGCCAGCAGCCGTTGCTCATCGGCTACTTCCGCATCTGAGATCGTTGCCTTATCGCCAAGTTCCTCACGCAACACCTGCGTCCAGCCAAGCTGCGTGCGGATCTGATCGATCAGGGTACGCTGGCTGACACCATCGGCCGCGAGCTTCTGGCGCAGAGCACCTGACGGCATGCCGTTGCGCGTCTCGATGTCGTGAATCGCGTCGGCAATCGCCTTATCGGGAATCACGATCTTGCGACGCTGCACCTCCTGCATGCGCAGCCTCTCGTCGACGAGCTGACGAGTGATCTGCTGGCGCAAGCGGTCGAGCACATCCTGGGTAATCGGCAAGCCGGTGGAGAGCGCAAAGAGCCTGGCGCGATTTTCCACATCGGTATTGCTGATCACATCACCGTTTACCACCGCAACGATGCGGGTGGCCTGCGTAGTCGTCGAGGGCGGCACCGGAGCAGCAGCGGCGAGCGCAGCGACTGGCACCGCGAGTAAGCATGCCAGGATGGCTCCGAATCGATTGCTATGGGTCATGACATGACTTTCTTATCATCAGAGCGCCCGAAATCCGAACTGGCCGATCGTCTTGAAGGTCATCTGGATCAGCAAAGTGGTCGAACCGCCATCACCATTAAACGATGTATAGCGTCGGGCGAACCTGAAATCCAAGATGTAGCATTCGTCTTCGTATACTGCGTCGGCTCCGGCGGAGACCATCTGATTGGACTGCAGATCGCGCCGCACAAAGCCGCTGAACCGATATTTTCCCAAACCGGACGAGAAGCCCACGGTACCTTCGTTTCGCGGCACAAAGAAGGGCGAATTCGCTGGCGGCGGCGGTGGCTGGTCAAAAAAGGTGTACGGGTTGTCCGTTGTATAGATGTAGCCGCCGTAAACCGAGAACTTAGATTCGCCTACCGTAGCAATTGCATCCGACATCCTGGTGGCAAGATTCCTATGATCGAGCCGCGTGCGGTAGGTCAGATTTAGCCAACCTGTCGGTGCGAAGCTCAGGCGTGCCACCACGTCGGAGACCTGGTCGTGCAGACCGGAATTCTCCGGGAACAGGTTGTCCTTATTGGTTCGGTAGGACTGCCCGATCAAGCCGTCGAAGGTCGTGCCGCCGAGATACCAGGCGCCATGCATTGCCACATTCGCACGCACGCCGCCGTCCAGGCGGTCGACCCCCGTGAAGCGATTGAAACCGAACAGATTGGCATCCGAGAATTCGAAATCGAGGCTGTCTTCGTTCGGATACTTGTTGATCTGGCTGTCGCCGGTCTGGGGCGCCACAAGTATCTGCGCGATCGGTTCGATGAGCTGCGTCCCCCATGCGCCGGAATTACGCATGAATGGCCAATGGAAATCCAATGACGCCTGCGGCAGGGCACGCGCCGTATCGACGAAGCTATGCGTGCCAAAATTTGGCTGCTCGTTGAAATCACTGGCATCATAAGCGATCGCGTCGGTATGCAGCGTGAACTTCCACAGATCACCCAGTTCGCCGACGAACGGCCGTTCCCAGTTGACCGTCAGATTGCCTCGTCTTGTATTGGTCCCGGTGGTACGCACCACGTTGAAGAAACCAGCGTCGACGCTGAGGCGTCCACCCAATGAATCGGGCTGGCCGAAATAGCTGTATTGATAGCGCGGCAGCACCAGAGGCAGTTCGCTGCTGATAACCTGGTCGGTTATAGCCTGGTAAAACCGGACATCCAGGCGGGAATACGCGCCCTCGCCAAATCCTTCGCCGTAGATCTGACTTGTCAGCAGGTTGGGCTCGCCGCCGAGTACGCTACCGAGGCTGAAATCGCTGATGTAATCAGCAGACGATGCCCGGGAGATGTTAAAGCCCCAGCGCCATGTGTCGTTCACGCTGAACTGACCCTTCGCCTCCAGCGACGCCTGGAGTGAATCTTGAAAATAACCAGTCGATCCGTTGAGAAGCATATACCCGTTGTTGAATCGTCGGCGATATTCGATGTCGAGATTCGGTCCAGCACGCGACGTGATCATCGGCGAGAATGTCGCGTCGGACTGATCGTCGATCACCCAATAATACGGCTGAGCAAAGAAGGCGCCGAGATGGGAGGTCACGCCGATTGACGGGATCAACAGACCACTGGCGCGCTTCACGGACGGATCAGCATGCCAGAAATAGGGCATGTAAGCGATGGGGATGCCGTACATCTCCATTACGGCGTCCTCGTATTCGATTTTCTTGTGTTCGAGGTCCTGCACCGCCGACAAAGCACGGATCTCCCACAGTGGCGGCTTTGTCGGATCCTTGGCGCAGAGATTGCAGGTGGAATATACGACCTTGGACATCTCGTTGATTTCGCCTTCGGTGCGTCGCGCACCGTTGGCTGCAAACCTGGCATTCTGAGGGAGAATCGCGCGCATGTCGCGCAGCACGCCATTCTTCATGTCCTGCGTCATTTCCGCGTAGTTCGCGAACAGCACCTGGCCGTCCGGCTCAAGCAGCACGACATTGCCCTTGGCCGCGGCCACGCCGGTGTTCCGATCGAAAGTGACCTTGTCGGCACGCATTACCGTATCGCCCTGCCACGCCTCGACATGGCCCTCGGCTATCACCAGCGAATTCTCTCGATCGTATTCGACAGAATCAGCCGTGAAGCTGACCGGCTGATCGCGTGAAGCCTGCGCGTGCGGGCCACTGATGGCTGCGCCTAGCTGGGCAAACGCCGTGATTGGAAGCGATCCGAGCGCGATCGCCAACAGCAGGACACGGGTGAGCATGCATGCCGGGTCGAGGAGGGCCCGCGCCATGCTCAGCCGTCTTCCGTGTGCAAGAGCAGAGCAAGAGCCAGCATCAGGCCCGAGGCGGTGGGTGCCCAAGCCGCAAGCGCGACCGGCAGCGCACCCGACTGGCCGAATTCCTCCGCCACCTTCGATACCACGAACAACACAAAACCCGCGGCGACGCCACTGCCGATCATCCGTGCCACGCCGCCGCGTCGCGCGGGACGCATGGAAAATCCCGCGGAAACCAGCGCCATGGTCGCGGATAGCACAGGCAAGGCCAGCAATGTTTGAAAGTGCAGACGGTGCCGGATCGATGAGAAGCCAGACCGGTCCAGCAACCGAATGAAATCGGGCAGAGCCCAGAAAGACAGCGTGTCAGGGGAGGCAAAACTTTCCTGCACGCGGGCCACTGTAAGATCGGTTGGCAGGCTCATGGAGACTGGCGGCGCGGGCATCTCTTCCGGTCGAATCGATCGGGCATTCTGCAACTGCCACGCTCCCGCGCCGAGTGTCGCCTTGGTGGCTTCGATGCGCGTAAGCAATCGGTCTCGGCCATCCAGGCGAAATACGCTAACGTTGTTGGCGACCAACTGCTTGCCGTGCAACTCCACGCCCAGGGCGTGGATGATAGCGACGCCCTGCGGCGAATAGGCGTGATCGGACTGCCGTAGCCAGAGTTGGTCGCCGGCGAGTGCCAGGGGGCCGCCAACGGCCTTCAAATATGTGTTGTCCAGCGCTTCGGCGCGAGCGAACATCACCGACGAAACAGGGCTGACGACGGCGGTGGCCAGTGCACCGAACAGGAAGGCGCAAAGCGTTGGCGCGGCGAGGAACTCCCAGGCGGAAATACCGGCGGAGCGCGCAACGATCAGTTCGGACGAGCGTGTTAGACGCCAGAAGCACAATATGCCGCCCAGCAATACCGCGAATGGCAGAATCTGCATTGCGATATAGGGTTGACGCAGTGCGGCCATTTCGCTGACCAGGCCGAACGTCGCTTCGGGTCGGCTGGTGGAGCGGCGAAGCAGTTCAATGAAGTCGAACATGCCGACCAGTCCGGACAATGCCAGGAGCATGGCAATCACCGACCAGGTGAACTCCCTGGCGATGTAGATCGAGAGCGTTACTGGGAGCGCCATAAGGTCAGGCTGCCTCTGCCGCCTCGGACGCCTCGGGTGCAATGCGGAAGCTGGCCAACAATTGCGGTCCGAGCAGCAGGCCGCCGCAGATCACGCCGGGCAATACGGCCTCGATCCAGACCAAAGGCAGCAGCGCATTGTTGCGCGCCGACATATTCTGCACCGCCAGCTCCAGCGCAAGGAGTAACACTATCGCGCCCACGGCGACCAGCGGCCTGACATAACTGCCGTGCCGACGGAACGATCCGCTGAGCACGGAAAGCAATGCGACGAACGCAAAGGAAAGCGCGGTGAGCGGACTGGACAAGCGCTTATGTCCTTCGGCGATCCACTTCGGGACGTCGTGAGGATTCTGGGGATGTGGATCGAGCAGCTCGCCCAGCGACAATTCCGTCATGTCACGCAGGCGTTCGCCGCCATTCCGATTCGTATCGGTGAGGTCGAGTTCGTTCTGCGCGAAGGTCAGTACATTGAGCCGGCCGGTGTCTCGGTCGATCTCCTGACGGCTGCCGCTTTCCAGCAGTACACGCGGGCCATTCGGTCCTTCTACCAGGCGCCCTCGCTCCGCGATAATTGTGGCATGCGCGTTCTTGTCGCGCGCATCGTCCACCAGGATGCCGTGCAACGTACCGTCCGGATCGCGCGACCGCACGTAGACAGTAAGATCGTCGGAAACCTGGGTGAACACGCCTTCCTGCAGAAGGAAGGCCGCCATCCGGTTGCGGATTTCCCATTGGAACTCGCGGAATGACGTCAGACTGGCGGGGACGATCCAAAGATTCAGCAGATAGACGCAGACGACAGCGAAGACCGCGAGAACAATGGCGGGCCGAGACAGCGCGACGGGCGACAGGCCAGCGGCGCGCATGACCGTTATCTCCCGGTCACCGGCCAGGCGTTGATAGATGAACTGCACCACGACGAAGGTGGTAATCGGCAGGATCACCGCGACAAAGCTGGGAATCAGCAGGCCGGTGAGTTCGACGAAGACGCCGAGTGAAAGGCCGTGGTTTACCACCAGTTCGACAAAGCGCAACGACTGGACGAGCCAGATCAACGCTGTGAGGCCGCCGGTAACGGCGATCAGCGCGAATGCCAACTGGCGGAAGATATAGCGATCGAGCCGAGTGATCAGCTTGCCAGTTTGCATCCTGCGTGATCGTCCCCGCTGGTGGTTGCGGATTGTGCTGCCGGCTGTCGCAGCGAGCCGAACCGCCAGGGATTTGTGCGTCAGGCCAAGGGGGGATGCAAGCCACTTCCATCAGTCGTGAAAACCTCTGTCCGAGCCTTCCCCGATTCGCGGGAAAGGGTTGGACAGGGGTCTCGGACCGCCGACTGATCGCTGCGGTCGTCAGGTCACGACAACATCCGACACAAAGACCTGGCCCTTGGTTTCCGGTCCAAGCAGCAAGCAGATCACGAAGCTGATCAGTCCAACCATCGTTCCCACCAGCATGGCTATGCCGAAACCGACATTATAGCTGATTGCGATATAGCTAAGCACCGGTGCAACGAAGCCCGCGACGATGGCGCCGACGTGATAGCAGAAGCCGGACGCCGTCGCGCGAACTTCGGTTGGAAAACGCTCTGCCAGATAACTTGGGTTCTGGCCATAGATTGCGCCGCCGAACAGACCTTGCACGGAGAAGCCGATGGCCACAGTCAAGTAGTCGTTGGTCAGCAGATAGGTCGGTGCCACGGCGAGAGCGATGACGGCCGGTATTATCATCGCCCAGCGGCGTCCCACCACATCGGCCACCCAGCCCCAGACAAAGCTGGCCGCGAACGTGGCCGCGTTGGAGAACATCAGCGGCACAGCGACCAAAGCCGCTGACAATGCCAGATCCTTCTGCAGATGCGTCGCGAACAACCCGAAGATCGAGTAGTACACGGTGAACGCGCTGGCCATCCACCAGCAGCAGGTTAGCGTGTTGACGATGTTGCCCCGCTTGAAGATGGCCAGCAGTGGCAAGTGCACCTCGCGATTCTGTGCGCGTTGCTTCTGACGGTTCGCCTGCCAGACTTCCGGCTCCTTGACGTATTTGCGGACCCAGAAAACCACCAGCGCCGGCAGGATCCCGACCCACAGGCAACCGCGCCAGCCGACGGAATTGTAGAACAGCCCATAGAAGGCCGAGGACATCAGGAAGCCGATTGCCCACGAGCCTTGAAGGACCGATGCCATCAGCCCACGCGAGCGCGCCGGCCAGGTTTCCATGGCCAGCGCCATGCCGGCCGGCCATTCCGCTCCCATGCCGATCCCAAGCAGCGCGCGGAAGAAGAACAGGAAGGCGAAGCTGGGTGAGAAGCCGGCGATGAAGTTGCAGATCGAGTACCAGAGGATCGAGATCATCAGCGGGATTTTCCGTCCCACCCGATCGGCCAGCCAGCCCGAGGCAACCGCGCCGACGAAGCGCATCCACAGGGTAATGGCGAATACGGCGGTCACCGCCGGAAACGGGACCTTAAATTCCTGCGCGATCGGTACCATGATCAGCAGGAAGATGGTGAAGTCGAAGGCATCGAGCGTCCAGCCGAGCCATGCGGCCCACCAGGCCGTCCACTGGTCCTTGGTTGGTTCCTTCCACCAAGGAATCGATGGGGTGCTTCCAACTGCTGTTGCCATTATCTGCTCACCCTCCCCGGAGTACGTCATCAGAACGATAGTTGCGGCACGAGCGGCGCGACACTTACGAACGGACGGCTGTGCGCGGCAGCAAACGCTGGGCAGCGGAAACGCTGGCCGGCACACGGGACGATACTCAGGTGAGACTAACTAGCATGGCCGCCATGCGTCAAACACTTATCGTGGTGGCGCGTTTGCAATTCTCGTGTGGGAAGCGACCAGGCGCAGCGCCATCGGCCAGACGCGGCAAGCCCGCACAACCCACGGCTGAACGGCCGGCGCAAGGCAGGCACGATGGACCAGTGAAGCCAGGCTCATCTGCCGCGCCACGCTCCGAGCCCAGTCGTGATGATAGGACGCCGTTGCGTTGCCTTGGGCGAGCCAGGTACGCGACGCCTGCGCAGCGCTCGCCACGGCTAGCGCGACCCCGTCGCCGGTAAGCGAGGCAATCACCATCGCCTGATCGCCCAGGCGGAACAGGCCGGGCCAGTCATCTGCATCGGATGCGTGGGTGTACCCGTAGGGCATGCCGGCGGCCGCCAGTGGCCGGTGGAGCAGCGGTGAGGCGCCGGACAGCCGGCCAGCCAGATGCGGGCACTCGTGCGTCAGCGAATCGAGAAGCCCGTCCCAACGCCCATGTCCGGCGCGCAATCTGGCAGACGGCACCAATATGCAAAGTACTGCCTTATTCGATTCCACGAGTTGCAAGCCGGCATAACCGCCGGAGAACAGAACCAGCTCGACATGATTTCGCAGCGCTTCCTGCTGGGGCGGCGCGAGCGAATAATACATCTTCAATCCGACCAGGCCGGAGCCGCGCGCGGCTCTCGCGACGCCGCGCAGATCATGTTTGCCGGTGGCAAGGAACACCGTTCGGGCGGCCAATCGCCCGAGCGAACCACAATCGATTCGGAACGATCCGTTCTCACGATTGATCGTCCGGACAGCGTGACCCCGCAGAATCGTGGCTCCACTGCTCTCCGCCTGGCGCAGCAGTGCCTGGTCCAGTGCGCGACGCGTCACACCGAACGCGGGGAATGGCAGACGCACGGCCGCAATGCGCCTGCCGTGCACCAATCGGACTGCGTTGATCGGCGCCGGATTCAGCGCGCGAAGATCGACGCCGAGTGCCGTAACTGCCGTGATGGCTTCTGTGCTGAGGAAATCGCCACAGACCTTGTCGGTGTCAGCGGCGTTGCGCTCGATCAGTGTGACCGAGCGGCCTGCTCGCGCGAGCACAAAGGCA
>DATKFJ010000268.1:0-4353 GCA_035511435.1 Acetobacteraceae bacterium | reverse complement strand
TAGTCCGTAACGGCGGACGGCAGGTCGACCGCGCGATCCTGCTCGTGTCGGTGATGCTTTGTTCCGCCGCGGTCGCGGCCGCGGAGCCGACGGAACACGCCCCTGATACGATGGAGGCGCGCTTGCGTGCCTGCGTGCCCTGCCATGGCCGGCAGGGCGAGGGGACTAACAACGACTACTTTCCGCGTCTCGCCGGCAAGCCGGCCGGCTATCTGATGAACCAGCTGGTCGCATTTCGCGACGGGCGGCGCCGCTATCCGCCGATGAATTATCTTCTTGAATATCAAGCCGATCCGTACCTGCAAAAGATAGCGGACTACTTCGCGGCGTTACGCCCGCTACCGCTGCCGCCAACGGTTGCCGATGTGAGCCCGGCTGTGCTGGCGCGCGGGCGCGAGCTGGTCACCGAAGGCGATCGGGCGCACGGCGTGCCGCCATGCTCTGGATGTCACGGCCCCAAACTGACCGGAATGGAACCCGCCGTTCCCGGCCTGGTCGGCCTGCGCGCCGCCTATATCAGCGCACAACTTGGCGCCTTTCGTTACGGCACACGGACGGCGGCCGCTCCCGACTGCATGCAGCTGGTCGCAGCCAGCTTGACCGAAACCGACGTTACCGCCGTCGCCGCTTGGCTCGCATCCCAACCTATCCCGCCCGACCCGTCGCCCGTGCCGAAAGGCACGCTGTCAATGCCGCTCGCCTGCGGCAGCGAACCAAACTGAGGAGGGCGCCGTGCAGATTGATCGGCTCCTGCTTTTGGCCGTCCTCGCCATGTTGGCCCTTCTGACCGACTCCAGCCGCCTCGCCATTGCGGCGCCGGCCGGAGATCACGACCTCGTAGCCAAAGGTGAATATCTCGCCCACGCCGGCGACTGTATCGCCTGCCATACGAACCCCGGCGGCGCGCTGTTTGCCGGCGGCTTTCCGATGGCCACACCATTCGGCACGATCTATTCGTCCAATATCACCCCAGATCCGACAACCGGCATCGGGTCGTGGACCGCGGACCAGTTTTATGGGGCGATGCACACGGGCCGCTTCCCCGATCGCGGCCTGATCTATCCGGCGATGCCGTTTGCCTCCTATACGAAGGTGACGCGCGAGGATTGCGATGCGATCTTCGCCTATTTGCGCTCGGTCCCGCCGGTGCATCAGCCGAACCGCCCGAACGACCTCCGCTTTCCGTTCAACAACCGCCAGCTTATCCTGGGGTGGCGTACACTGTTCTTCCAGGAAGGCGAATACCAACCGGACCCGACCAAATCGGCCGAGTGGAACCGCGGCGCCTATCTCGTGGAGGGGTTGGGTCATTGTTCGATGTGCCACACGCCGATCAATGCCCTCGGCGGCAGCTCGCAGTCGCAGGCGTTCGAGGGCGGGCTGATCCCAATGCAGAACTGGTACGCGCCCTCGCTCACCTCGAACAAGGAAGCCGGGCTGGGCGAGTGGAGCATCGAGGAGATTGTCGATCTGCTCCGGATCGGGGTGTCGCATCGCGGTGCGGTATACGGCCCGATGGCAGAGGTGACCTACGACAGTCTGCAATATCTGAACGACACCGATGTGCGCGCGATGGCGGTCTATCTGAAAAGCCTCGGCCAGGGCAACCCGTTGGCACCCGAGGTTTCCGGAATTCCGGCCCCGGAGAGCAGTCTACTGATGAGCTTTGGCCAGACAGTCTACTCAACGCACTGCGCGATCTGCCACGCGGCGGACGGACGGGGCATGCCGCCCGATTATCCGCCGCTGGCCGGCAATCCGTCGATCCAAATGGAATCGTCTGTAAATCCGATCCGCATGGTTCTCAACGGCGGGTTTCCGCCCGGAACGGCGGGCAATCCGATGCCCTACGGCATGCCTCCCTTCGCGCAGACCCTTTCTGACGACGAGGTGGCGGCCGTCGTGACCTACATCCGCGCCGTCTGGGGCAATCGAGGCTCGGCTGTCTCTGCGCGCCAAGCCAACGAACTGCGCACCGCTCCTTTGGATTGATAGAGCGATGATAAACTCGGAGCCCGCCACCGACTACGATGATTCCACCACGCAACAAGACGCGGCCGTGAACGCGATCTCGCTGTCGGGTGCGAAGGGTGCTGTCGCGCTCGCCGGCCTCGCGACCGCCATTGTCGTGGCAATCTGGTTTGCGTTCTATGCGCTCGTCTTCGTTCCGCGCGCGATCGCGCCATGACGCAAACCTCACTGTCACCTCCCGACGACGCGGCCGATCGCGGCGAGCGGGTCGAGCACGGCTGGGCCGCGGTCGCGGTTGCAATCTTGGGGGTGCTCGTTGTCATGGCGACTTTCGCCGCACTGCATCTGGGGGCCATGCCGCAGAGCCGCGTCGAGACCGCCGACCCGCTGACTTTGCATCTCGGTGGCGAATTTATCGATAGCAACCTGGGCAGCGCGCTCGAGCCCGACGGCTCTGTCACCGTGCGCGCTATCGGCCAGCAGTATTCCTTCACGCCGTCCTGCATCGTCGTGCCGACCGATACGCCGGTCACGTTCCGTGCGACCAGCGCCGACGTCGTGCACGGCTTCCTGATCGACGGGACAAATATCAACCTGATGCTGGTGCCCGGCTATATCTCCAGCCTCGGGGCGCGCTTCGAGACACCGGGCGAACGTCTGATGCCCTGCCACGAATTCTGTAGCGTCGGCCACGAGGGCATGTGGGGCAGAATCAAGATTATCGATAAGGCCGCGTTCGCGCGTCTGGCAGCGGCGCGGCGGAGGCTGAGCTGTGTGGAATAGCCGGCGTATGGTACTCGCGCATCTGTGGTTCGCCTTTGCCGGCTTCGGCGCGGCGCTGCCGCTAGGCGAATGGCAGATGTACATCCGCAGCCCGCTGCACGCCTGGATCAGCGATCCGGAGTGGTATTACCGCTCGGTCACAGCCCACGGCACGACGATGGCCTATGTCTTTCCGACCCTCGTGGCCATGGGGTTCGGCTACTTCGTGACCGAGCACGCGCTGCAGCGTCCAATGGTCGGGCTGCGTTGGGCATGGGTTGGATTGGCGTTGGTGGCTGTGGGAACCGTCGCGGCGATTGTCCCGGTCGCGCTCGGCCTGGCCTCGGTGCTTTACACCTTCTACCCGCCGCTGATCGGCCATCCCTCCTACTACATCGGGGTCGTCCTCGTGGTGGTCGGCTCGTGGGTCTGGGTCGCGCTGATGTCGATCAACATGTATCGCTGGAAGCTCGACAATCCGGGCGCGCCGGTTCCATTCCCGATGTTCGCGACGGTTGCCGGCTCTTACCTCTGGGGATGGACCGCCGTCGGTGCCGCGCTCGAATTGCTGTTCCAGATCATCCCCGTGGCGCTGGGTTGGCGCAGCACAATCGATGCCGGCCTGGCGCGTGTCTACTTCTCCTGGACGTTGCACGCGATCGTCTATTTCTGGCTGATGCCGGCTTACATCGCCTACTATACGATCGTGCCGCGTGCGATCGGCGGCCGGCTGTTCAGCGATGCGATGGGCCGGATCTCGTTCATCCTGTTCCTCGTAGTCGCAATGCCGATCGGCATCCATCACGCGTTCGAGGATCCACAGGTCGGCTCAGGCTTCAAATACCTGCACTCGGTGTTTACGGCACTCGTTGCGTTGCCGACCTTGCTGACCGTGTTCACGATCTGCGCATCCGTAGAGATCGCCGCGCGGTTGCGCGGTGGCAAAGGGGTGCTGGGATGGCTGACGGTGCTGCCGTGGCGCAACCCCGTCATGCTCGGGGCCGCCCTCTCGTTTGTCATGCTCGGGTTCGGGGGCGCCGGCGGGCTGATCAATATGAGCTATCAGCTCAATGCCACGGTCCATAACACGCAATGGATCACCGGTCATTTCCACCTGATTTTCGGCGGCGCGATCGTCATCATGTATTTCGTGATCGCCTACGATATCTGGCCGCATTTGACCGGGCGCGCGCTCGACAGCTTAGGCTTGATGCGGGCGCAGCTCTGGACGTGGTTCGTCGGCATGATTGTGCTGACTTTTCCATGGCACTGGGTCGGCATTCTCGGCATGCCGCGACGCATGGCGTTCTACGACTACACCGACCCGGCGATCGCCGCGCAGGCCGCGTCGGTAACAATGTCCGTTATCGGCGGCGCGATTCTCGCGCTTTCCGGCGTGCTGTTCTTCGTGGTCCTAGTGCGCGGCCAGACAGCGCCACGAACCGAGCCGGCAACCTACCGCTTCAGTGTCGCGGTACGCCCGCCGCGTGCGTTGCCGGCTGCGCTAAACGGCTTCGGGTTGTGGCTCGGTCTGATGGTGGCCCTGACCATCGTGAATTACGGCTTTCCGATCGCACATTCCCTGGCAACGCCGGGCACGGCGGTACCGGCCGTCAAGGT
>DATKFJ010000267.1:0-19046 GCA_035511435.1 Acetobacteraceae bacterium | reverse complement strand
ATGCTCCTCGGCCCGCTGGATCAGCCCAATGCGTTCATCGTACTGCTGCCACAACGGGATATCGGAACGTTGCTCGAAATGATCCCACCAACCGAATTGCATGGTCATGACGTTCTCCTTCAGACAGTACTCCCGGCACGCGCCGCGATGGTATCGGTCGTGCGGAAGTCGTCTCCGGCATACAGCAACAGCGCACCATGCATCTTGGCAAGCGCATCGGCAGAAGCATCCGCCCCATCGGTCTGCCTGCTCAATGCCATGGGGAAACTGCGCTTCGGGCACTCTGTCCGGATCAGTCCGCCCGACCAAGGTTGGCCGACCAAGGTGGCCTGACCAAGGTGGCCCGACCAGGGTGGCCTGTGCGAGGTTGACCCGGCCGCCGTGTCGTGGCGATGCTGCCTGCAACCTGAGGAGGCGCCAATGCCCTTGCTCTCACTCCCGGCTGTATTCATGCGCGGCGGGACCAGCCGCGCCATCATGTTTCACGCACGCGACCTGCCGGACCGGGCGGAATGGGACCCGATCTTCCTCGCTGCCATGGGCAGCCCTGATCCGAATGGGCGTCAGCTCAACGGCATGGGCGGCGGCATTTCATCGTTGTCGAAAGTCTGCATCCTGGCGCCCTCCGACCGTGCGGATGCCGATATCGACTACACCTTCGCTCAGGTGCAGATCCGCGAACCGCGGGTGGATTACCGCAGTAACTGCGGCAACATGAGCTCCGCCGTCG
The DNA here is from genome assembly GCA_035511435.1 of Acetobacteraceae bacterium. GTDB lineage: Bacteria > Pseudomonadota > Alphaproteobacteria > Acetobacterales > Acetobacteraceae > JAMXLO01. Next base: position 18,316 of record DATKFJ010000267.1, on the reverse strand, counting down.
GGCCGTTCGCGGTCGACGAAGGGATCGTCAGGCCGAATGGCGACACCGCCGTGGTGCGCATTTTCAACACCAACACGCGGAAGATCATCCGCTCCACCTTCGCGCTGGATGTGGGTGGCTGTGCCGCGACCGACGGTGACCTGGCAATCCCGGGCGTGGCAGGCACTGGCGCACCGGTGCGGCTGGACTTCCTGTCACCGGGTGGCGCGACCACCGGCAAGCTGCTGCCGACGGCCAAGCCAACCGACCGGCTGGACGTGCCGGGCATCGGACCGATCGACGCATCCATGATCGACGCCGCCAACGCCTGCGTGTTCGTCCGCGCCCGCGACCTCGGCCTCACCGGCCGCGAACTGCCAGAGGAGCTGGAACGCGACCCGGCCCTGCTGGAGAAGCTTCAGGCAATTCGGCGCGCGGCCTCGATCGCCATGGGGATCGCCAAGGACGATGCGGAGGCGCGCACCGTCGCCGCAGTGCCGATCATCGGCTTCGTCGCTCCGCCAATGGACGCACCGACGCTGTCAGGCGAGCCGATCACAGCCGCACAGGTCGACCTGACGGTGCGATTCCTGTCGAATGGCCAGCCGCATCGGGCACTGCCGCTGACCGCCTCGCTGTGCACCGCGGTCGCGGCCGGCATCGCGGGAACATTGGTGTCCGAGGCATTGGCGCCCGGGGCCGGCGCGGAGGTCCGCATCGGCATGCCGTCCGGCATCCTGACCGTCGGTGCCGAGGTCGATCAGGACGCAGCGGGGCAATGGGTGGCGCACAGCGGCGCTTTCTACCGCACCGCCCGCAGATTGTTCGATGGCCGTATCTACGTGCCGCGGTAGACTGTCGCGATATTCATCATCCGGAAGTACCCCCCAGCCAGGGCTCGGTTGCCCATATCCCGGCCAGTTCCGTTCGCTCCGCACTGGCTTCCGCCGTCCAGTCGCGTCCGTCGATCCAGGTTGCCAGGAAGCCGCTGTTACCCGCCTGGACACTGAAATCGGAATCGATCGCCACCGCTTCGAGTGCCTTGCGCAGTTGCGCCGCGGTCTCGTCCGGCAGGCCGGCCGGGGCCGCCAGTCCGCGGCGGATGACGGCCGTGAGGTCAATACCGCAATCGCGCACGGGCGGCATGTCGGGGAACAATTCGGCACGGTTGTCGTCGGCAATCCCTAGACCCACCACACGGCCGTTTCGCAAGTCGCCGATTGCGTTCGACAGGCCGAGCGTCGCGGCCGCGACCTTGCCGGATGCAGCCGCCTGGCGCACCGCGTCGGCCGACGGAAACGCGACGATGTTCAGGCTGGTCCCGGTCAGCGCCTGTAGCCGCAGCGCGGCGAGATGCGGCGCGCTGCCGGGCGGTGGAGTTCCGAGACGAACCGAAGCGGCGTTCCCCGCTGCGCGTTCGATGATGTCCTGCACCGAATCCAGGCGGGTGGCGGGCGGGGCAACGAAAACGATCGGCTCCCGCTGGACCGCTCCCAGCAGGAGAATGCGTTGCATCAGGTTGCCGCCGCCATGATCCACCATCCGCGCCGGCAGCGTGGGCGTCACGGCCCAGCCCAGTGTGGTACCTGTGGGCGATGCCTGCGCCAGCGCCTGCGCAGCGGCAAGTCCGGCTCCCCCGGGAATGTCGTGCAGACCGATGGTGGCCAGCTTCAGGTGTCGGGCAAGGAATGGCAGGCACACGCGCGCCAGCGTGTCCGTTGCCGAACCGGTCTCGGCGCCGATAAGCACGGTCAGCGTTGCAGCGGCGCGCGACGGCTTTGCCAGTCCCAGCACACTCGCGGCCAACAGGAAATGGCGCCGCCGGATCACGGACGGGTTGCCGGCGTGGCCTTTGGCGCGGCCACGGGGGCGGCTTCTCGTCTAAGCCGATTTTCGCCCAAAAACAGTAAAATAGGCGCTGCGATGAAGATAGAAGACGAAGTTCCTACGACGATGCCGAACAGCATCACCCAGGCAAAGCCCGAGATCGACTCGCCGCCGAACAAAGCGAGTGGAAGGCTCGCCAGGAACACGGTCATCGAGGTGCCGAGGGTACGGTTCAGCGTCTCGTTGATCGACAGATCGATCAGGTTGCGCAGCGGCATCGTCTTGTACTTGCGCAGATTCTCGCGTACCCGGTCGTAGACCACCACCTTGTCGTTGGTCGAATAGCCAAGGACGGTGAGGATCGCGGCGACCATGACCAGATCGAATTCGATCCGCGTGAGCGCCAGAAAGCCGATTGCCTTGGTCACGTCCAGGATCAGGGTCACGACGGCGCCGACCGCGAACTGCCACTCGAAGCGGAACCAGATGTAAACCAGGATCATCAGAAGACTGATGCCAAGGGCCAGCAGGCCATTGCGGAACAGTTCGGCGGATACAGATGCCCCGACTGCGTCGGTGCGCAGGATTTTCACCCCGGGGACAGATTTTTCCAGTGCGGTGCGCACCCTGATCACGGCTTGCTGGACCGCGGCCTCGGAGGGTTGGGCGCCCAGCCGGATCAACACCTCCGACGGGTCGCCGAACTGTTGGACACCTTGTTGCGGGACGTGCTCGGCGGCCAGTGCGGCACGGATCTGCGTGAAGTCGGCCGGGCCCGGCGTGCGGACCTCCATGACGATGCCGCCGGAGAAGTCGATCCCCAGGTTCAGGCCGGGATAGAAAAACAGGACAACCGAAGCCGTGGACAAGACCGCGGATACGATCAGGCCCATGAACCGGCCGCGCATGAACGCGATCTTGGTGTGATCCGGGACCAGGCGGAATTTCGGGCGGATGAACATGGCGATCAGACCGGCAGAAGCTGCGGGCGCGTGGCGATATACCACCGCGAGACCAGCAGGCGCGTCAGCATCCAGGCGGTGAACAGCGACGTGGCGATACCGACGGTGATGGTCACGGCGAACCCCTTCACCGGCCCGGACCCGAACACGAACAGCATCACGTGGGCCAGGAACGCGGTCGCATTTGAGTCGAAGATCGTGTTGTAAGCCCTTCTGAAGCCGTGTTCCAATGCCGACAGCGGTGGCCGCCCGTTGCGCTGTTCCTCACGGATGCGCTCGTTGATCAGGATGTTGGCATCCACCGCCATGCCGAGTGTCAGCAGGATCCCGGCCATGCCCGGCAAGGTCAGCGTCGCCTGCAACAGCGACATGACACCCAGCATCAGCACCAGATTGACCACCAGGCACAGGTTCGCGAACCAGCCGAACAGGCCGTAGAACACCGCCATGAACGCGATCACCAGCACAAAGCCGACGGCCAGGGAGATCGCCCCCGCGCGGATCGAATCGGCGCCCAGTTCGGGGCCGACGCTGCGTTCCTCCACCACGGTCAGCGGTGCCGGCAACGCACCGGCCCGCAACAGCACCGACAGGTCGTTGGCCGACGCGGCGGTAAAGTTGCCGCTGATCTCACCGCGGCCGCCAGTGATCGGCTCGCGGATGACCGGTGCGCTGATCACCTTGCCGTCAAGCACGATGGCGAAGCGGTGGTTGACGTTGGCGCGGGTGATGTCGGCAAATCGCCGCGCCCCGAGTGAATTGAAGGTGAAGTTGACGACCCACTCGCCGGTCTGGCCGTTGCTGCCGGCGCGCGCATCGGTCAGATCTCCGCCATCGACGTCCACCCGTTTGCGGACCGCGATCTTTTCGTTCGGGTTGTCCTGCATGGGCAGGAAATCCACGCCCGGCGGCGGCGGCCCGCCGGCGTTGGCATTCACCGTCTCCTCCACCAACTGGAATGTCATGTGCGCGGTTTTGCCCAGCAACTCCTTGATCCTGTTGGGATCGCTGATGCCGGGCAACTGCACGACAATGCGGGTGTCGCCCTGCTGGGTGATCTGCGGATCGACCACGCCGGTTTCATCGATCCGGCGGCGCACGATCTCGATCGACTGCTGCACCGCCCCGAGGGCGCGAGCGTTCAGCGCGACCGGCGACAGCGTCAGCACGATCGTGCCGTCCGGGGTCGCAGCCATGTCGAATTCCGGCACCCCCGTGGGACCCTCCGAGGCGATCAGCGGCCGGATCGCCGCCTGCGCCGCGGCCAGCTTGGTCGCGTCACGCAGCTTCAGCAGGATGCGGTTCTGATCGGGCTGGGTTTCCAGCGTCTGGTAGAAGATCGAGCCCGGCCGCAGCGCCTGACGCACCGCGTCCACCATGCTCTCCAGCCGCTCCTTGATCACCGCCTTCATGTCGACCTCGAGCAGCAGGTAGGATCCGCCGCGCAGGTCGAGGCCGAGGTGCACCTGCCGCCACGGCATCCAGGGCGCCGGGGCGGCGAAGAGATTCGGGATGCAGAGAATGGCGCCGAGCAGACAGAGGCCTAGGATGACCGCGGTCTTCAGGGGGGTGAAATACATCATCGGGGACGGGTGCGGATTCCCTGTGAACGTGGCGCCGTGAAGGTGGCGCCCCTATGCGCCAGCGCCGGTTCCAGGTCCAGAGGCGGAACCCACCTGTCCGTCAGGGATTGAGAGTGCTGTCGCTGCGCTCCACACTCCCGCCCCACCACAAGCGGAGTACCCGCCATGAGCCGCCTGTTCGGACCGCTGCGCCAGATGGGCTACGTCGTTCCCGACGTCGAAGCCGCGATGCACCATTGGATCCATGTCTGCGGCATCGGCCCGTGGTTCTACGCCGAACGCCTGCCGCTCACTTCGTTCAGCTACGCGGGCCGACGCCATGACGACATCCATCTGTCGATCGCACTCGCCAACTCCGGCGACGTGCAGATCGAGCTGATCCAGCAGCGCTCTGACCACCCGAGCCTGGGGCGCGAGTTCCTCGCCGCGCATCCGGCAGGTGGATTGCAGCACTGGTCAAGCTGGCCGGAGAACTACGACGAACTCTACAACCGCGCGCTCGCCAACGGTTACCAGGTTGCCCAGGAAGGCGACGCCCCACGCGGCCGCTTCGTCTATTTCCGCAACGAAGGCCATCCCGGAACGATCATCGAGATGTCGCACGCCACGCCGACCCGCAAGCACATCTTCGATGCCGTGCGCGAGGCCGCCGTGGGGTGGGACGGCAGCGATCCGATCCGCACCGGCTGGCCGGCGTAATCGTGGCGGACGACGAGCCCGGCGGGCTGACGCGGGAGGAACGCTGCGACGTCAAGGACCTGCACCTGATCAATCGCGATTTGCTCGCGTCAATGCTTCAGGTGTCGAGCGGACCGCTGCAATTATCACCGCTCGACGCGCTGCTGCAAGGCGTGCCGGCCGGGTTCCTGACCGCTTCGGTGGCGTCAGCAGCGGCAAGTTCTGGATCGTGCTGACGCTGACCTGCACGATCGCTCTCGGCGACTTCACCCACGTGGTGGCCGGCGGCGCGGAAGCATTCCTGCTGGTGTTCGCCGGACAGACCGGTATCGGACATGCACTGGGCGCCATCATCGTTCCGGCGCTGATCGGCAACATCATCGGGGGAACCGGGCTGTTCGCGTTGCTCGCCCACGCGCAGGTTCGTCAGGAACTCTGACACGGAAACTGCACGACCATCACCTCCGCGCCGTCGCCGCCGGCTTCAGCAGCGAACGGCGCCTCGTCCGGATAGACGAACACGCACGATTTCTCCGCCAGCGCCTCGCCGCCATGCAGCAGTGCCCCCGACAGGACCAGCCAGAACTGTCCGGCGCCGGTCGTGGGCTCGGGACCTGCCGCACACGCACCACCTGCAACCCGCAATCGCCGCGCGCTGAACCCGTCATGGCCGGGCGCGTCCGTCTCGCCCACCACCTCGCGATGCCGCCGTGGCAGCCTGCGAAGTGCGGCGCGGTTGTCGGGCGATTCCATATATCGCGCCCCGGAATCCCAGCCATTGCGCAGGGTGAAGTAATGCAAACCACCGCCACCGGCTCGCAGCGGCCCGTACGGCGAAAACGCCCCGGCGAAATGCACGGTTGGCGGCGCCACGTCGTGCAACCCAAGGTGCCCGCTGCCGCCGACCATCACCTGAAACTGATCGGACTGATGATAATGCGCCCCCACCACCTCGTCCGCGTCCTGCTCCACCAGGAACGCCATCGGGTAGATCGCGCCAGGCTCCGGCGGCGCGCCCGCTCCCGCGATGTAGCGGTTGGCACCGATGAACGTGGTCAGCCAGAACTGCGTGCCGTTGGAACTGGCACGCCGCCGCGTTGCACGCGCGGCATCGGACGAAGCGATCACGGGCATGCGGGACCTTTCACCAAAGCCATCTCGGCCCCAAGATAACAGCCATGAGCGAACAAGACACCCTGGCTGCCATCCGGTTCGATGCCGCCGGCCTGGTCCCCGCCATCGCCCAGCAGCATGACACCGGCGAGGTGTTGATGCTGGCGTGGATGAACCGCGACGCCGTGGTTGAAACGCTGGCCACGCAGCGCGTCTGCTACTTCAGCCGCAGCCGCAATACGCTGTGGCGCAAGGGCGAAACCTCCGGCCAGATCCAGCACTTGAAGGAACTGCGCGTGGACTGCGACGGCGACACGCTGCTGCTGCTGGTCGATCAGGAAGGCGTCGCCTGCCACACCGGCCGCCGCAACTGCTTTTTCCGCGCTATGCGCGACGGAGGGCTGGTGGAGATCGCCGCGCCATTGGTTTCACGGGAAACCTTGTATGGCGACCACCAGCATGACTGACACCAGCATGACTGACACCGTGCCGGTAACCGTACTGACCGGCTTCCTGGGCGCCGGCAAGACCACCCTGCTGAACCATCTGCTGCGGCAACCCGCGCTGTCCGGGACCGCGGTGCTGGTGAACGAGTTCGGCGAGATCGGTATCGATCATCTGCTGGTGGAAAAGCTCGACGAAAACACCGTACTGCTGAATGCCGGCTGTCTGTGCTGCACGGTGCGCGGCGATCTGTCGCGCGCGCTGACCGATCTGCTGCCGCGCGTCGTGTCCGGCACCGTGAAGCGTGTGGTGATCGAGACCACCGGCCTGGCCGACCCCGCACCAATCCTGGCGACGCTCATGACCGACCCGGTCGCGGCGCGCAGCTATCGGCTGGATGGCATCGTCACCGTGATCGATGCAGTGAACGGCGCGACGAATCTGGATGCGCAGCCAGAGGCGGTGCGTCAGATAGCCGTCGCGGATCGCATCGTACTGAGCAAGACCGATCTCGTTGACGCGACGGCGTTGCGTGAGCGTCTGCATCGGTTGAACCCCGGCGCGCCGCTTCTGACCGCGCTGAATGGCGAAGTGGATGCTGCCGCGGTACTGCACGCCGGATTGTTCGATCCCGACAGCAAGATACCCGACGTGCGTGGCTGGCTCGATGCGCAGGCTTACGCGGATACGCAACACGGACATCACCCGGTTCATGCGCACCACGACGCCAACCGGCACGATGACCGCATCGCCGCGTTCTGCCTGACCTTCGATGAGCCGCTGAACTGGCAAGGCGTCGCAACCTGGCTTGATATGCTGATCGCGACGCGCGGCGAATCCCTGCTGCGCATCAAGGGAATATTGAACGTCGCCGGCCACGACCGGCCGGTGGTGATCCACGGGGTGCAGCACCTGGTCCATCCGCCGGTGCTGCTCGCCGCATGGCCGGAATGCGATCCGCACACATCGCGCCTGGTGTTCATCACGCGCGATCTTCCGCGCGACATGATCGAGGAAGGCCTGCGCGCCTTCAGTGACGCCGCGGCATCGCCTACCAGTTGACGATTTCTTGAACGCCCCGCTTCTTGAACGCCCCGCGCGGATTTACTCGTCGTCGCGCACCGGTTTGCCGGCAGCGCGGCCTCCGCCGACGGAATCGTCAGCATCAGAAGTGCCGGCGGATTCTTCATAACGCTGCCTGAATCGCTCGTGCCAGATATCCAGCGCTCGGTATGTGTGCGCGAGTTTCCGATAGGCGTCGGCAAGCAATGGGTCCGAAGCTCTTTGAGCAAAACTCTCAAATCTCTTTGAGAGACTATTATAATCTCGGTCATCCGCCATTGATGGCTTCCGCGAAATCGACAGCTTATATTGCGCCCGCAAGTGACTACACGCCAACCCGCCCGGCGTTCAACTTTGGTTGGGTAGCGGTCAATTGGTCACGAAGGATGACTGCGACAGTCGGCCGATGCGACCACCGCGGTCGCCGGTCCGTTTCGGTGATCAAAGGGTTCCCTGCCTCGGGCAGCCATCATCATAAAGTGCGGGCTGCGCGCCAACAGGATCGCTTGCGTTGCTACATCGTAGCGGCCTATGCGTGCTTCAGAATGACCTTGATCTATCTGATCGCCGGCGAGGCGAGCGGCGATGTGTTGGGCTCACGGCTGATGCAAGTGATCGCGGCGCGCCGGCCGGAAATCCGATTCGCTGGCATCGGTGGTGCGCGGATGACGGCGCATGGGCTGGACAGCCTGTTCCCGATGCAGGACCTCGCGCTGATGGGCCTGCTGGAGGTGCTGCCGCAACTCCGGCAGTTGCGCCAGCGGCTACGTCAGACGGTAGCCGACATTACCGAGCGACGACCCGACGTTGTCGTAACGATCGACAGCCCGGGCTTCACCCTGCGCGTGCTGCGTGCAATCGGTACTCTCGGCCTGAAGCGCATCCACTACGTCGCACCGCAGATATGGGCCTGGCGCGAAAGCCGCGTGCGGCATTATCCCGGTCTGTGGGACCAGTTGCTCTGCCTGCTGCCGTTCGAACCGGCGTTCTTCGCGCGCCATGGCCTGCCTGCAACGTTCGTTGGCCATCCGGTGCTGGAGAGTGGCGCGGATCGCGGCAATGCCGCACGGTTCCGTGCCACCCACGGAATCGACGCTGCAGCGCGCGTGTTGACGGTGATGCCAGGCAGCCGCCGCACCGAAGTGTCGCGATTGCTGCCGTTTTTCGGCGCCGCGTTGCAACGCCTGGGACATGTGGTGCCGGTGGTGCCGGTGGCCGGGCCAGTGACGGAAGCGGTGCGCCGCGGCACGCATAGCTGGCGCCCGCAGCCAATCTTGGTGACCGACCAGCAGGACAAGTACGATGCATTCGCCGCATCGGCCGCCGCGCTGACCAAATCCGGCACCGCCACGTTGGAACTGGCCATGGCCGGCGTGCCGATGGCGGTCGCCTATCGGCTCAATCCGATCACTGCCGTGATTGTGCGGCGCCTGGTCTCCGTGCGCTATGCGTCGGTGATCAACCTCTTGGCAGACCGCGAGGTTGTGCCGGAGTTGATGCAGCAGGACTGCACGCCGGACCGTTTGGCAGAGACGATGCGGACGCTGCTGGACGATCCCGCAACTGCGGCGGCGCAGGTCGCAGCAAGTCGCGCCGCCCTGGCATTGCTGCGGCCACCGGAGGGATTGCCGTCCGACGCCGCAGCGGCAGCCATTCTCGCCATGTTGGGCAGTGTCGGTGTAGGGCAATGAATGACAGCCCTCTGACGATTGGATTCCGCTTTCGGCCGGCGACCTGGCGCCATGGGGAGGATGCTTACGGCCACTGACAGTCGCCTCGGGGGAGTCCCCACGCGCGTGACGATCACGCGCGTGACGATAAGCGGTGGTGCGGCAAACTCCTCCCCCTCCCTTGCTGGAGTCTCCAGATGAAGGAAAAGCAGAAGACCATCACCCCGAGCTGCGCGATCCCTGCTCCAGTTCGATCAACCCCGATGCCACCATGCGCGCACGCGAGGCCGCCATGCTGTCGGTGACCGCCAGTGCCGCCGCCAGCGCTCGCCTGCCAACCGCCGCGTCCACCAGCACAGGCGCACCATCCAGCACCGAGGCGACAAACGCGGCATGCTCCGCGGCCAGCGCGTCATGGTCCTGCCACGACACCTCCTCCATGCCGAAGCCAGCCACACCTGGCACCGGCTTGCCGCGGCCCCGCGCGATCACGCTCAGCCGGCGATTGGCGAAATCCATCGCCAGATATCCGTCCTGTGCGAATACCCGCATGCGGCGCTCGGTACGCGCGGCGATACGCGATGCGGCGATGGTTGCGACCGCGCCGTTGGCGAAGCGGATGCGCGCGTTGGCGATGTCGGCATGTTCGCTCGCAACCGCTGCACCGACCGCGTCCACACTTTCGATCGGGCTCGCCACCAGCGACAGGATCAGGTCGAGATCGTGGATCATCAGATCCAGGATCACTGAAACATCGGTGCCGCGCGGCTTGAACGGCGCGATGCGCGTGGCTTCGATGTACAGCGGCGGCCCGAGCTTGCCTTCCAACGCGCCGAACGCGGCGGAAAATCGTTCCAGATGACCGACCTGGAGCACAAGCCGGCGCTCTGCCGCCAGCCCAGCCAGTTCATCGGCCTGCGCCAGCGTGGCGGCGATCGGCTTCTCCACCAACACGTGCTTCCCGGCGCGCAAGCCAGCCACCGCAAGCGCATGGTGCGTCTCGGCCGGCGACGCGATCACCAGCGCATCGCTGACCGCCAGCAACGCCGGCAGATCCAGGTCGGGCGCGCCGGCTTCCCAGCCGAGCGTCTTGGCGCGTTCCGCATGCAGATCGTGCACCCCCGCCAATTCAGTGCGATCGGCTGCCACCACCTTGAGGGCATGGTAGCGGCCGAAGTGCCCGGCGCCGACGATTCCGATGCGAAGGCGGGATGGAGCCATCAGGGTCTGCGTCCTCGATCTTTGTCGCGACGACTGGATGTCCGTTTCGGCGCCATCAGGCAAGCGCTGAAACGGCGTTGCAACCGCATATCCGCCACCATCAGGTGTGACCATGAATGGCGCGCTGACAGTGGCGCAAGGGTTGTCCGGGAAACTGCGCGGCGGCGGCGGGTTGAACCGCCGCCGCCTCTGCGCCTGTGCCGCGATCTTGCTGTGCCTGGAATTGGCGGGGCTGGCCTTCTGCGTCGCGGGCACACATGGCTGGATCGTGCCGCTGAAGCGGCCCGTCAGCACCGACTTCGTCAGCTTTTATGCGGCCGGGCGGCTTGCCGATGAGGGCACGCCCGCGCTGGTCTACCAACCGACGGCGCACCATGCGGCTGAGCAGGCGGCGACAGAGCCGGGAATTGCCTACAATTTCTTCTATTATCCGCCGGTCTTCATCCTGCTGTGCGCGATCTTCGCGCGGCTGCCCTACCTGGCGGCATTCATGGCCTTCCAGGCGGCGACGCTCTTGCCCTGCCTGCTGGTCGCGCGCCGCATCCTGAGCGAGAGCGGTTGGGCGAGCCTGTTGCCGCTGCTCGCATTCCCCGCCGTGTTCTACACCATCGGCACCGGACAGAACGCGTTCCTCACCGCCGCACTGTTCGGCGCGGCAACCCTGCTGGTGGATGGCCGCCCGGTGCTGGCCGGCATGCTGTTCGGCGCGCTCTGCTACAAGCCGCATTTCGGCCTGCTCGTGCCAGTCGCACTTGCCGCTGGCGGTCGATGGAAGTGCTTCGCGGCGGCGGCGATGACGGCCGCGGCGCTGATAGGGGTATCGGTGCTGACATTCGGCCTTGGCACCTGGCGCGCGTTCTTTGCAGCGGCCGCGGGCGCGCACCGCATCTATGAAACGAGCATCAGCCATGCAGGAATGGCAACTCCATTCGGCGTCGTGCTGCTGCTCGGCGGCAGCCCCGCACTGGCCTGCGAGCTGCAGGCGATTGCTGCCCTGGCGATGATTTCGGCTGTCGGCCTTGTCTGGCGGCGCGGACAAAGCCTGCCGATCCGTGCCGCCGTGCTGGCTGCCGCAACGCCCATCGCGCTGCCAGTGGTGCTGTTTTACGACCTCATGCTGTCCGGGATCGCGCTCGCCTGGCTGGTGCGATGGGGACAGCAGCATGGTTTTCCGGCGTGGAGCAGAACCACGATCGCAACGCTGTACGGCGCGACGTTGCTGTCGGGCAACTTCGACCCACACTCCCATATGATGATCACGCCACTGATCGCTGCTGGCACCGTCGTGCTGGCATTGCTTGCCGCGGCCGCCGAGGTGAGACAGCAACGGATCAACTCGCCCAGCGTGCCGATCTCAGGCCGATTCGCACCTGTTCTTCGGCGGGTCCTTGACGCGCACCTTCGCCACGCGCGTGGGGAACGGGAAGATTCGCCGCCCGCCGTGGTACTCGATCAGCTCGGAAGCGCGCAGCCATAGCAGCGCGGGCCGTTCGCAACCGGCCGTACCACAGATCAAGGCACTATCTGGATAGCCGACCGGCTCGAGTGCCAGGGCGTAGGCGCGTCCGGGCCCGGGCCCGGGTGGCCAGCATTGCACACACCTGGCGATGGCCATTGCGATCTGTACCTAGCCAGTTTTGCAGCTACACTACGGCACCTCGAGGCGATGCGCCATCCCCGAGTATTGCACCCGAGCCATGTGCAAATTCCACCTGCCACCATTTTGATGATGTGAAAATCCGGACAATAGGTCCAACAGCTTTGATCAGTTCACTGAACCTACCAAAAACCCATTACGCCAATACGAATCAATATAAGGGTCGTCGCCAGCTTTCTGAAACATCGAGACTAAGATAATTACAAGTCATCCATTGGTTTCGACACAGTTATAGTAATGCAAACGCGCGACATCCTCGCCGAGCACTGCCATCTCGATGCGATTGTCTACCGAAATCCCTTGACGTCCTTGTCCGGTTTAATTGCACATTGCACTCTCCCTCCAGGCATCTTCCCTCCCGGCATCCTCCCTCCAAACGTCGCAGGTTCAATCATGCAGCAAAACACCTTCGGCAGGCTCTTCCCCGTCTCAACGCTGACCCTGGGCGGCGGTGGCCTGGGCATGCTGTGGGGGCCGACCACCTTCGATGAATGCGTTGCTACCGTGCATGCGGCAGTCGCCGCGGGGATCAACCTGCTCGACCTGGCGCCTCGTTACGGCGACGGCAAGGCCGAACAGGTTGTGGGCGAGGCATTCGCCGGAAACCTACCGTCCGGTGTTCGCGTCACCAGCAAGTGCAACCTCGGCAACCCACCGGTCGGTGAGATCGAGAGCATCCTGCGCCGCTCGATCGAGGCCAGCCTGCAACGCCTCCGCCTGTCGCGGCTCGACCTGTTCTTCCTGCATTCGAACGTGGTGCCCGACGCAACCTTCATGGCCGGCCGGCGTGATGCCGCCAGCCGTATGACGCCCTACCAGGTCTTCACCGCGCATGTTCGGCCGGTGTTCGAACGGCTGGTGGCGGAAGGCCTGATCGGCGCTTGGGGCCTGACCGGCATCGGTCACCCTGACACCATCATCGGGCTGCTAAACGAACGTCCCGCGCCCGGCGCGGTACAATGCATCGCCAATCTGCTGGATTCGCCCGGCGGCCTGAAGTTCTTCGACGGGCCGGCAAAGCCGCGCACGGTGATGGCTGCGGCGCGCGCGAATGGCGTTGGCGTCATGGGGATCCGCGCGGTGCAGGCCGGCGCGCTGACCGCCGCAATTGACCGGACCTTGCCGGATAACCATCCGGAAGTACATGATTATGTCCGCGCCGCCGGCTTCCGCGCTCTGTGCGCCGAACTTGGTGCCAACCCGGCAGTGATCGCCCACCGCTATGCGCTGTCGCTCGACATCGACACGCTGGTATTGGGCGTGAAGAACCGCGAGGAACTGGCCGACTGCGTCGCGGCGGCCGAAGCCGGACCGCTGCCCGCGGACCTGGTTGCCCGCATCGATGCGACGGTGGATCATACCCGCTAGTCGTTGCGGCGCCAGCCGCCTGGCCGTGATGCCGTCCTTTGGGGAGGCCGACATGAGCGAAGCACAAGAGCCGCGGCAACACTTCGTCGATATGTTTACCCAGGACGAGATCGAGGCGCTTCACGGGCTCGCGGCGAACAAGAAGGTCTGGTGGAACGATGGCTCGCTGATCGTGGCAGCCTGCGCCTTCGTCTTGTCGCTCGCCACCACGCTGTTCTCGATCTACACAGGCAATCAGAAAGACCTTCACGATCAGCAAGCGCAACTCGCGGCAAGTATTCAGGTCTTGCAGGATCTTGCCATCAAACAAGCGGAGAACACGACGAAATACGCCAGCGACCCGCAGTCTGCGTTCGGTATCTCGAAGCTGATCATAGCGCAGGTCCAAACGACCGCACACACTGCTACCGAACTGGGCAGACGGCTGGGAACCAACGCCACGACCAGCGAACTCTGGACGATCGCGCAGATCGACTACGGAAATGGCGAGGCCGCAGCCGCGAAGGAACTGCTGCAGATCGCATTGGCCGCCGCCAACAGCCCGAATGACGAGTCGATCGCGCTGCGCTATCTCGGTTTCCTGCAAATTCGTGCGGCCGATACGCCAGATGACGTTGCTGCGGGCGAGGCGTTGTTCCAGCGCGCCGCCACGCTCGAGACCAAGTACGATCTGCGCGGTTTTCCTCAGGTCGTGGCCTTCCTGAAGGTGTCCGCACAGTTCGACTGGGCACAGGCGATCGCCCCGATCAACTGCCAGGGTGCGATCGCTCACTACAGGGACGGGGAGCAGTTGCTGTCGAGCCAGCCGCCCAACACTCTGACGCCGGACTTGCAGCAGGCGCGCCAGTTGGCCCAGCAGAATGCACGAATCGGTCTGGGCGGCGTCGCATCGTGCCGCCCGCCGGCCTGAGTCCAGTCGCCAGCCTGAGTCCAGTCGCCGGATAGTCAGGCAGCCGGGTCGATCATCGGAAGGTCGATCATCGAAAGCCCGCAGCCGCGCCCCAAAATGCTCCGCCCGTTGCCACCGGTGGACGCGCGCCCTACCCTGCGACCGCTTGACGTCCGGCGGGCCATTGCCGCACGGCCGAAGAAGCGCAACCCCAGCAGAGGGAACGAGAGAGATGAAGGTTGGAGAGGCTGTTGCCCAGATCATGAAGCGCGAGGGGATCGAGATCCTCTGCGGCTACCCGGTCAACCACCTGCTGGAATATGCGGCGGCCGCCGACATCCGACCAATCATAGTGCGTCAGGAGCGCATCGGCCTGCACATGGCCGACGCGATTTCCCGGGTTACATCCGGCAGGAAGATCGGCGCGTTCTGCATGCAGCACGGGCCCGGCAGCGAGAACGCCTATGGCGGCGTCGCCCAGGCCTATAGCGAGTCGGTCCCGCTGCTGGTGATCCCCCAAGGCTATCCGCGGCGCATCGCCGGTATCGACCCGAACTACAGCGCGTCACGCGAGATGCGCGGCGTGTCGAAGATATCCGAACACCTGATCGTTGCCGCGGAATTGCCCAACGCCATGCGGCGCGCCTTCAACAACCTGCGCAACGGCCGCAGCGGTCCGGCGATCCTGGAAATCCCCACCGACATGTGGGGCGAGGAGATCGGCGATCTCGACTACACGCCGGTCGCCCATGTGCGCTACGCGCCCGACCCGGCCGACGTGCGCAAAGCGGCGGCAGCGATCCTGGCCGCCAAGCGTCCGGTGATCTATGCCGGCACCGGCGTGCAATGGGCCGAAGCATGGCCGCAGCTTCGCGCATTCGCCGAACTGCTCGGCGCACCGGTCACCACCAGTCTCGGCGGCAAGAGTTCGTTCCCGGAAAACCATCCGCTGTCGCTGGGTTCCGGCGGCAACGCGGTGCCGAAGCCGGTGCATCATTTCATCGCCAATGCCGACCTGATCATCGGCATCGGCTGCTCGTTCACCGAAACCAACTTCGGCATCAAGTTCCCCAAGGGCAAGAAGTTCATCCACGCTACGCTGGACCCGAACCACCTCAACAAGGATGTGCCGGCAGCGATCGGCCTGGTGGGCGACGCGGCCCTGACGCTCGATGCGCTGATCGGCGAACTGAAGCAGACCATCAAGTCGAACCGCGACCCAAGCGCGGTGGTTAAGGAGATCACGCAGGTTCGCGAGGAATGGATGGAGCAGTGGAAGCCGCTGCTCAATTCGAACGAGGCGCCGATCAGCCCGTACCGGGTGATCTGGGAACTGATGGCCGGCACCGACCCGAAGAACACCATCATCACGCACGACGCCGGCAGCCCGCGCGATCAGATCTCGCCGTTCTGGGTTTCCACCGAGCCGATGTCATACATCGGCTGGGGCAAGACCACGCAACTCGGCATGGGTCTCGGCCTGGCGATGGGTGCCAAGCTGATGCATCCGAACAAGACCTGCATCAACTTCTGGGGCGACGCGGCGATCGGCTTCACCGGCATGGACTTCGAGACCGCGGTGCGCGAGCGCATCCCAATCCTGTCGTGCCTGATGAACAACTTCTCCATGGCGATCGAGTTGAAGGTGATGCCGGTGTCGACCGAGAAGTACCGCTCGACCGACATCTCCGGCAACTACGCCGACATGGCGAAGGCATTCGGCGGCTATGGCGAGCGCGTGACCGACCCCGGCCAGATCAAGGCGGCGATCCAGCGCGGCATCGAGCAGACCAAGCAAGGCAAGCCGGCGCTGCTGGAGTTCATCACCGCGAAGGAGACGCGGGTTTCCAAGTTCTGAGAAAAGCCGAGACTGAGACTGCAACGCCACTATTCCCTCTCCCCTTGCGGGAGAGGGTTAGGGTGGGGGGTTTGCGCGCACCACACCAACCCCTTCCCTGACCTTACGACGCAGAAACCGCCGAGGAACGTCCAACAACATCATGGCCAACGTTTCCATTCGGAACGTCCGCAAGACCTTCGGCTCGACCGAGGTACTGCACGGCGTCAGCGTCGAGATCGACGATGGTGAATTCGTCATCCTTGTCGGACCGTCCGGCTGCGGCAAATCGACGCTGCTGCGCATGATCGCCGGGCTGGAGAACATCTCGCTGGGCGAAATCGCCATCGGCGACCGCGTGGTCAACAACGTCGCGCCGAAAGAACGCGACATCGCGATGGTGTTCCAGAATTACGCGCTCTACCCGCACATGACGGTGCGCGACAACATGGCGTTCTCGCTCAGCCTGGCGAAGGCCGCGAAGACCGTCATCGACCAGCAGGTGAACCGCGCCGCACAGATCCTCGGCCTGACGCCTTATCTCAACCGCTATCCGCGACAATTATCCGGCGGCCAACGCCAGCGCGTCGCGATGGGCCGCGCGATCGTGCGCGATCCGCAGGTGTTCCTGTTCGACGAACCGCTATCCAACCTCGACGCGAAGCTGCGCGTAGCCATGCGCGCCGAGATCAAGGAACTGCACCAACGGCTGGCCACCACCACCGTCTACGTCACGCACGACCAGATCGAGGCGATGACGATGGCCGATAAGATCGTGGTGATGAATGCCGGCAACGTGGAGCAGATCGGCGCGCCGCTGGAACTCTACGACCGGCCGAACAACCTGTTCGTCGCCGGCTTCATCGGTTCGCCGGCGATGAATTTTCTGAAAGGCAAGATCGAGGGCGGCAATTTCCGCGCCGAGGGTGGCGAGAAATTGCCATTGCCGCGCAGTCCCAATGGTTCCGATGGCAAGCCCGCGGTGTACGGCGTGCGCCCAGAACATTTTCAGCTCAACGCGAACGGACTGCCGGCGATAGTGCACGTGATCGAACCGACCGGCTCGGAGACCCAGGTGATGGCGGAGTTCGCCGGCGCCCCGGTGGTCTGTGCCTTCCGCGAGCGCGTGTCGGCCAAGCCCGGCGAGACAATCCGCATTACCCCTGATCCATCGCTGGTCCATGTGTTCGATGCCGGCACCGGGCAGCGCATTGTCGGCTGACGCGCCAGCTGTTGACTTTGCGCCGTTGACTTTACGCGGCGCACGGTGTGGCGGAATATGGCGCGCATTGGGCCCTTGATATTCCCGGTCGCGAGGGCCCTGGCCACACGTGACCGGCAATGGAGGAAACCACCGAATGACTATTACGCGGCGTGATTCACTGGTTCTCGGCGCAGCCGCACTGGGAGCGACATCGATCCCAATCATCGGGGCTCGGGCGGCAGTCGATGATGTGCCGACGGCGAACGTGAAGCCGCCGGAGTACAAGATCGAGAAGGGTGCGTCGCTCCACGTACTGCGGCCAGCCAAGTTCATCGACCCGGACGAGGTGTTCTGGAAATCCAACACCAAGAAGTTCATCGATGCCACCGGCGTCGATGTGAAGGTGGACTTCGTGAGCTGGGAAGATCTGCGGCCACAGCTTGCGGTGATCGCCAACACCGGCGCCGGCGCCGACATCGTCATCAGCTTCGGCGCCGATCCGCATATCTACTACTCGAAACTCGTCGAGCTGACCGATCTCGCCGACTACCTCGGCGCAAAATATGGCGGCTGGTACGACCTGTCGCTGCTTTACGGCCGAAAGTGGGAGACCAAGGACTGGATCGGCCTGCCGATCGGCGGCGGAACGGGTCCCACCGTCTATCGCAAGTCATGGGTGAATGCGGCGGGCTACGACAAGATCCCGAACGACCTGAATGACTTTCTGACGCTGTGCCAGAAGCTGCAGAAGAACGGCCATCCCGCCGGCTTCTCACTCGGCCACGCGCTCGGCGACGCCAACGGCTATTCCGAATGGTTGTT
>DATKFJ010000266.1:0-7078 GCA_035511435.1 Acetobacteraceae bacterium | reverse complement strand
GCAAGACGATGCATGCATCGGTCTCAGCACTGAATTAGGCACGATCCCGGTTGGCGCAAATCGGCGTCAGCGTGGCCGACACGATCTATGGCGCCCCCCGCAGAGCGCCTGCGATGTTGATGTGGGGACGGACGAGTCCGGCGGCGGCACGATGGGGGAATAGTTCATGTCAGGCACAATCAGCGGCAGCTTCGCCAGCGGCGTAACGCTGTCGGTCAACCCGACGACCATCGCGAACACCACCACCATCAGCAGTGCGGCAGCAGGCGTCGTAGGCGTCTATGGACCGATCGGCACTGACTGGGTGCTGACCAACCAGGGCCTGGTCAGCGAAACCGACGCGAGCAGCTACGGCGTCAGCTTCGCGGACGCCGGCACGATCACCAACACCGCGTCGGCCAGCATCACTGGTGGTGCTGGCGGAATCCGGCTGGTCGCCGGCGGGTCGGTCACAAACGGCGGCGGCATCGGCGGTTATCGCGGTGTTGCCGGGACTGGCACCGCGACCACGGTGGACAACGCCGGCAGCATCGAGGGCGCGGGCTATTCGACCGACGTCCACGGCGTCGGCGTTTACCTTGGAGCGGGCGGACTGGTCAGCAACCAGTCAGGCGGCACGATCAGCGGCTATTACGGCGTCGACGCACGCAACAGCGCGGCCACGGTGGTGAACGCCGGCCTCATTGCGGGCAATTACACCGCCGGGAATGCCGACGGCGTCTATCTGCGTGCAGGCGGCTCGGTCACCAACCAGTCGGGCGGGACCATCAAAGGTGATAACGACGGCGTCAGGATTTCCGGGGCCGTCGGGACAGTGGACAACCTGGGGACTATCAGCCCGTCCAATTTATTTAGTGGTGGCGACGGTGTCTATCTGGCCAATGGTGGTGTCGTCACCAACGGCGCGTCCGGTGGCACCGTCAGCGGGGCTTATATTCTCGGCTACCGCTTTGGCGTCGAGTTCGGATCGTCAGGTGCCGGCACCCTGATCAATTACGGCACCATCAGCGGCAATCCCGGCGACCCGGCGGTGTCAATGGCCACCGGCACCATCATCAACGGACCCAGCGGCGCCACGGGCGCGCGAATCATGGGCGGGGACCAGACCAGCGCCGTCTGGATCAGCGGCGCGGCGACAGTCATCAACTACGCCACCATCGTCGGCGTAGAAAACCGCGGCGATCCCAATATTTACTTTGGCATCAGCCTCGGCGGCGCGGGCAGCATCAGCAACCTGGGTACGCAGTCGCTGATCGAGGGCTACCTCGGTATCTACGCGTCGAACAACGACACGGTGATCAACGCCGGCACCATCGCATCCAACTATGACGGAGGCGCCGATGCCCTGGTGTTCGGCGGCGGCACCAACCGACTGATCATCGACCCCGGCGCCAGATTCATCGGGGCCGTCAGCGGCGGCGGCGCCGTCACGCTGGCGCCGAGCGGGAACACGACTGTCATTGGCACCAGCAACGGCGTGGGCACCACCACGCTGGAGCTCGCCTCCGGCGCGTCCGCCGGCACGTTGAGCGGGCTTGGCACGAAATACGTGGACTTCAGCGCGGTCACGATCGATGCGGATGCGAGCTGGACGTTCAGCGGCGCCAACTCGCTGATCGCGGGTGTGACGCTGACCGACAGCGGCACGCTGGCGGACAGCGGTGCGTTCACCAATGGCGGCGCCATCACAGGCGCCGCCAACGGCATTCTGCTCACCACCGGCGCCACGCTTACCAACCAATCCGGCGGCAGCATCACCGGCAACACGATCGGTGTCAGCGCCAGTGGCGCCGCCACAGTGGTGAATGCCGGCAGCATCGGCGGCGATCCAACCGCCACGGGCGGTGCCGGCGTGTCGCTCGCGGCCGGCGGATCGGTCACCAATCAGTCTGGCGGCACAATCACCGGCGCAGTCGGCGTGTATGCATCGTCGGTCGCCGCCACAGTGGTCAACGCCGGCAGCATTGGCGGCAATGCGACCAGCGGCACGGGTGTCTTTCTGCAGTTCGGCGGCACGATCACCAATCAAACCGGTGGTGCGATCAGCGGCGGTGCCGACGCGGTGACGCTCGCGGCCGGTCACACCAACCGCCTGGTGATCGATCCGGGTGCTGTATTCACCGGCACCGTGGATGGCGGCAACACCATCGGTGCCGCGTCGATCAGTACGCTGGAACTCGCCTCCGGCACCGGCATTGGCGCGCTGAGCGGACTTGGCGCGCAGTACATCGATTTCGCACAGGTCACGATCGACGCCGCCGCCGTCTGGACCCTCGGCGGCACCGCCACTGGGTTCGCCACGCTGACCAACGCCGGCAGCCTGGCGTCCGGTGTTACCCTCGGTGCCGGCAGCTTCACGGTCAGCAATCAGTCGAGCGGTACGATCACAGGGGCGGACGGCGTTGTCGCCATCGGATCGGCGAATGTGGTCAATGCCGGCAGCATCGCCGGTACTGCGACTGCCAGCGACGGCATTTTTCTCGAGGCAGGCGGGTCGGTCACCAACCAGTCAAGCGGCACGATCACGGGGACGCCTTACGGTGTTCGCGTAGCCAACGCTGAAGGCACCATCAGCAACACGGGCCACATCATCAGTGTCACCTCCGACGGCAACTCGGGCATCGGGGTTCAATTCTTGGCCGGTTCGGTCACCAATGCATCGGGCGGTATCATCACGGGCGGCGGGTTCGGCGTCCGGATAACAAACGGCGGATACATCACCAACGCGCTGGGCGGTACTATTACAGGAGGTGATGGCGTTTATAGCTACTCCGGGCCGTTTACACTGGTTAATGCCGGGAGTGTTTCCGGCGTCGGGACCTCTTCGTCCAACGGCGGTGCCTATCTTTGGAAGGGCGGCTCCGTCACCAATGCGTCCGGCGGCGCGATCACGGGATATGCCAACGGCATCATCGTCTACAACGATGCGGGCTCCGTCACCAACGTGGGCAGCATCGCGGGAACGCACTTTGACGGTGTCTTGTTTCTCGAGGGCGGCACCGTCAGCAATGCGTCAGGCGGTACAATCTCGGGGGGCAACGACGGCATCCTTATACGAGGCAATACGGGCACCGTCATCAACGCGGGCGGCATCGCGGGCACCGCTGCCGCGGTCATCTTTGCAGCGGGCTACATCAACCGGCTGGTGGTCGATCCCGGCGCAACATTCACTGGCGCTGTGGACGGCGGCAACACAATCGGTGCGGCGCAGGTCAGCACGCTGGAGCTCGCCTCCGGTGCGTCCGCCGGCACACTGAGCGGCCTCGGCACGCAATTCATCGACTTCGCGCAGTCCACGATCGATGTGAGTGCGAACTGGATTCTCAGCGGCGACAACACGCTGGTTGCCGGCGCGACGCTGACCAATTCCGGCACACTGACCGATGTCGGAACGCTGACCGGCAACCAGATCCGCCTGAGCGGCGGAGCGCTGACGATCCAGACAAGCGGGTTACTGACGTCAACATACGTCTACGGCGTGGCGGCGGGCGGGACCGATACCGTTGCCAACTACGGAACGATCACGACCAGCGCTTTCTCCGCAGTCTACCTGAAGGCAGCAGGCAACGTCAGCAACGCCGCCGGCGCGCTGATCAGCAGCTACCGGGCAGCCGTGAAACTGAAAGGCACCGACGCGACCCTGAGCAATCTGGGACAGATCACCTCAACGTCGACAGGTCCCGGCGGCTACGGAATCTACCTGCGCAATGGCGGCCTCGTCACCAACGGCCAGGGTGGTTCCGGGACGAGTACGGCGTCGATCCAGGGCTACTATGGAGTCACGTTCAAAACAGTCGACGTCGTGAATGCCTATGGCACGCTGGTCAACTTCGGCACCATCCTCGGCACCGGCACCGAGAGCTCGGGTGTGCAGCTTGACAACGGGGGCATGGTCTTCAACGGTCAAAGCGGTGCGACCGCCGCGCTGATCAATGGCGGCCGTTACGGCGTTTACAGTTTCCAGGGGCCAGTCGTCAACGAAGCCACCATCATCGCCACCGGCAGCGCAGGCGGCGACTACGGTGTCGCCATCCAGGCCACAGGAAGCGTCAGCAACCTCGGCACGTCGGCGCTGATCGAGGGCTATGGCGGCGTCCAGATCGGGACGGACGGCACCGTGACCAACGCCGGCACGATCGAATCCGATCAAGGCGCCTCCGGTGTCGCGGTAAGCTTCACTGACGGCAATGCCAGATTGATCGACGATCCGGGCGCCGTGTTCATCGGCTCCATTTACGGCGGCAGCGGTGGCACCGCCGTCCTGGAGCTGGCGTCCGCCAGCGGCGCGGGCACGCTGACCGGCGTTGGCACCAGCATCACCAATTTCACCTCGCTGGTGTTCGACGCGGGAGCCCAGTGGACCGTTGCCGGCAACGATTCGGCAACCGGCCTCGGCACACTCGGCATCAGCGGATTCATCAGCGGCGACACGATCGACCTGACCGGCTTCGACGCTGCCAGCAAGACGTTCGATGACAGCACGGACACGCTGGTGCTGGCCGACGATGGCGGCATCAACCACGCCACGCTGCATATGGCGGGTGTCTTCACCACCGATGATTTTTTCCTCTCCCCCGACAGCCATGGCGGAACGTTCATCACGACGGACGCACCCTGCTACCGCGCCGGCACGCGAATTCTCACGCCATCCGGCGAAGTGCCGGTCGAGCAGCTTGCCATCGGCGATCTGATCGTCACGCGATCGGGTGAGGCCAAGCCGATCAAGTGGATCGGCAGGCGCAGTTACGCCGCACGCTTCATCGCCGGGAATCACGACGTGCTGCCAATCCGTTTCGCTGCCAATGCACTGGCCGATGGCATACCAAGCCGCGACCTCGATGTGTCGCCAAAGCATGCGATGTTCATCGACGAAGTATTGGTCCCAGCCGAGATGCTGGTGAACGGCATCTCCATCCGTCAACTCATGGACGAAGACAGTGTGGAGTATGTCCACGTTGAGCTGGCATCGCACGACATCATCATTGCGGAGGGCGCGGATTCGGAAACCTTCGTCGACTGCGACAGCCGGACCATGTTTCACAACGCCGCCGACTACACTCGTCGATATCCCGATGACCCAGGCCCGGTGTGGCAGTTCTGCGCACCACGGATTGAACCGGCATCGCACGCACTGGTCGCGATCCGCGCACGCCTCGCGGCGCGCGCCGGGTTGTCCGAAGTAATTGGGGCGCCCGAAGCATTGCAGGGCAATATAGAGCTGTGTGATCGGACGCGGATGTACGGTTGGGTTTTCGATCCGACCCAACCGAAACAGCGGGCCAGGCTAGAGGTCCATTGCGACGGTGAACTCGTCGGTCACGTCGTCGCTGACCGTCATCGGCACGATCTGGAAAAGGCCGGCTACCTGGGGGATGGGCGTTGCTCGTTCGACTTCACACATCCGATCCATTTGAGTCCGCTGTCCGATCACGTGATCGAACTCCGGCGAGCGGCCGATGGCGCGCCGATACCGGGCTCACCGGTGCGTTTGCCTGCCATGTCGGGCTTCGATGCCGACGGCCGCGCAGCCGTCGCCCAGATGCTGAGCGACGCGACGCAGGCGGCCACGAAGGCGTCTGATCTCGATGAGCTCATCGTTCATCAGATGACGCAGGTGGAGGCGTTGCTTACCGCGCGAGCACGGCTCGATGCGGGCGCGCGCGCGGATGCGACAAGTCTGCATGACCGCTGGGGCGGGTTGGTACCGACCGCCGCCGTGCGTCGATCCGCATCGGAACTGCGTCCGCAGGCCTTGTTTGTCGATGACATGCTTCCAGCGATCGGCGTGAGTGGCGGCGCCAATGCCGCAATCGACCATATGCGCGCGTTGCTGCGTATCGGCTTCGATGTCAGCTTCGTTGCGTCGCAGGATTTGGGCGATCGCCACGGCCGGGCGGTGGAGTTGGCCGCGCTGGGTATCAGGCCCTTGTTGGCACCGTGGTACGGGTCGGTCGAAGAGGTGCTGCGCCGACACACCGGGCGCATCGATGTGGTCTATCTGCATCGCGCGGGAAACGCCGCGGCCTATGGCAAGCTGGTCCGGCAGTATTGCCCACGGGCACTGTTGGTTTACGGAGTCGCCGATCTGCATCATCTGCGATTGGCACGCCAGGGCGCGGTCGAGGACCGTCCCGAAGTCAGTCGCTACGCCGATCGTCTGCGGATCGAGGAGCTGATGGCGGCGCGATTGGCGGACGTGGTGATCACCCATTCGAATGCCGAGGCAGCGCTGCTGCGAGCGCAACTCCCCGGCGTCACCGTGGCGCAGGTTCCGTGGTCTGTTCCCTTGCGTCAGTCGGGGATCGGGTTTGCCGAACGCGAAGGCATAGTCTTTGTCGGAAACTTCGGGCACGCGCCGAATGCCGACGCCGTGCATTGGCTGGCGCAGGAAATAGTGCCCCTGGTCCAGCAACAGGATCCGGCGATCCGGTTCCGCGTCATAGGCAACGATATGCCGGAGTCCCTGCGTCGGGGGGCGCTGCCTGGACTGGAACTTGTCGGACCCGTTGAGCGGCTCGATAAGGTTTATGACTCGGCTCGGCTGACGGTCGCACCGCTGCGCTACGGCGCCGGCATAAAGGCGAAAGTGATCGAAAGCCTTGCCGCTGGGGTGCCCTGTGTCGGCACCAATATCGCCTTCGAGGGAATGGCCTTGCCGACGGCGCTTAGCAGTTGCATCGCCGACACGCCGGCGGCGTTCGCTGCCGCGCTCATCGGACTTTACCGTGACGAAGCTGCATATGCGTCGACTGCCGAGGCGGGTCAGCGCTATGCGCTGGTGAACAACAGTGAAGTTTGCGTGGATGGGCTGATGCGGCAGGCGCTGGCACCGGCGCTGCGCCAATGGGCCGGGATTACCGAGGAACTCGGCGGTGCTTCGGTGGTCCAGTAAGCCATTGACTGCTTTGGTGCCGACGCTCGGACTTGAACCGAGGACCTGCTGATTACGAATTAGTGGTCACGTGCGTCCCGTCGTGTTCTGTTGCGTTCATCAGCATCTCCAAAAAACCAAGTACGGGCTTGCATTATCCCTAATTGACCCACTAATTATGTCCTAGGTTGCTTCTGGCCGTCCCCG
>DATKFJ010000265.1:0-7532 GCA_035511435.1 Acetobacteraceae bacterium | reverse complement strand
AATCCC
This sequence comes from Acetobacteraceae bacterium, assembly GCA_035511435.1. Lineage (GTDB taxonomy): Bacteria > Pseudomonadota > Alphaproteobacteria > Acetobacterales > Acetobacteraceae > JAMXLO01. Next base: position 7,526 of record DATKFJ010000265.1, on the reverse strand, counting down.
GACATCACCGATCCGAAGTTCGCCCAGCAGTTCCGTCCGGCTGGCAAGCCGATCTACTTCCGCACCGTGACGACGGACGCCTTCCAGGGCCCCAACATGGCGAACTTCTATGCCGATGTGCTGAAAGTGAAGTCGGTCTATATCCTGGACGACAGTGGTGCGTATGGCGTGGGCATGGCCGATGCATTCCAGAAGGAGGCGGACAAGAAGGGCATCAAGGTGGTCGGCCGCGACCGGCTTGACCCGAAGGCGGCCGATTACAGCGCTATCCTGACCAAGATCAAATCGATGGCGCCGGATGCGATCTACTATGGCGGCGTCGGCCAGGCCGGCGTGAAGCTTGCCAAGCAGGCGTACGACATCATTCCGAAGATTATCAAGGGCGGTGGCGACGGCGTGTACGAACCGGCGATGCTGACGGCTGTCGGCTTCCCGGCGGCTGAGGGTTGGTATGCCACCATCGCATCGCCGCACATGGTCGGCGACACCAAGGCGCAGCAGTTCGTCGATGCCTATGTCCGCAAATACGGCAAGCCGGCGGACGACTACACGATCACCGCCTACGATGCGACGCTGGTGGTGCTCGATGCGATCAAGCGCGTGGCGGCCAGCGGCAAGCCGCTGACGCGTGAGGCGGTGCGCGATGCCATTCAGACATCGAATGTGCCGACCATTCAGGGCACCGTGGCGTTCGATGCGAATGGCGATCTGGCGGATCGCACGGTCAGCGTGTTTCAGATCAAGCAGGACACCGCCGCTCGGCCCGACGATGTGTCGCGGCAGTACCACTACATCGGCGTGGCGCCGCAGTCCTGAGGCATACCCAAAGGATTCCGACGCAATGACGACCTTCGATCTGCTGCTTCAGCAGACGATCAACGGACTGAGTCTGGGCGCGATGTATGCATTGCTCGCGCTCGGGTTCACCTTGGTCTACGGCATTCTGGAGCTGATCAACTTCTCGCACTTCAACGTGTTCATGGTTGGCTCCTTCGTCGCGATGTACGTGCTGCAGATGTTTGGACTGTCCGGTCAGGACGTGATCCTGACCGGCATTCCGCTGGCCGGTGTGCTGTTGGTCACGTTCGCGGTCACCATGGTGTTTTGTGGCGGGCTTGGCGTGACGATCGAGCGGCTGTGCCTGCGTCCCCTGCGCAACGTGAAGGGGCCGGCCGCGATGATCACCACCATCGGCGTGTCGTACATCCTGTTCAACGTGATCCTGCTGACGGCGGGTGCGGATTCAAAGAACTTCCCCAACCCGCTGCCGTCGATCCGATACCAGATCGGCGGCGCGGTGCTGGACGTCCGGGTCATTCTGATCTGGATCATCGCACTGCTGCTGATGGGCGGGCTGTACATGTTCGTGCAGCGGTCGCGCATCGGCAAGGCGATGCGCGCGACGGCGCAGGACGCCGAAGCAGCCCGCATGATGGGCGTCGAGGTGGACCGCGTCATCATCATGGCGTTCTTTCTCGGCTCGGCGCTCGCCGGCGCCGGCGGGATGATCTTCGGCCTGTACTACAACTTCACCAGCTTCATCATCGGCTTTACCGCGGGGCTGCGCGCGTTCACCGCCGCGGTGCTGGGCGGCATCGGCAACGTGCCGGGCGCGATGGTGGGCGGTGTGCTGATCGGGCTGATCGAGGCGATGGGCGGCCAGTTCATCGCCACCGCGTGGACCGACGTGATCATCTTCTCGATCCTGGTGCTGGTGCTGGTATTCAAGCCCGCCGGCCTGTTCGGGCGTATCGCGCCCAACAAGTCATGAGAGGGCGCTGCGCATGAACGGAGCCGCTGCCACTGCCGTATCGGTCCTGACCCGACCGTTCGCGCGCATCCCGGAACTGCAGCGCCGACGGATCGGATTGCTGCTGCTGACAGCCGCCGCATTGTTGTTTCCGATCGTCCATAGCAACGACGCCGATGTGGACAGCATGGCGAATGCGGCAGCATATGCCACGTTGGCTCTGGGGCTGAACATTGTCGTTGGGTTCGCCGGTCTGCTCGACCTGGGTTATGCCGCATTCTTCGCCATTGGTGCCTACACCTACGGCATCCTGACGGCATACCAGCTTCAACCGGAATGGAGCAGCTTCTGTCAGCCGTTCCTCTATCTTGGCCTGGTCGCGAAAATGCCGGCCGAGATTGGCGACGCCAGCGTGGTGCACTTCACCCTGTCGTTCTGGCTGGCGTTGCCGTTGGCTGCCGCGATGGCGGCGTTCTTTGGCGTGCTGTTCGGCGCACCGACGCTGCGGTTGAAGGGCGATTACCTGGCGATTGTCACGTTGGGTTTCGGCGAGATCGTGCCGATCGTGGTGCGCAACTGGTCCGATCTGACCAATGGCGCGGCCGGGTTGAACGGCGTCGCAGCGCCGCGGCTGTTCGGCTGGAGTTTCGGCGTTGCGGCCGAGCCTTACTATTACGTCGCGATCGCCATGGTGGCGCTGCTGATCTTCGTCAGCACCCGATTGCGGGATTCGCGGATCGGGCGCGCCTGGATGGCGATCCGCGAGGATGAGATAGCTGCCGGAACGATGGGGGTGAACCGCACCAAGTTCAAGCTGCTGGCATTTGCCATCGGTGCTGCGTTCGCCGGCATGACCGGGGTGTTCTATGTCGCGAAGCTGCAGACTGCGACGCCGGAGATGTTCGGGTTCCCGGTCTCGGTGATGATTCTGGTGATGGTCGTGTTCGGCGGCATCGGTAGCGTGTGGGGCGTGGTGGTGGGCGCGTTCGTTCTGCAATTGCTGCAATCCTGGTGGCTGCAGGATTTGACGGAATGGCTGCATGCACTGGGCCGGTTGGTGGACAATGCGTGGCTGCAACGCATCGATCTTGTGCCGTCGATCGAGCTGATCTTCGGCCTGATCCTGGTGTGCATGATGCTGTTCCGGCGCCAGGGATTGATACCGGCCACGCGGCCGCCGCCGGCGCTGACATTCGATCAGCAGCATGCCGAAATCAGGCGTGGTGGTTTCACCGACCTGAAGCTTGCCGGCCTGGGGGGTGACGTGCGCACCGGCGCGGCGGCGCTGGAAATCAAGGGTGTGACCGTCAAGTTCGGTGGACTGGTGGCGCTGAACAATGTCGATCTGGTCGTGCCGACTGGTGGCGTGGTGGCGGTGATCGGACCGAATGGTTCCGGCAAGTCGACGCTGTTCAATGTGATCACCGGACTGGTGGAAGCCGAAGAAGGCTCGATCCGGTTCCACGGTGAGGAGATCATGGGATTGCCCGACTACCAGATTCTTGCGAAGGGTATCGCGCGCACATTCCAGAACCTGCGGCTGTTTGCCAATTTGACCGTGATGGAGAATGCTCTGGTCGGCCAGCACGCGCGGCTGCGCACCGGTACGCTTGCCGCGATCTTCCGTCCGCCAGGGACCAAGGCAGAGGAGATTCAAGCGCGCGAGTGGGCGATGGAGATCTTCTCGATTTTCGGTAATCGTTTGACGCCGCGAACCGAGCAGGTGGTGGCGGGATTGTCGTATGCCAACCGGCGTCGCATCGAGATTGCGCGCGCGTTGGCGTCACGGCCGCGCATTCTGTTGCTCGATGAACCGACGGCTGGAATGAATCCAGCCGAGACGCTGGAACTTGCCGAGCAGATCAAGAGTTTGAACGGGCTGGGTCTTACGGTGCTGCTGATCGAGCACAAGCTGGACGTGGTAACCACACTGGCCGACACCGTGTACGTGCTGGACCATGGCGAAGTGATCGCGCAGGGCAAACCAGAGGAAGTGCGGCGCAACGAGGAAGTCCTGCGCGCGTATTTGGGGCGCAATGCGCAGGCCTCGCTGGCGGGTGCTGGAACGACGCATGCTGCTTGATGGGGCACATCCTGGCCGTCCCGTCCCACATGGGGTGGGGGTGGATCGTCCCCATCTTCCCGGCCGTCGCGGAGACGATCATTCATGTTGCTAGAATTCAGGGACGTCGACACCTACTACGGCGATCTTCACGTTCTGAAGCAGGTGAATTACTCGATTGGCGAGGGCGAGATCGTCTCGCTGCTTGGCGGCAATGCATCCGGCAAATCGACCACGATGAAGACGATCATGGGTGTGGTGCGACCCGCGCGCGGCACGGTGATCTATCAGGGCGTGGCGATCGAACGCATGCCGACGGCGGAACGCGTGCGACGCGGTATCGCGCCGGTGCTGGAAGCGCGACGGCTATTCCCGCGCATGACGGTGTTCGAAAACCTGGAGATGGGGGCTTATCTGCGCAAACGCGGCGCGGAGTTCGACCAGGACCTGGAGCGGGTGTACTCGCTGTTTCCGCGCGTGAAGGAGCGACGCACGCAAATCGCGGGAACGCTGTCGGGTGGCGAGCAGCAGATGGTGGCGATGGGTCGTGCGCTGATGGCTCGGCCGAAGCTGATCTGCATGGACGAACCGTCGATGGGACTGGCACCGATCTTTGTAGAGCAGGTGTTCGACATCATCCAGGAGATCAACCGGCAGGGCACGACGATCTTCATGGTCGAGCAGAACGCCAACATGGCGCTGTCGATTGCGCATCGCGCCTACGTGCTGCAGACCGGCCAGGTGGTGCTGTCCGGCACCGCGGCGGAACTGCGGCAGAATCCGCTGATCCGCGAGGCTTATCTGGGCGAGATGCAGGTGACTGTGTAGCAGGAGGGCGTCGTGCAGCAACAGGTGGCGGTCGGCGGCGCGATATCGATCACCGGGCCGCGTGCCGTGATCGCCGCGGTGATTGGCAATGGGCTCGAGTGGTACAACTTCATGTTGTACGGCGTGTTCGCCGCGATCATCGCGAGGCTGTATTTTCCGACGGCGAATGTGCTGACTTCGCTGCTGCTGTCGCTGGGGACATTCTCGGTAGGGTTCTTCGTACGGCCGTTGGGTGCGGCTGTGTTGGGGGCGTATTCCGACAGGCATGGGCGCAAGCCGGCACTGTCGCTGACCATCATGCTGATGTGCATCGGCACCGCGATGATCGCGCTGATGCCGACCTATGCGCAGATCGGGCTCGCCGCGCCGATCCTGCTGATGGTCGCGCGGCTGATGCAGGGCTTTTCGACCGGCGGGGAGATGGGCAACGCAACCGCCTTCATGCGGGAATACGCGCCGGAGCGGCGAACCGGATATTATGTAAGCTGGGTCTACGCTTCATCCAGTCTGTTCATCGCTCTGGGTGCTGCTGTCGGCAGCGTCGTGTCGCACGGCTTCAGTCCCGAGGCATTGGAATCATGGGGCTGGCGCGTGCCATTCCTGCTGGGTCTGGTCATTGGGCCAGTCGGCTACGTGCTGCGCACCCGCATCGCCGATCCGCCTGAGCACCGGCGGACACATGAACCCGGCGGAACGCCGTTCCGCGATGTCATCACCCGGCATCCGAAGGAGGCGTTCGCTTCGGGAGCGCTGATCACGCTGTCCACGATCTGTACCTACACGCTGCTGATCTATACGCCCGTGTACGCAGTGCGTGCGCTGCACCTGCCGCAATCGGCGGGTTTCACCGCGACCATGGTGGGCACTATCACGGCGGGTGTGCTGATCCCGATATTTGGGTATTTCGTCGATAGCGTGGGGCCGCGATGGCTGCTGCGTGCTGCGCCGGTGCTGCTGTTCGTGCTGGCCTATCCGATGTTCGCGTGGATCAACGCATCGCCGAGCTTGACGACACTGATTCTCTATCAACTGGTGTTCGGCGTGGTGATTGCGATGTATCAGGGTGCGATACTGACCGGGATCGGCGACATGTTTCCCAACCGGGCGCTGGCGACCGGCCTTGGTCTGGCTGACAACATCGCTGTTTCGGTATTCGGCGGCACAGCGGCGTTAATGATCACGTGGATGATCGCGCTGACCGGGTCCAACATGGTTCCCGCGTTCTACATCATGGCCGGTGCGGTGGTCGGTTTGCTTGGTACGTTGCCGTTGCGGCGATAGGGTTGGGCGGATGGAGCGAAAATTCCATGCCGTTCTTGGTTTCGTCGCAGTGCTTCTGCTTGCCACTGTCGCGCATGCCGCGGATCCACTTAGTCTGGGCTTGCTCCATACGCTGTCCCCCGCGCCATTCTATATCGCGCAGGAGCGCGGCTATTTCCGCGATGAAGGCATCGACCTGACGTTCCGCTTCTTCGAGGCAGCGCAACCGATCGCCGCGGCTGCCGTTTCCGGCGACATCGACGTTGGCGTCACAGCCCTGACTGGCGGCTTCTTCAATCTGGCCGAGAAGGGCACGCTGAAGGTTTTCGGCGGCGCCCTGCATGAGCAGCGCGGCTACGAGGGATCGGCGATCCTGGTATCCGACAAGGCATACTCAGCCGGACTGACCTCGCTCGACAAACTTGCAGGCCACAGCTTCGCTATTACCCAGTACGGTTCATCGTTCCACTACATGCTGGGGCGTATTGCCGAGGCTGAAGGTTTCGATATCGATAGAGTTACGCTGCGGCCGGTGCAGCAGATCGGCAACATGGTGGCCGCGGTGGGCAGTGGCCAGGTGGATGCGACGATTGCGATTGCCTCGATGGCGAAGCCGCTGGCCGCGTCCGGCCATGCGCACGTCATTGGCTGGGCTGGCGACGTCGTTCCGTACCAAATCACCGCGCTGTTCACCACCGGGCAGATGATCGCGCAGCATGCTGATCTGTTGAAGCGTTTCGCGCGCGCATATCAGAAGGGCGTGGCGGATTACCGTGCGGCTTTCCTGCGGCTTGATGCGCAGGGCAAGCCCATCGTAGATGCCACGACCGACGCGGTGATGCCACTGATCACGAAATACGTCTTCACCGGTGATCCGAATGCCCGGCAGAAGATCATCAGTGGTGTCGGCTATTATGACGCAGGTGGGGCGTTGGACGTGTCCGACGTGATCGCACAGCTCAAGTGGTTCAAGGCGCAGGGTCTGGTGAAGGGCGATGCCGATCCGCAGTCGGTGATCGATACGCAATTCCTGCCGACGCGATGAATGCTGGGCTGCGGCTCGTGTTGCGTGGCGTGTGCCACGCGTATCGCGACCTGGTGGTGCTGGAGGACATCGAGCTGGTTGCCGAACCGGGCGAGGTGATGGTGCTGGTCGGCCCCTCGGGATGCGGCAAGTCCACGCTACTCGGCATCATGGGTGGAATGCTTGCGCCGGTGGGGGGCGCCGTGCATTGCGAGGGTGAAATTGCGGATGATTGTCTCAATCCGTTCACCTACGTGTTCCAGGATTTTGCGCTGCTGCCGTGGCGCACGGTTGCGGGCAATGTCTCGCTGGTGCTGGAGGATCGCCTGCCGCACGCTGAATGTGCGGTGCGCATCGCCGAGGTGTTGGCACTGACTGGACTTGCCGAGTTCGCAGATGCCTGGCCGCGCCAGCTTTCCGGTGGCATGCGCCAGCGCGTTGGCATTGCACGCGCGCTGGCGGTGAGGCCGGCGTGCCTGCTGATGGACGAACCGCTATCGGCACTGGACGCGCAGACGCGTGGACTGCTGCTTGACGAATTTGCCGCGCTGATCGAACGCGCCGGTACCACCACGATCTACGTCACGCATAATCTGGCCGAG
>DATKFJ010000264.1:0-10090 GCA_035511435.1 Acetobacteraceae bacterium | reverse complement strand
CTGCATCGTTGCTGGCGAACTGGGCAGCGGAAATCGAAAAATTCGCGCCCGACCTGAACGCCATGATCGTGCATCCCTCGGCCATGACCGCCGAACAGGTGAAGCAGTTCACGCCGGCACAGGCGGTGCAGCTCGATCTCGCAATCACCAGCTACGGTTCGCTGCTGCGCATATCCGCACTGGCGGAAACCGAATGGCGCTTCGCCATTCTGGATGAGGCGCAGGCGATCAAGAACCCGAACGCCAAGCAGACCCGCGCCGCCAAGGCGCTGAAGGCCACCGCGCGCATCGCATTGACCGGAACCCCGGTCGAAAATCATCTCGGCGATCTGTGGTCCATTTTCGATTTCATCAATCCGGGACTGCTGGGAAGCGCCAGGCAGTTCAGCCGCTACGCCAAGGGCCTGACCGACCGCGAGCACAATCCATACGGCCCACTGCGCGAGCTGGTGCGGCCTTACATCCTGCGCCGCATGAAAACCGACAAGGCGATCATCAGCGATCTGCCAGACAAGACCGAGGTAAAGGCGTATTGCAGCCTCAGCCGCAAGCAGGCGGCGCTGTATGAACAGGCGGTGCAGGATCTGGCGAAGCGCTTGCAGGATGCCGATGGCATCGAGCGTAAAGGTATCGTGCTGGCGATGCTGATGCGGCTTAAGCAGATCTGCAATCACCCATCGCAGTGGCTGAACGACAATGCATGGGCCGAGCAGGACAGCGGCAAGCTGGCACGCCTGCGCGAGATTTCCGAAGTCGTCGCCTCGCGACAGGAAAAGTTGCTTGTGTTCACCCAGTTCCGTGAGATGACCGCGCCTCTGGCAACATTTCTCGGCGGCATTTTCGGGCGTCCGGGCCTGGTGCTGCACGGCGAGACCGCGGTCAAGCATCGGCGTGCTCTGGTGCAGACATTCCAGGACGATGAGACCGTGCCGTTTTTCGTCCTGTCGTTGAAGGCCGGCGGCTCCGGACTCACTCTGACCGCCGCCTCGCACGTCGTGCATTTCGATCGCTGGTGGAATCCGGCCGTCGAAAATCAGGCAACCGACCGCGCCTTCCGCATTGGACAAAAGCGGAACGTCCTGGTGCACAAGTTCGTCTGCCGCGGCACGGTCGAGGAAAAAATCGACGCCTTGATCGACTCCAAGCAGACTGTATCAGATGAACTGCTGTCGGGTGCCGGGGAAATCAACCTGACCGAGATGCAGGACGCCGAACTCCTGCGGATGGTCGCATTGGATCTGAACGCCGCCATGAGGGAATAAGGGCGATGTCGCGCTACGACGATTACGGAGGTTGGCCGCCCTACGTTTCGGTAGCCGAACGCCGCGCCAAGGCTGCGCGCACGATGGAGAAGCTGCGCAAGAATGGCCATCCCGTCGCGCCCGTGGTGATCGCCGGGCGCGCCATAGCCGCTACGTTCTGGGGCAAGGCGTGGTGCGACAATCTGGAAGGCTATCGAGACTATGACAATCGCCTGCCGCGCGGCCGCACCTACGTGCGCAATGGTTCGGTGGTCGATTTGCAGATCGCGCCACGCGAAGTGAAAGCGATGGTCAGCGGATCATCGCTCTACACGGTCACCGTCAGCATCGGCGAGGTGAAAAAAACGCACTGGGCGTCCATCCGCAAGGACTGCGCGGGCGCGATCGATTCTTTGGTCGAACTGCTGCAGGGTCGCTTCTCCAAGGGCGTCATGGAGCGCATCTGCCGCCAGGACAGCGGCCTGTTTCCGCGGCCCTCCGACATTCGCTTCGCGTGCAGTTGCCCCGACCACGCTTCGATGTGCAAGCACGTGGCCGCGGTGCTGTACGGCGTCGGCGCTCGGCTCGATGCGCAACCGGAACTGCTGTTTCGCCTGCGTGCGGTCGACGAAAACGAACTGGTCGCCAATATCGATCAGGCGCTGCCAATGTCCAAGACAAGCCCTGCCGCCGGCAAGCTATTGGACGTGGATGACCTGTCGGCGATGTTCGGGCTGGACATGGCGGCTGCGGACAGTCCGGCCGAGGATGCGGGCGGCGCGGCACGCAAGGTCGCAAAGCGCGCGCAGCAGGTGGCCGCCAAGAAGGCCATCGGCAAGAAGGCCATCGGCAAAAAGCACGTCGCCAAGAAAGTCCCAGCGCCTGTCGTCACCCGAGGATCGCTCGGCGGCGCTCCAGGCTTGCGGCAGGCCATAGCGTCTTCGAATCGTAATACGCCGCGAAAGCAGGCACGCCCTCGGGCAACGTGATCCACGGCAGTTTCGATCGGATGTAGATGTGTACGTCAGGCGGCAGTTCTGTCGGGTCGTCGAGTGTGCCGACGCGAATGAAGCGCAGCGTCTTCAGCCCGCCATATTCGCTCCACACCGCGGTGCCGCAATCAGGACAGCGGAACACGGTGTGCGGCCGGCCGCTGTCGGTCGGCATCGTGTGGGGCGTGGGACTGCCGGACTCCAATTCAATCCGGTCTGCCTCAATCAACGCGTTCAGCACGAACGCCGTGCCGGTCTGACGCTGGCAGTCCTTGCAGTGGCAGCAATGCACGAACATCGGCGCCCCGTGCATGCGATAACGCAGCCTCCCGCACGCGCAGCCACCCTTCAATACATCTGTCATGGCATCCTCCCGCCAGGGCGTCCCCATCTGTGATTGCGACCAGCCGGCGTGACGCACTATCGCGCAAATAGCAGACTCGGCAACCAGGTGGACAGCGCCGGCACGAACATGAACAGCAGCAGTGCCAGCAGCAGCGCGGGATAGAACATCAGGCTGGCACGCACCACCGCTTCAAGCCGCAGCCGTGAAATCGCGCACACGGTGAACAAGCCAAGCCCGACCGGCGGATGGATGATCCCCAGCAGCAATGCGAACGTCAGCACGACACCGAACTGCAGCGGGTCGACACCGAAGCTGGTCACCAGTGGGCCGAACAGCGGCACGCCGATCAGCAACGCCGGCACAGTCTCTAGGAAACAGCCCAGCACCAGCAGCGACAGCGTCACCAGCGCCAGCACGACCCATTTGTCCTGCGTCACCGTAGCGATGCCATGCGCGAGATGCACGGCGACCTGGTCGGACGTCAGCACGAAACCCATGACGGAGCCGATGCCGGTCAGGTACATCACCAGCGCCGTCATCCGTGCGGTCTCGACGAACGCCAGGCGCAACCGCGCAAAAGTGACCTCGCGATACAGCAGCCCAAGCAGCAGCGTGTAGCAGACCGCGACGATGCTCGCTTCGGTGGGTGTCGTCAGGCCGGAGATCATGCTGCGCAGGATCACCACCGGTGTCAGCAACGCAGGCAGGCCGGCAGCCGCCAGACGCAACACTTGCCGCGGTGGTGTGCGCTGGGGCGGTGGATAGGTCTCGAAACCCAGGCGGCCGAGCATGATGTTGTTGGCGATCAGGATGGTGGCGAGCACCACGCCGGGGATGATGCCGGCGGCGAACATATGCGCCACCGATATGTTCATCAGCACGGCATAGATGATGAACATGATCGATGGTGGCAGGATCGGTGCCAGCAGCGAACTCGACACCATCAGCGCCGCGCTGAACTCCGCGCGGTAGCCCGCGCGGCGCATCGCATGGATCACCATCGTGCCGAGCCCGGCAAGATCGGCCAGGGCCGAACCGGAAATTCCGCCGAACACCATGCTGGCGATCACGCTGACATGCGCCAGGCCGCCGCGCAGAGAGCCCAGCACCGCATTGATGAAATCGAAGATTCTCCGGGTCATCTCCAGCCGGTTCATCAGGTTGCCGGTCAGGATGAAGAACGGAATCGCCAACAACGGCACCGATCGCACGTCCTGCGTCAGGTAGCGCGGGAATGTCGCCAGCGGCAGGTCGAGCAGTTCCAGACCGAACAGCGCCGCCAGTCCCATGCTGGCGCTGACCGGCACACCAAGCAGCATCAGCACCATGAAGGACGCCACCATCAGCCCCGATGACATGGCTCAGTGCATTGCCCCCGCGCCAGGTGGCGGCAGCTCGCCCCGCATCTGCTGCGTCAGATGGATGAGTTCGGTCAACGCAATGTCGGCAGCGCCGGCAATCACCGGCAGGAAGAACACCGCCTCGGAAATCTCCAGCACTGGGGTGCGAAAAATCCGCACGAACATCATCGTGTCGATGGCGAGCCACACGATCGTGCACTGGAACCCCAGCACTGCCAGCCGCGCCATGACGCCTAGCGCATGTTGCCATCCGCGCGGCAGCATGCGGACCATGAATTCGATGCGGATATCGGCGTTCGCTTTGCTGATCAGCCCGAAGGCGAAGAAGTAGATCACCATCGCGCCCATCAGCGACACTTCCTGCGTCCACTCCAGGTCGTTGTGAAACACCGCGCGCGTCGTGATGTTCACGGCATTGATCACCACCATCGCTGTCAGCACGACGATAGACACCGCCTGCACCACGATGCTGGAGACGCGTAGATACGCCTCTGCCCAGACCTGCCAGCGCGCGCGGGCAATGCCGCTCAGGACAGCGCGGCTGCCTTTTCAGCCAGCTCCTTCGGCACGATGCCGGTCTGCATCAGGTTCGCCAGCACCGCCTTGCCCTTGTCACGCCACGGCCCGGGCCCGGGCTCGATCGCCGTCACCTGTTGCTGCTGGCGCGCCAGCTCGCGTTTTTGGCCGAAGCCACGCTCGGATGCGGTGGTGAATACCACGCCGGCGGCCTGCATAGCGTCGTGCAGCACCTTCTGCTGTTCGGCGGCCAGAGCATTGTAGCGGCGCTGGTTCATCATGATATTGACGATCTGGAAATACTCGTCCGTGCGCGTCCAGTACTTCGCCACTTCATCGTCCTTCTGATCGTACGCGATGCCGATCGTCTCCGGCCCCGCCTCGATCAGTCCCTGTTTCAACGCCAGGTACATCTGCGGCCGCGGGATCACCACGGGATCGCCACCCAGGCCGCGCCAGGTCTCGATCGCCGTCTTGTCCTCCCACAGCCGGATCTTCATGCCCTTCAGGTCCGCCGGCGTCAGCACGGCACGCGTCGCGATCAGGCCGCGCGGGTCCATAATCCACCACGTCCAGTCCGGATCGAGGTTGATCGAACCCAGCGATGTCAGCTTGTCCAGACCGGGCTTGAACAATGCGCTCTTGTAGTACGTCTGCAGATGCTTGTGGTCGCGAAACAAATACGGCGCCGATATCGGCTTCGCCTCGTCCAGCAGTCCGGACAGGAACTCCGGATACAACAGGTGCATGTCCTGCGCGCCGGTGAACACGTTCTTCATCTGATCGGGAATGCCGCCCAGTGCGCCGGCATGGAACACGTCAACCTGCATCGTCCCATTGCTTCGCGTCGCCACTTCCTTCGCGAAAGCCTCGGCGCCGATACCGGAATGCGATGTCGGCGCGTCAACGGTACCCAGTTTGAACTTGATAGGTTCCGCACGCGCGGATCCCGTGGCAATCAGCAGCGTTCCCACCGCGGCTCCCGCGGCGACGAATGTTCGCCTTTTCATCGTCAGCCCCACCCTCTTTTTTGTCAGCCGGCCCCACCGTCTTTTTTTGTCGGCCAGTCCCATCTTCTTTTTTTATCAGGCCGTCACAGCATGTTCCGCCTGATTACCTGGCCTGCCCGGTCCATCGTCAGCGCCCCGTCGCGCAACGCCACTATACCATTCACGACGACATGATGCATGCCTTTCGCAAGCTGGTTCGGTTCGAACGTCGTCGCGCGCTCACCGAAGTCCGCCGCCGAAAACATCGCGATATCCGCTGCCGCGCCTTCGGCCAGCGTGCCGCGGCCACGTAGGTTCAGCGTGCGCGCGGGCAGGCCGGTCAACTTGAAGACCGCCTCCTCCGCGGTCAGCGCGCGCGTCTCGCGCACCATGAAGCGCCAGAACCACGCAGCCCAACTGTACGCGCCATGGAATACCGACGAACCCAATGGCCCGTCGGGCGCGAGTGTCGTCGCGTCGGAACCCGGCATGCACAGCGGATGCGCAAACACCTCGCGCTGCTGCTGCTCGGTATGACAGTGGATGATCACCATCGGCCGGCTGAGATCATCGGCCCCCTCCGCCAGCAGATCGAGCGCCGCATCGTGCGGATCCTGCCCGCGCTGCCGTCCGATCTCCGCCAGGCTGCGGCGCGCATAGGTGGGGAACAGTGGGTTGTCCAACAGCACCACCCGATCCCAGTCGCCGCTTGCCGACAGGATACTGCGAAACTGCTTGATCGCAACTCGGGTTTCGCCGTTGCGCAGACGATCGGCGATGTCGCGCCCACTGCCTTCGCGCGCCCAGGGCGGCAGCAGCGACGCCAGGAACGTAGTGCCGTACAACCTGGTGTGCATGTCGAACGCGACGTCCTGGCCATGCGCGCGCGCGGTCTCCACCAGTTCCACCACGCGCCGTCCATCGTCCTCGCCGGACCGGGGAATCAAATGCGAAACCTGCAATCGGACCTCGGCCGCCGCACCGGTGCGCAGCGCCTCCGCCACCGCATCGACAGAGCCGGCATCGCGATAGCGCGTGTGGGTGGCATACAGTGCACCGTAGCGTGCGACGTCGCGACACAGGCAGGTTACTTCTTCTTCCGTCGCGCCGATTTCCGCGGCGTATTCCAGTCCGGTGGAATAGCCGAATGCGCCCTGCTCGAGTCCCTCGCACAACAACCGCCGCATGGTTGCCAGCCCCGTCGGATCGGCGGCGCGATCGCTCAATCCCAAAGCGCTCAGACGCAACTGGCCGTTGGGCACCAGCGTCAGCACGTTGACCCCCGGCCGCGCTTCACTCAACCGGTCGAGGTATCCGGCCACGCCGTGCCACCGCAGCGGTATGCTGCCGTTGAAGCCGTAGATGTTGCCGGCCGCCAAACCTGGATCACGAATCGGCGCGCAGCCGAAACCACAATTGCCGATCACCTCCAGGGTCACGCCTTGTGCCAACGCACTCATCGCGCGCGGATCGACCAGCAGCGTGTAATCCGAATGGCTGTGGATATCGATAAAGCCCGGTGTGACGATCAGGCCCGCCGCATCGATCTGTTCCGCCGCAACACCGTCGAAGTGACCCACAGCAACGATGCGGCCATCCTTCACGCCAACATCGGCAGCACGCGCCGCGCTGCCCGTGCCGTCGATCACCGTGCCGCCCGTGATGCGCAGGTCCAACATGATGCCGCTACCCTATCCGTTCGGCGCGCAGCAGCGTGGTTTCCGCCGCATTCACCGCCAGCCCCTGCGGATCGATCACCACGCCATAGTCACGACGCGCCGCCTCGATCGACACCTTCTCGTCCAGCACGTCCTCCAGCACCAGCGCCGGATCGCGCGCGAATGCATCGCCATAGCCGCCGCCGCCGGCGCCATCGTGGTGGAATGAATCGCCGCGCCGCAACACCAACCCTTCCATCGGCATCGGCGGCAGCACGCGCTGGCCGCTGGACGTGCGCAATACGTTCCTCGACGGTCGGCCGGCCTTGCCGCCAGCCACACCGTACGGCGGATGGAAACGCCGATCGGACCGCACCGTCACCACCGCTTCATCGGCCAGCAGCCGCCATTCGCGGGTAAACGCCAGGCCGCCACGGAACCGCCCTGCCCCGCCCGAGTCCGGAACGAACCCATAGCGCACCACCTGCAACGGCAACTCGGCTTCGATCAGTTCCACCGGCTGGTTGGACAAATTCGCCGCCGGATTGGAAATGCCTTCCACCCCATCCAGGCTGGCGCGCGCACCCCAGGTGCCGACCATCACCTCGGTCAGCACGAATACCCGCCCCCGATCATAGCCGCCGATGGAGAACAACGTCGGTCCGCCTTCCGACGCCGCAATCACCTTGTCCGGTACGATCTGCGCCAATGCGCCCATGATCGCGTCGAACACGCGGTAGCCGATCACACCGCGCGCCGCGCACGCCGCGGGCAGCACCGGATTGACGATCGTGCCACTCGGCGCCGTCACCGTGATCGGCCGCATGTAGCCGTCACAGTTCGGAATGTCGGGACCGCCGATGCAGCGGATCGCGCAATAGGCGACCGAGTTGGACATCGCAATCGGGCAGTTGATCGCCGCCGGCACCTGCGGCGATGTGCCGGTCATGTCCACGATGATTTCGTCACCCTTGACGATCAGCCGCACCTCGATGCGGATCGGCACTGGGTTTTCGCCGTAACCGTCGAGGTAATCCGTGTTGCAGTACTCGCCGTCCGGCAGCGCGGCGATTTCCGCGCGCATCAGCCGTTCGGCGCGCGATTGCCGCTCGTCCAGATACACCCGCAACCGATCCTTGCCGTACTTGCGCAGCAACTCCAGCAATCCGCGCTCGCCAGCCCGACAGGCCGCGACCTGCGCCTTGATGTCGCCGATCACCTGCACGGGCTGACGCGTGTTGCGCTCGATGATGCGAAACGCCGTGGTGTTGGGCTCGCCGAGTTCGTACAGCTTTACGATCGGCAGGCGCAGACCTTCCTGGAACACTTCGGTCGCGTGTATCGCGACGCTGCCCGGTGTCAGCCCGCCCACGTCGCAATGATGCGCCATCGTGGCGGCGTAACCCTCCACGCTGCCATCCAGGAAGATCGGCTTGATGATGTAGATGTCCGGCAGATGCTGGCCGCCCGCGCCATACGGGTCATTGAAGATGAACACGTCGCTCGGATTCATGTCGTCGCCGAACTGCTGGATCAGGTTGCGCATCGCGTCGGGAAATGCGCCAAGCTGAACAGCCAGCGTCAGACCCTGCGCGATCACCGCGCCGTTGCGGTCGCACAGGGCGGTGGAATAGTCCATCGTATCGCGCACCACCTGCGAATACGCGCTGCGCATGATGGTCAGTGCCATCTCGTCGGCGGTGGCCGACAGCGCGTTGCTGACCACCTCGAACGTGATGGGATCGATCGGGTCACTCATCCGCGTGCACCTGGATATCGATGTTGCCATCCGCATCGAGCGCGGCCCGGCAGCCGGGCGGTACCACAGTTGTCGCGTCATATTCCTCGACGATCAGCGGACCCGCGCGCGGCTCGCGGCGCAACTCTGACCGCGGCCAAACGTCGGTCGCAAGGCGGCCGGCGACGGGCCCGAAATACGCATCACGGACCGTGGCATGCTGCACGCTGGATGGCGGAACCAGCCGTGACAGCACACCTGCATCCATATCGGAAGCCGATCGCGCCAGTACCTTCAACGCCACCAGGTCGGTCGGATCGCCCGCAGAGGAATGGCCGTAAGTCCTGGCATGCTCCGTGTCGAACGCCGCCGCCATCGCGACAGGATCGGGGCGGCCCTCTGCGATCGGCACCGCAAGTTCGTACGCCTGCCCCGAATAGCGCAGCTCTGCCAGATGCAGCAGGGTCATCTTGTCCGCGGCAATGCCATCGGCCGTCAGCATGCCCCGTGCCTGCGTCGCCATCTCATCGAGCGCCCGCTGGATTTCCGCGGCATCCACCTCGGACATTCGCCGAAACAGCGTGCGGCTCACGACGTATTCGGTGTCGGAGCACAGCAGACCGAACGCGCTGAACACGCCGGGCGCCGGCGGCACGATGACCCGCGACATGCCAAGAGCGCGCGCAATGGCGACACCGGCAACCGGTCCGTTGCCGCCGAATGCCATCAGCGCAAAGTCGCGCGGATCGCGACCGCGATAGGTCGAAACCGCCTTCACCGCACGCGTCATGTTGGCAGCGGCGACCGCATAGGTTCCCCAGGCCGCGTCGATCACCGGCAAACCGAGTGGGTCCGCCACCTGTTGCATCGCCCGGTGCGCCAGCGCGTGATCCAGCCGCACGCGGCCGCCGGCCAGGCTGCCGGGATTGATGTAGCCCAGCACCACCATCGCATCGGTGAACGTCGGCTCGATGCCACCCAGACCGTAGCATGCCGGCCCAGGATCGGCGCCGGCACTGCGCGGCCCAACCTTCAGCGAACCGACACTGTCCACCGATACGATGCTGCCGCCGCCGGCACCGATCTCCGACACGTCGATGAATGGCAGCTTCACCGCATGGCCGCCGCCCTTCACCAGGCGGCTGCTGAGATTGATCCCGGCGCCCACTTCGTACTCGCTGGTCTTCGCCGGTTCGCCATGCTCGACCATTGCCGCTTTCGCGGTGGTGCCGCCCATGTCGAGCGAGAT
>DATKFJ010000263.1:0-10709 GCA_035511435.1 Acetobacteraceae bacterium | reverse complement strand
GCGAGGGAAGTCTAGGAGGAAAGGCAACGCCGACACCGTCATCGCGCACTGGGGGCGACAGTAAGAACTGAATTCTGCGTATTCCATACGAGTGGACCGTCCGGTGGAGGGGCCAGCACGCCAGCCCGCTGGATACTCACTTGGTAGCCATTAGATTTGAGAAAATCATAGATTTGTTGCCCGACATTCCAATCTGACGGGGAACCAACGGCCAGAATGTTGATCCCATTCTCTTTGGGCAGTTTGGCTAGCAATACGGCGCCCAGTGCGTCCGTGAATTGGAGCTTTTGTGGCCCAAAATTGAATGTATTGCAATTAGTGTTGTGGTTACCAAAGTTGTTACAATTTCCGTTAATACTTGGCGGTGGCTGCGCTGCCGCCGGGGCACCTATGGCTGCTATCGAGGCTATGGATCCGAACAGACAGACGCCCGCCACAGTCGAGGCAAATAACCTTCCCAGCAGTGGAAGATCTTTGAACGAGGACCATATCCTATCGGCTCTCATCGGTAGATAGCTCCTTTAGGTGATCGAGCCAGCGCAAGGTTTCGAACGTAAGGATAATCGTTGCCGGCCCCACAATAGCTCCGACTAGCCAACATTCGGTAATCGAAGGGCGTTCTGAGTAGGCCCATATCGCAGCAGCAATCAACGGGGCAATGGGTATTGCCGCAAACAAGCGTCTGGCCGCCTGGAAATGCGTCAAACCAATGTGCAGCATTACAGCGCCCGTTCCTGCCTGGAGAGGAGCAGCAGCGGCAGCCACGATCCATCCAATATCTGAGATTGCCATATTCTCGTCATGTACCTGCTGACGACCGCTCCCCGTCCCCTGTAGAAGGAGATTATATAGGGTCGGGCGACCGTCATCTCTTCGGCGACTCGGGAGGTCGAGTCCCGTTCCGCCACCATCAAGAGTAACAGGGATCGTAGGCCGATGCCACAACGTTGGCCGCTAGTCATTGTCCAGCCTGCATCGCAAGAATGCTCGTGCCAAATGGTGCGGCGTCTTAGGCTGCGTCAGTCCGCCGATATGCTAGGCGCTTCCCGTCCATGCACTTTGCCGCCAGCACGGCCCGTTCTTCGTCGTCGACGCCAAGGCGCGCGCGGCTGTTGTAGCTGAAGGTGACAGGCCGGCTATCGTGGCCGGTGATACCGCTCTAACGGGCGGTGTATCCCGGCAGCCGGCTGATTTTAGCCAGATCGCGGCAGACTTCGAGAAACTGGAACTTATTGACTTTACGAAGATAATCGAAAAGATTCGCTGGGACGTTGTGGTGGCCCGCTTCAGGGAGAAATAACTCGGGCTCGCGAAGCCAAAGCCACCACGCTAAGGCGATTACTTCGATGGATTTCGCTTCGTTCATCCGGTCGAGGGCGGACGCGCAATATAATAATATTGTCTCGTTAACGCCTGGGTGGAATGTGAGTGTGGCGTCTGGGTCGCGTTGGGCATGCTTGAAAAATGTTGCAGGTGCTTTAATCGCTTTTGCGACGGTGCTGCGCCATTCTTTTTTGATGGAGGGCGAATCAAACAGCAGCCCCGCCAAACCAGCGCGCTTAAAGAGGGTGTGGAGAAGCTCATGGGCAGCCGCAACTAGAGTGTGGATGGCTACTGGGTCATCATCGGCAAACCACATACGGATCGCAGGGTCAATTTGTCGATGGACGGCGTTTATTTTCGTCACTTGGATAGTCGTCTCGGACTCGGCCATGGGAGACGCCCAATGATTGCACCTAATGAATGCCGCGCGGTATCGGAAACCGAACCTTGGGATGGAATACAACGCGATACCCGCTTTCTGCTGCGGGTCGGTCGGGACCGTACAGCACAGATCCGGGAATCGGATCTTTTACGACAAAATCCACCGGCGGATCGCCAAAGCGGCCTCTTTGATGGTGAAGGGAATCGAGACAAATTATTCGCTCTTGCGATTTGTATCCTTCTGAAGGGGATTCGCTCCAGGTTGGAACTATCCAGTTCTTGCCCTATGTCGGATCACATCGGCGGCAAATAACGAGCCATCGCCGTCAGCTATGGCGACAAGCGCTTTCAAAGAGTTCATACTTTGCTTCCTAGTTCGATTCGCACTCACCAGGATAGCGAAATGAGGCGCCTGAGTCTGCCGATTCCCGTCTCTCACCCAATCCGTAACAATGGCGTCTTCGCGATGCCAAGGGGGGAGTGGTTGGAATAACGGAAGCTGAATTCGTCTAGACAGCGCTGCAAATGTTGCTCACCGCAGTGCCGGTAAACGCCGACCATGCCGCGCTTGAAGATGCAGAAGAAGCCTTCGACCGAACTGGTCGTCACATCGCCACGGGCATATTGCTTGGCCCCGTGATTAACCATCTCATGCTGGGTAAGCTCAGTGCCGACTGCGGTGTACACGTTGCTTGTAGGCCGTTTTGTCGAGTGAGCAAATGGGAATAGATTCCAAACTGACCCACTCCCCGCGGGGTGACGAACCGGCCCGGCTATGACAGCTTGCGGCCAGCATGGAGACGGACCCGATGGCTGATCCAACCCCGTACCGCCCACTCACCCCCGACACGCAGCCGCCGTATGATGCGCCGGCCTACCGCGGCACGATCAAGCGGCACCCGAAGCAAAAGCTGCATCCCTTGCCGCACACCATCACGGAAACGACCGGCCCGCGTTTCTCCGCCGCGCAATTCCCGCCGCTCGCCGACCTCACCATGGCCACCGGCAAGCCCGCCATCGGTGAGCGCATCATTGTCGCCGGCACGATCACGGACGAGGACGGTCGTCCGGTGCCGAACACCATGGTGGAGATCTGGCAGGCCAATGCCACCGGGCGCTACGACCATCCGGCCGACCAGCACGACGCGCCGCTCGATCCGAATTTCCATGGCGACGGCCGGGTGTTCACCGATGACAACGGCCACTACCGGTTCCTGACGATCCGCCCGGGCGCCTATCCCTGGCCCAATCACCGCAACGCCTGGCGGCCGAACCACATCCATTTTTCCTACTTCGGGCCGGCCTTCGCCACACGCCTGGTCACCCAGATGTATTTCCCCGGCGACCCGCTGCTGGCGTTCGATCCGATCTTCCACGCGGTGCCGGACGAACAGGCGCGCGACCGGCTGATCGCCGCGTTCGATCTCGACATCACGCAGCCGGACTACGCTCTCGGGTATCGGTTCGACGTGGTGCTGCGTGGGCGAGCTGCCACGCCGATGGAGGCATGATCCGATGCCGTTCGCCACTGCCAGTCAGACCATCGGTCCCTATTGGCATCTCCTGGAGGATCCGTCCTGGGCCGACCTCACGCGCTTCGGTGCGCCCGGCGAGCGCATCACGCTGACCGGCGCCGTGCTGGATGGCGACGGCAAGCCGTGCGCCGATGCGTGCGTAGAGATGTGGCAGTCCGATCCGCCGGCGTCTGACGTGTTTCCCGGATTTGGCCGCAGCAACACCGACGGCGCCGGCATGTACCGGTTCACAACGGTGAAGCCGGGGCCGGTGGCGGGGCGCGGCAATGCGCAGCAGGCGCCGCATATCGCTCTGTGCATCCTGTCGCGTGGTCTGATGCGCGGTTTGGTGACGCGCGCGTATTTCCAGGGCGAGACGCTGAACGACACCGACCCGCTGCTGCTTTCGATCGATGAACCCGCGCGGCGCGGCACGCTGATCGCAAAGCCGGCGGGGGCGGGGACGTGGCGGATGGATGTGCGGCTGCAAGGCGATGGCGAGACGGTGTTTCTGGATGTGTAGGCACACATCGAGCGAACCTGTCGGTGGTGACCTAATCAGGTGAGCCCTGGCGATTGATCGGAAATAACCGATTCAACGGCGCTGAACGCCAAGGACCCGGCGCCCAAACCTCCGCTCCCAACGGCCACCCTGCCAACGCAATATAGGGCGCATCAACGATATTTTCGGTTCTGACATCGAAGAATAGCACTACTAAAGTCGCATGAATGCAAACGTTCGACATGTACACTACCAGCACTGGGCAGACCAGGGGTGGCACCATATCGAACCGCTGACACCACGTGGCAGACGCCGCGGCGGCAACCGCACCGTCAACGTGCGCGAGGTGGTCAACGGCGTGATGTATGTGCTGAGCACCGGCTGCCAGGCAGCTTGGCCCAGCGAAGGCGGCGTCGACAAGCCTTGCCCCGATTTTCCGCGGCGGCGTCGCGGCTGTCATGCCGAACCTCGAGATTAGCAATCGTCAAATGTTTCGACCGCAAGGCCCGCGGCCGAGGAAAGTCGCAGGGTCCGGCTGGCCCAATCACCGCCTTTGGAATTGATACTTGACGCTCAGCGCCAATCCATCGAACGTTCCAGGCATTCGGGCGGTCAATCCAGCGACGCGCACGGCGTGGCGTCACGGGCCAAACAAACAAAAAGCGCATACCTCGACGACTGGGAGGAATAAGAATGTTGGAACACCTGGAGCGGCAGGTTTCGCTCACCACGAACCAGTATAAGATCTTCGCGGCTGCGCTGATCGGCGACATGCTGGATTTCTTCGACTTCTATCTGATCGGATTCGTGCTCGCCTTCATCGTCGGCGGCTGGCATCTGACCTACGGCCAGTCCGGAGCGATTCTTCTGTCTTCCGGGATCGGCGCGCCCATCGGCTCGCTGTTCTGGGGCTGGATGGCCGACAAGATCGGCCGGCGCAAGGTGATGATCCTTACGGTGCTGAACTTCTCGATCGCCACCGGCGCGATGGCGCTTACCCCAGACCAGGGCTGGCTGTTTCTGTCGATCTGCCGGTTTTTTGTCGGCATGGGCGTGACCGGCCTCTACACCGTCGATGTCGCGATCGTGCAGGAATTCGTGCCGGCCTATAAGCGCGGCTGGGTCACCGGATTGACCACGAGTCTGTTGCCGGCGGGCACGCTGCTGGGCGCTCTGGCCGGCGCGTATCTGGAACCATCCGTCGGCTGGCGCGGCCTGTTCGTGGTGGGCCTGATCCCGGCATTGCTGACGCTGTTGATTCGTGCGTGGGTGCCGGAGTCGCCGCATTGGCTGATCGGCAAAGGGCGAATGGACGAGGCGCGCAAGTCGCTTGCATGGGCGTTGCAGGTTGCACCGGCTACGATCCAATTGCCCACGGCGGTCGGGGAAATCCAAAAGACCGTGTGGCGCGAACTGTTCAATTATCCACGCAGCCTGGCGGTAGCCTGCCTCACCGGCATCAGCCAGACCGGCACCGTGGGACTGAGCCTGTGGATGACCACGCTGTTCGTGCTGGTGCTGAGGGTCAATCCGAATCACGCGTCGTTCCTGATCATCTGGGTCGGCGCGATCTCGATCTTCGGACGGTTGTTCTGCTCGTGGATGTCGGATGCGCTGGGACGCCGCCCCGCGGTGGTCATAAGCTGCCTGATCGCGACGGCGACCATGTCGGCCGCCGGCTATCTGAACGCCGTCTATATTGGCGGCGTATCGATTTTCTACGTGATGATCCTGGCGCAGAGTTTCTTCGGCAGCGGCAATTACGCGATCGTTGGTCCGTACATGGCCGAGGTCTGGCCGTCGCGATTGCGCGCCAGCGGCATGGGGCTGGCGTACGGTTTTGGTAATCTGGGCAAATTCATCGGGCCGGCGGGGCTTGCGGTGATTGCCGGGTCCAACAACTTCGTGACGCCGAAGGCGACGCTCGCCGCGCTGATCCCGGCGATGAATTACTTTGGCGTTTGGTATCTTATCGCCGCGGCGGCGATCTGGTTCTTCGGCATGGAGACCAAAGGGCTGACGATTGCGGAGATCGACAACACGTTGACCGCATCGTCCGAGGACGAACTGGCGCCCGAGGCGGCCATGCGATAGTGGCGCCGGTCGCCGGCGCGTCCGGCGGCCTGATGGGTTGGGCGGCTGCAGCCGCGGGTCTCGATCGGCCGTCATTCCGATCGGGCGTCATTCCAATCGTGCGGCAATGACCGACCTCAAGCGCGATAGCGTCGTGGGATCATGCGGTTGGCAGCGACGGTGAGCAGCAGCGTGGTCGCCATCAGGATGAAGGCGATCGCAGCGGCGAACGGCCAGTTGTTGTCGGTGCTGAAGGCCCAGTAGAGCAGCGGCGCCATCATCTGAAAGCGCGGGCCGCCGAGTAGTACCGGCGTTGCGAACGCGTTCATGCACAGGATGAAGCACAGCACCGCGGCGATCGCGATGCCTGGCAGTGCCAGCGGAAACACCACACGCCAGAACGCGCGTGACGGATGCGCGCCCATCGAGGCGGCGGCTTCCTCCAGACGCGGATCGATGCCCTCGAACACGCTCTGCAAGGTCAGCACGGTGAACGGCAGGTTGATCGCGATGATGCCGATGACGACAGCAGGCTCGGCGTACATCAGGTTCACCGGACCGGCGCCCAAGGTCAGTCGGGCGAATGAATCCAGCATGCCGCCACGGGCGAACAGGATCATCCAGCCGGCGGTGCGCGTGGTCGTGCCGACGAACAGCGGCAGCACCATCAGCACAACCAGCACGGATTTCCACCGGCTGGTGGTGCGCGCCAATCGCCAGGCCATCGGCATGCCGAGTACCAGGCATACGACAGTGACGATAATGGAGACGCGAATGGTGGTGACCAGGACGTTCCAGTAGAATGGATCGGCGAAAAAACGCAGGTAGTTTGCCGGCGTGACCGCGTCGATCATCAGTTGGGTGGGATCGAAGCGGTTCAGGCTATAGCGCGCGAGCAGCGACAGCGGTGCGACCAGCGTCAGGATCATAAGCAGGCTGGCAGGGCCCAGCAGGGCCAGCGCGGCGCTGGTTTCGCGGCGGCGGGCGGTGCGTTCGATGGCGGTCATGGCTCCCTTCGCCCAAATTCCTCCCGCAAGAGGAGGGGAAGTGCTGTGCCGCGCACTGCCGCCCCGTACGCAGCCATCAGTGCTGGATGTTCTTCAACCACCAGTCGTTCAGGTCCGGCGTCGCCTTGGCGAGCGCCGCGTAATCCGCCGTTACCAGCTTCGGTTTCGGATCGGGAAACGCCAGTTGTTCGCCAACCTTGCCGGAAAGTGGCGCGTTGTCCACGGTTGGCAGATAGCCCATGTGCGCCGCGAAACCTTGTTGCGCCGATGGCTCCAGCAATGCGTTCATGTATTTGTAGGCAGTTGCCTTGTCCGGCGCGTTCTTCGGCATCACCATGCCGGAGGCATAAAGGATGGCGCCTTCCTTCGGATAATTGCCCTTCACCGGGAAGCCGGCATTCTGCCACATGAACGTGCGCGCCAGCCAGATCACGCCGACATCGATCTCGCCCGACTTGAAGGCCGGCGCCAGCGCATCGGTCTCGGGATACAGCCGCAGCCCGTTGGCGTTCAGCTTCAGCATGAATTCCTTGGCCTTGTCGAAATCGGTGGTCTTGCCGGTTTCGAACAGGCTCGCCCCGATCATCACCCACGGCGCGACCGTGCTGACCATGCCGATCTTGCCCTTCCACTTCGGATCGAGCAGATCGCCGAAGCTGAGCGGCGGGTCCTTGACGTTGTCGGGGTTGTACACCAGCACCTGCGCGCTGTAGATGTGCGGCACGAAGCCGGGCATGCGCAACTCTTCAACCACGTGCTTCAGGTTCGGCACCTGCTGCTCGGTCAGGTCCTCGACCAGGCCGGCGGCGTTGACCCCAAAGCCGTTCACCGCGCCGAAGCACGAGATGTCCTGCGTGCCGCGCGGCAGCTTGCGTTGCGCGTACAGCTTGGCCATGCGGGGCGCTTCATCGCCGACATCCTGCAGCACGTCGATGCCGGCCGGCTTCAGGATCGGATCGTCGATGTTCTCGCGCAGCAGCCGCGCATAGTCACCGCCCCAGGTGCCGACGACGCATTGCTCCGCCGACCGCGCCGGACGGATGATCGCCGGCGCGGCCAGCAGCGTCGCGGCGCCCAGCACGGTGCGCCGCGACACAATTAGGTTACGCATGATTGGTCTCCCTGATGTTGGCCTGTTGCGGTTGCATTGCGAGATTGCCTGAATCGAACAACCGTTCGTCCGCCGCCTCCCAGCGCAGCATGACGCGCGTGCCGGCACTGTGCCGCCGCGTCGCATCGACGCCAAGGCCCGGGCCGCGCGCCAGGATCGTGACGTTGGGGGCGATCCGCACCGCGTGTTCCACGACCGAGCCAAGCCAGGTGCAGAGTTCGACCTCGCCTTCGATGCAGCCGTGGGTGCCCGGTGCTGCCAGCCGTAGGCTGTCGGGGCGCACCGCCAGCGTTGCCTCGCCACGCGCGGTGTACTGCCCGGCGAGCGCGATCGTGCTGCCGTCGGACAGCACCAGCCTGTCGTCCGCGTCCAGTCGGCCGGTGACGAGATTGCTGCCGCCGATGAAGCGCGCGACGAACGGGTTGGCCGGTTGGTTGTGGACTTCCTCCGGCGTGCCGATCTGCTGCACGCGGCCTTCGTGCATCACCACCAGGCGATCGGCCATCGCCAACGCCTCGGTCTGGTCGTGCGTAACCATGATTGTGGTGATGCTGCCGGTCTGTTGCAGGATGCGGATCTCGCGCGCCATCTCCTGCCGCAAGGCGGCATCCAGATTGGACAGTGGTTCGTCGAGCAGCAGCACGCGCGGTTGGATCGCCAGCGCGCGGCCCAGCGCGACCCGCTGCTGCTGACCGCCTGACAGGTGCCGCGGCAGGCGTTGGGCGAACGCCTCCAGCTTCACCAGCCGCAGCATCTCCGCAACACGCGCCTGGATCGCGGGCGCGGCCATGCGCCGCATCTCCAACCCGAACGCGATGTTGCGCGCGACGGTGAGGTGCGGGAACAGCGCGTAGCTCTGGAACACGATGCCCATTTCGCGGCGATGCGGCGGCAGTGCGGTGATGCTGTTGCCGTCCAGGCGGATGTCGCCCGCGCTTGGCGGCACGAAGCCGGCGATCATGCGCAGCGTCGTGGTTTTGCCGCAGCCTGACGGACCCAGCAGCACGATCAGTTCCCCGCTGCGCACGGCGAGGCTGACGGCATCGACCGCGGTCTGGTTGCCGAAGTTCTTGGTCAGTTTGTCGAGTGTCAGTGCGTCGTTCATTGCACCACGCGGCCCAGGCGGACGAAGCGGTCCAGCAGCAGCAGCATGGCGGCCACGGCGACGATCTGCGCCACCGCAACGGCGGAGACCAGCGGGTCGATGTGGTACTCCAGGTATTGCAGCACCGCGACCGGTAGCGTGGTGACGCCGGGGCTGGTCAGGAACAATGCCAACTCCAGATTCTCGAACGAGATGACGAAGGCGAACAGCGCGGCGGCGATGATGCCGGCGCGCATCGCCGGCAATGTGACGCGCCAGATCACCGTCAATGGCCCGGCGCCCAGGCTGGCGGCGGCTTCCTCGGCTGCCCGATCGTGGTTGGTCAGGCTGGCGAGGCAAAGCCGCACCACCCATGGCGTGGTGATCATGATGTGCGAGACGATCAGTCCACCCATCGAGCCGGTGACCGCCGAGCCCAGGGTTTCGTCGATCGCGACCAGTGCGACGTAGAGGGCAAGGCCGAGCGCGATGTAGGGGATGGTGAGCGGCGCGAGCAGCAATGTGGCGATGACGCCACGGCCGCGGAAGCGATGGCGCGCGAGGCCGATGCCGGCGGGGACACCGAGCAGCAGGCTGCCGACGACGGTGGCGGCGCCGAGTTGGAGGCTGGTGAGGATGGCGCTGCCGAAGTTGGGCAGGATGGCAGGATACCAGGACAGCGTGTAGCCGCGCGGAGGAAACAGGATGAGCTTCTCGTCGAACAGGCTGAGATAGAGCGTCAGCAGCAGCGGCACCACGATCAGGATGATGCCGCACACTATCAAGCCGAGTACGAGGGCTCGTTCGGCGGCGCGCGCTATGCCATCGGGACGGATGCGCGTCGACGGCATGGCGTTGCTGCTGGCTGTCATGCCCCCGGTCGGATTCAGGTCTGCGGTGCGTGAACGTGGCTGGCGGCGGATGGTGGTGTCAACCGGGTAGTTGGAGCGGGCACCTGGCGCCGACCCTGTGCGGTCCGCCGATCCTGTCCGGGTCCGTGATACGCCAGGGCGTGTGTCGAATGTCTGCGCGGGTGGAAACTCGTGTGTGCATGTGGCACCGATGTCTGTTCTGGCCCCTGGCGGTCGTTCCAGGTCGCCTCGCCGTGGTTCGAATGCAGACGTTCGGCCGCGTATGTCGGCAGCTGCTGAGATGTCTGCTGCGGTAGAGAGGGGACGTTCAGGCCCACTCGGCAAATGCGCTGCCATTCGCTGTTGGTCTGGCAATGTTGGCCTGGCAGTCGGTTTGCGACAAAAGCGAGGTGCTGAAAGGCGGACATTTTTGTCACGGAGGTTTCGGCA
The DNA here is from genome assembly GCA_035511435.1 of Acetobacteraceae bacterium. Lineage (GTDB taxonomy): Bacteria > Pseudomonadota > Alphaproteobacteria > Acetobacterales > Acetobacteraceae > JAMXLO01. The sequence goes on along the minus strand of DATKFJ010000263.1, from coordinate 413 downwards.
CAGATAAACTCCATGATTTACGGATATGCACGAGGATCGACGTGCCGCCAGAGTGGCACTCTGGGCAGCCCGAATTGGCAAGGGTATTGCGCGCGTCCCTCAACCTGCTCGACGGGCTGGCGACGATGAACGACGAAGGCAGCGTGGTCTTTCACTTACCGCGGCTGGCCTGAGATCCCCCAATGTAACATTTTGTGTCATTCCGGCGCGATGCATACAAAGGTCTTTTAGCTGGCGTCAAATTTGCGTAAAATAATCCATAATAAGTGGGAGCGGCGTATGGGCAGAGCATCGTAGGCTAGCGCGACCAACGCCATCGTTAGGGTTGCTTACGCAAGGTAATCCGACTGGTCTGCTTCGTTCAATAGCCCAACATGCGGGCGATTGGGTGCCTTGTTATGGGTAATCGACAA
>DATKFJ010000262.1:0-7446 GCA_035511435.1 Acetobacteraceae bacterium | reverse complement strand
CATGAAAGACCGCTCTGCGCTAACCACCCTCCGGTCGATGCCGAGAAGGTTTCGCTTCGACGCCGCGGTACGGGTGCTGACAAGGTCCAGGCAGGCGTCGGATCCGGCTGATGCAATGCGGTTTCGCTCGCCCGCGGGTCTGGTCTATCCGCCGTCCGATGTTCTCGATGTCAGGCAGCAGGGCGATGCGCTGCCGGATGTGACAGTAAGCCTGATGGGCCTGACCGGTCCCTCGGGTGTCCTGCCGCGCTACTATTCCCAGATCGTTACCCAAACAATCCGGGCACGCTCGACGGCGTTGCGCGACTTCCTGGACCTGCTGGCGCATCGCTTCATCGCGTTCTTCGCCCGCGCCGGCATCAAGTACCGCCCCGCCAGGTCGGCTGAGGTCGCGTTGCAGCGCAAGGTCATCGGGCCGGACCAGGTGGCCCAGGTATTGTTGGCGCTCACCGGCTACGGCACGGCGCATCTCACCGATCGCCTGGCGGCAGGCGCTGAACCGCTGCTGCACTACGCTGGCCTCTTCGCACTGCGCCCGCGGTCGGCCGATCGGCTGGGAGCCCTGATGTCCGATTGGCTCGGCATGAAAGTCGAAGTGGTGGAATTCGCCGGCGCATGGCTGCCGTTGCCGCCTGATCAGCGCACACGATTGTCGGTGAATGGGGCGTGGTGCCGGCTGGGCGTCGATGCGGCCGCGGGTATACGCGCCTGGGATCCGCAGGCGCGTATAATCCTGCGCATCGGGCCACTCGATCTGAAGGGGTTCCAGCGGCTGTTGCCCGACCGCGTCGCATTGCACCGGCTGGTGTCGCTGGTGCGCGCCTATATCGGCTTTGAGCTGGGGTTTGCCATCAATCCGGTGCTGGCGGCGCTGGAAGTGCCGCCGCTGTTGTTGACCGCAACCGCTGATCCGCCGCCAAGACTGGGATGGAACACCTGGGTTCCCGGACCGGCAGGCGGCGTCATCCAACGCCACGATGCCGCGGATGCGATCTTTGAAGCTGAGGTCATCGAGGCGCAGCGGGTCGACTGGCGCAAGATGGAGCGGGCGGCATGAGCGGATGGGGCGGTGGCTACGTGACCGACGTCACCTATCTGGCCGGCTACTATCGCCAGCAGTCGCCGGCGATGATGTCGCTGGCATGTTTGCTGGGCGGCGTGGCTTCACCCATTCCAGGCCCCGACGATCCGGTCAGCTATCTGGAGCTTGGTTGCGGACAGGGCTTCGGCGCATTGATCCTGGCGGCGAGCAACCCCCGCTGGAAGGTCACTGCAATCGACTTCAACCCGGCGCATATCGCCGCGGCGCGCGCCTGGGCTGCGGAAGCCGCGATCGACAATGTCAGCTTCATCGAAGCTGATCTTTCGACATTGGCAGAAGATCCCGCCGCGGCCCGGATACCGGAAGCGGACTTCGTCAGCATGCACGGCCTGTGGAGCTGGGTGCCGCCCGCCGTGCAGGCGGGCATTGTGCGCCTGCTGCGTTGCAAGGTGACGCCAGGTGGCGTGGTGCACGTCAGCTACAATGCGCTGCCGGCCTGGGGACCCGCGCTGGGGATGCAACGCATGCTGCGCGAGTGCGGCTTGCGGCTGAGTTCGCGCAGCGACCGCCAGGCCGAAGAGGGCCTGAAGGTGGTGAAGGCATTATGGGACGCCGATGCTGTCCAACTTATTCGTTCGCCCTGGCTGAATTCGCTGATCAGTCACTTGGACTCGCTGCCGCCGCAATATCTGGCACACGAGTACATCAACGCCTTCTGGGCGCCATGTTTTCACGCCGACGTCGCGGTCGCATTCGCCGACGCCAAGTTGGAGTGGGTGGGGGCGGGCAACCTGCTGGAGAATTTCCCCGACCTCACGCTCACACCCGAACAGCGCGCAGTGGCTCAGCGCTTCGACGATCCGCTGATTCGCGAACTGATCAAGGACGCCTGTCTGGAACGTTCGTTGCGCCACGATTTATTTGTGCGCGGCGCGCGGCGGATGAACCCGGCCATCCGCGACGCCACGCTGATGGACGTGTCGCTATCGTTGAACATCAGTCCTGAAGAGATGCCGTTCGAGGCCCCGATGGCGGCGGGCCGCGCCGAACTGAACCGTGCCTTTTACGGCCCCATCACCAATGCCCTGGCCGCCGGACCTCGGCGGGTCGACGACCTGCTCAACCTGCCCACGCTGGAGGGCAAGCGCGACAATCCGGCGGAACTGATCGGCATCCTGCTCGGCCTCGATCTGGCAGAGCCGGCGTTACGGGCCAGCGTCGAACCAGCGCCCCAGGCGTTACGCTTCAACCGGGTCATGGCGGCTAAGCTCATGCGCACCGAGAACCTCGGACGCACGGTCGCCGCCGCGAGCTACGTGCTTGGCGCGGGCGCGCCGTGCAGCCTGTTCGACCTGTACGTTCTGGAGCGAGTACACGTGGGCGAAGATGAAGCGAATATCGACGATTGGATCAGGCACATCGGCGGCAGCCTGGAAGGAGAGGCGCGCGGCCAACTGCGCCAGGTGCTGACCCGATGCCTACAGGTGCGCGTGCCAATCCTGCACGCGCAGGGTGTGTTCTGACGCAGCTTTGCACGGCCGCACAATGTCTCGCATCGGATTGGTTCCATGCTATAACGCCGCAATAAGTCCGGAGGATTGATCCCGTGCGTTTCCTGATAGCCCCGATCATCGTCGTTCCGCTCGTTCTCGGCAGCCTTCCGGCGTTGGCTCAGGGCAATCCGTCCGCCGATCAGATCATCAATTCGCTGCGGCCAAGCGGCAACCTGGTGCTTGGCGGCACCCGCGGAATCCGGCTCGCGCCAGCGGGTGGCGCGGCAAGCGCAACGCCTTCCCCGACACAGCAGCCACGCATTGCCTCCAGTCGGCCAGTGACCGAAGCCGCGTCATCCGCACCCGCTCACATCAGCGGCCCGGCGGTCAATCTCACGGTCAATTTCGCCGCTGGCTCCGCCGACCTGACACCTGACGCAATCCACACGCTCGATGCGCTGGGCCAGGCGCTGAGCAGCAAGGACCTCGCGGGTTACCGGTTCCGCATCGAAGGTCACACAGACACTGTTGGCTCGCAGGAGTATAATCACGCCCTGTCCGAGCGGCGCGCCGAGGCCGTGGTGAACTATGTCGCCAAGAAGTTTGGCGTTGACCCGAGCAAACTTCAGGCGGTCGGCATGGGTGAGGATGGTCTGCTCGTCCAGACGCCGCCACAGACGTCGGAGCCGCGCAATCGCCGGGTGCAGGTGATCAACCTGGGCGCCTGAGTCACGCCGCGCCGGAAGCCGTTGCATGAGGCCGGCCAAGCTGGGTCTCGACGACACCCTCCGAACCGCCTCCCCACAGCGCCGTGGGCATGGCAGGTCGCTGGCCGCTGTCGCCCTCGTGGCCGTCCTGCTGGCCGGTTCGGTTGGCGGCTGGCTGCTCTGGCCACGCTCGGCCGCGCCGCCCGCCATCACCATTGCGCCCGCGCCAATCAGCGCGCCGCCCGGCGTCCCGGCCACGCCGGCTTTTCACATCGAGACTGCGACCGAACAGCAGATCCTCGATGATGTTCCGACCGGCCTCACCATCTTCCGCTTTGCCGACAATCCGCGAATCCTCGTGCTGGATTTTGCTTCGCTGCACGAACAGGGGATGATGTTGAACCGCGTGGCGGCGCTGATCGAGAAGGCTGGACTGCCGCGCGATCGCGTATTGACCGAGGACGAGCTCGACGCGGCGATCCGCGCCGAGGGCGACACGGTCGAAACATTCTACTATGGTCATGACTATGCTGCGGCGTCGCTGGTGCGCTTTTTCGCGCTGGCGGACAGCGAGCAAATCAAGCTGGATCCCCAGGAAGAGACCCTGCGCGCCCTGCTGCGCCAGGAGAGCTGGTTCACCTCAGGTGCCAACGCAGGCCTGATCTCGCTGCCCGCCGTCGGTTCCGATGCAACGGTGACGGCCTCCACGCGAGCCGCGATCCTGCGTCATGAACTGTCGCACGGCGAGTTCTTCAGCAATCCGGTCTATGCCGCCTACGTGCATGATTTCTGGCTGACGGCGCTCACGGAACCGGAGCGCATCGCATTTCGTCGCTTCCTCGGGAGCGAGGAGTACGACGCCAGCGAAGAAGAACTGATGTACAACGAAATGCAGGCTTATCTGATGTTCACCCGCGACCCGTTGTTTTTCACCCCTGCCATGGCCGAGCTGACGCCGGACCGTTTGGCCGAACTGCAGGCCCGTTTTCTCGCCGGCATGCCGCCCGGTTGGCTGCACGACGTCCTGGCCGGCTACCCGAAAGCCGTGTCAGCGAAGTAGCGCGCCGGTTCGTATGCCGCCGGATGTGGGCGACTACACCGCTGCCTCGTCTACACCACTGCCGACATCCCGCTTAACGCGACTATCCAGGGCCGGTCGGCCAGCGACCGGTGCGGAACTCGCAATGAAAACAGCCGCCAGCATCTTTGGCGCGCTCACCCATCACTTCGGCAATGCATCCAGCGTCACCGCCGAGCCAGCCAGTCGAACCCCGCGCTGCCGCGCACGGTCGATCGCCGCCTGCAAATCCCGTAGATAAACGCTCGCGGTTTCCGCATTGCTCGGACGCGCACGCTCGAACAGTGGCTCCGAAGATGCCACGGCGATGATCATGTCGGTGCCGTAAGGCTCGCCGATGGTCCAGGACGGATGCCCCAAATTGACCGGTTCGCCGGCAGCAAAGGTCCGTGCCGGATCGGCCGCGATGCCATTCTTCAGATCAGCCAGTTGCGGATACAGATGCTGCACCGAGCCATCATGCGCGACGTAATCGACCCGTAGCCGACTGGCGAAATCCGGCAGGACAAGCTGCACGCGCACCGGCTCGCCATCGTGCAGCCGCGTCTTGCCATCCGCCATCTGCAGGCCAAGGCGCGGGCCGCCGATTGCGCCGAATGCCGGGACTAGCGGATGCAGCAGGTTCAGCGCGGGGCAGAACACCTGGTCGACGCCCTGCACCCGCCAATCGATCTGGCCAGCCGGCGCAATCGCATCGGCCCCCTGGCGCAATCCATCCAGGTAGCGATCGCCCGCCAGGCCGGTCAGATCGACCGACCCGCCATCACCCATCTTGCCGCCCAGCAATGCGCAATTCTGGCCGCCGGCCCAATCGGCGACCTGGCGGCGCACACCGTCCACGCCAGCCATGGCCAATTGCTGCTGCTCGGCGTGCGCCGTTGGTGAGACAGCTTGCGGAGCCGGCGTGGCGACAGGCACCGACAACGGCGCGGTGGGCGGACTAACCGCCGGCGGCGGCGGAACGGTCGCTGTGATCGGCTGGTTCGCCTGCGCAGGCGTGGCCCCGGCCGGCACCTGATCGGTGCTACCTGCAACCGTCGCAGGCGCGCTCGGGGAGACCGCCGTGGGTGGCGGTGGCGGTGGCGTCGGTGGCGGTGGCGTGGCCGCGGACGAAGCCGCCGCCGACGAAGCCGCCGTGGACGGAGGAGACGCTGGGGCGGGTGTCGGCGCCGGGGCAACCGGTGGTACGGCAATGGCCGCGGTATGCGTCGGCACGGGCGTGCGCAGCAGGAACCACCATGCCCCGCCGCCAATCGCTGCCAGCAGCACGACAGCCGCAATCGCGATCATCGCAACCGGCGAGCGCGAGGCCGGCTGCATGACCGAAGCGGCCGGCAGCAGCGAAACCGCGGCCACCCGCCCGGACGCTGGCGCCGCGACCATCGTTGCCTCGTCTTCGCTGATCGCTTCCACCGGGTTCGCCACCGCCACGCGCACCGCTTCGATGAAGGCTTTCGCCGTGGAAAACCGATCTTCCGGCCGCTTCGCCATCGCCCGGCGCACCACGGGGTCGAACGACGCCGGTGCGGTTACCGATAGCTGCGACGGCGCCGGCGGCTCGGTGTTCAGCGCCTTGTGCATGATCGCCGACATGCCGCCGTCGAACGGCCGCTCGCCGGTCAGCAACTGGTACAGCAGCACCCCCGACGAATAGATATCGGAGCGTGCGTCCACCACCTGTCCCATGAACTGCTCGGGCGACATGTACGCAGGCGTGCCCAGCACGGTGCCAGCCTGGGTCATCAAGCTGCTCTCGATCCGGGCGATGCCGAAATCCGCGATCTTCGCCTGGCCAGACGCGGTCAGCATGACGTTCGCCGGCTTGATGTCGCGATGCACCACGCCGCGTTCATGGCTGAACTGCAGACCGGACAGCAGGTCTTCCATGATGCGGACTATGTCCGCCAGCACGAAGCGCTCGTGCTTGTCCAGCACGTCCTTCAGCGGCGGCCCATCGACGAACTCCATCACGATGTAAGCCAGCTCGCTGGTCTCGCCGTAATCGAATACGCCGACGATGTTGGGATGGCTCAGCCGGCCGGCGGCCTGCGCCTCGCGACGGAACCGCGCCAGCCCTTCCTCGGTTTCCGGATCGGAGGCATCGGGCAGGCGCACCGTCTTGATCGCCACGCGACGCGCGATGATCGGGTCCCAGCCCTCGTAAACCGTCCCCATCGCACCGCGGCCAAGCGGTCGCTTGATCTCGTACTTGCCGAGGGCTTCGATGGTCTCCATGCCGCTTTCCGTCTCGCGTCCCGGCGGAGCTTATAGACCGGCCAGCGTACTTGGTGAAACGTGGCGTTCGGCGGTTGCGGGCCCACGCTCGCCACCTTCGCCGATCACCGCGAACGGCGCCCAGAAGAACGGATGGGCGATCTCGGCCGGCAGTCCCTTGCCGGCATCGGCAAGCATCGCGAGCTGCGCGTTCCGCAGCGCCCCGGCAATGCCCAGGTTCGGGTTCTCCTTCATGCGGCGCAGCGTATCGACGACCAGAAAGGCCGCCACCTGATCATTGACCGACCAGTGGGTGACCGCGAGCGACCTCGCGCCGGCATAGAAGAACGCGCGTGCCAGGCCGGACAGGCTTTCGCCCGCCGTGGTGCCGCCGGGACCGCCCGAGTTGCAGGCCGACAGGATCACCAGATCGGCGTCCAGATCCAGGCCCACAACCTCTGACGCGGTCAGCAACGCGCCTGATGCGTCGGTCGCATTTGGCGGTGCCGATGTCACGATGGCGGGTTCGCTCTGGCAACGCAGTTCGGCGGGCAGCAGGGCGTGGGTGGAGAACTGCAGGATGCGGTAGTCCTTCAGCCTCGTCTTCAGCACGCCCTGGGCGGTAAACGCAGGGCCCACCAACTCGTCTGACGCATCGGCGCCGAGCAGCGCGCGCGCCGCCTCCAGCTCCTTGCGCGCATACGGCAGCGGTGGCAGCCCGGCGAGCAGCTTGGCGCTTTCGCCGCACCCCGGCCCGGAGAACGACTTCTCCGCTTGCGCCAGCGTGACCGGACGGAAGTCGCCGAAACCGAACCACGGATGCGACGCGCGCGATCCTGTGGCGATCTTGCGCAGCGACACGAAGTTGGAAGGCGCCGGCACATGCGCCAAGGTGAACTTGCGCACCAGCCA
>DATKFJ010000261.1:0-10263 GCA_035511435.1 Acetobacteraceae bacterium | reverse complement strand
CAGGATTTGGGCGGCTTCAGATCTGGGCCACTCGGCAAGCTCAGCCTGAAGTTGCGGCGTCGCAGGTATGACAAGCGCCTTGCCTGTTTTCTGTCGCGTCAACCGGATGGCTTGCCCGTCGTATTGCGACCAGCGCATTGCGACCAGATCGCTTCGCCGCTGCCCGGTGTGGCGAGCCAGGACGAATACGCGCCGCAGGTCCGCCGGCAACTGAGGCAGGACCCGATCGTATTCGGCAGCGCTCCAGGGGCGAAGGTGGCCTTCGGCAAGCGCCTTGATGCGTGACACCGGATTGACTTCAATCCATTCCCGATCGACGACCCAAGCGAACAGCGCGGACACCACGCGCATTAACTTGTTGCCGGCCGCGGCACCGGACGATTCCGCAACCTCATCGCGGATGGCCAGCAAGTTACGGCGCCGCACTCCGGCAACCTGCATGACGCCAAATTCGCCTAGCCTGTCCAGGTTATGGAGGTAGCCGGCTTTCGTCTTTGGCTGAAGCTCTGCCCATTCAGGACTGCGGCGGTAGGCTTCGACCAGCGCGGCCTATAGAGCCGGCAGCGTGCGCCCGTCCCGCTGGGCGGCGGGCATAGCGGTAGACCTTGACCGAGCCGTCCGCGAGCGTCTTCCGGACCACGACGTTCTTTGATGGCATTGGGGTACTCACCGTTGCTGGCGTTGCATGGCGCTCTTTGAGCGAGTGCGTCAAATTGATTCGATTGGCGCTCGATTGTGGGCCGCCACGCCACGCCAGCCGGGCAACGGCCCAGCCAGCTAAGCCTACCACGACCACAGACCGCGCCGTCAGTGCCGCAGGGCGCCGGTTATTCAAAGAATGATGTGATTTGCCCTTCCGTAAATTTGGTGGTTCCGTCAATCGCTGCCTTCCGCAGCACACAAACTACCCCTGTCACTAGGCGCGTCCCGCAACCGGCGCTCCTTTCTTTGGTCGCCGCAACGCCAGCGGTTGCCGTGGTGGCAAAAGGCGCCTCGCGGCGCCCCGTTCCCTCTGTTGGCGGTGGGCTAATGGATGCCGGGCAACGCGCCGGCGGCTATCAGCTTATTTTCCGCGGGGCTCATGGTGTCCATCATGCCGGCGCCTTCGCCGAACACCGGCACGTAGGGCAGCGAAAGACGTAGGGCCAGGATGACTAGGATGACGATGGCTCCGATCAGCAGACGGTGTGTGTCGCTCCAGCGTTTCATTGCTCCTCCCCCGCCCGTGCTTGGGCTTGGTGTTTGTGGCACCATATTGGCTGAGCGGATGTGATCTACCTCACACCAGTGTGAAGGCAAGCAGTATTATTGCTCCCACTGCAGTATCCCGACAGTCGCGCGTATCCTCGCGGGATACGTTACTTAGGCGCTAATTAAACGTTACTAAGAAGTTACTACAATGTTAGTGTGACGTTAACTTGGCGTCACGAAGCCAGGCCGGCCATCTGCGGACGCGACAGAGCGCCCCCGCCGGTTATTCAAGAATGATGTGATTTGCCATTCCGTAAATTCCATGATTCGATCAATCGCTGCCATTCCGCAGCATACGAGCGGCTTCCCTGCCACTAGGCGCGCCACCCCGATGAGCCGTGGACGCGATAAGCGCTTGCGTTTTGCATCTTCAGTCTTGCCTGGTATCGGCAGGTTTCGCGTCGCTAGGGCTACGCCGCTTTCGGGAGCGCCGGCCCCTTTCGGATTGACTTCAGTTTTTAATTCATGAGCAACTTGCTCAGGAATTAACGCCAGCCGCATCCCTATTGCCTTGCCAGAGTCTATAATTTTTCGGAAGAGGAAAAAGCCTCACGCTGCAACGACCGCGCAGTCATCGCGCAATGTCATCCCATTGGATGCCAATATTGCCGCGACTTCATCGCGCATTGTGCCGCGCGCAAACCAGCTTGATACCGCGCTGTCCGCCCTGATGAGCGAAAGGCGCTCTGGTCGCGACGGATTGTAGCCGACTGTTGCGATGATGGTTTCTGTCACGGTGCCTCTGCGATACCGGCAGGCCAGTGGGCAGGGTAATTTTTCCACCCTCCCCACTGCCAATTGGTCCCCGCCAGAATACAGGTCAAACCCAATCGACTAGGGGCAGAAGCGCCTCTGGTGTGTCCTGTATCCTATTGAAATCACTACGTAACTGCCTCCTGGATAAGAAGCGCGCGGTAGCGAGTGATTGACGATCTTCAACGGCTGATGATGACGCCGCCCACGGCCGGAGCATCCTCCGCACGGTGTTCCGACCGTTTGGCGTCATGCCAGTCGCGATGTGCATCGCGATCCGCTTCCGCCGCGCCGCGATAATCGCCGACTTCTGCACGGCGCTGCGCTTCGTCGCGCGCCATGTGCGCGTCGGCGCGATCCTGGCGTGCCCGTTGTTCCTGCGCGGCGGCGTCGGGGTTCGGTGTCTGGACGATCACCTGGCCCATGGCCGGTGCGGCCGCCAGAATTGCGGCAAACGCGATTGCATAAGTGCTGCGCATATTAGCCTCCGTTGCTGATCGTTGGTCGCGGCCCAGAACGTCGCCAATCTGGACGAAGTTTCATCTGTAACGCAGGTGTCAGATGGGCATACGAAGCGGACATGCGGGAAGGCGATGTCGCCCCACATGCGAGGCAGGATTGGTGATGGAAGCCGCCCAGTTTTCCTGCTTCTGCAAGGAGAGGGGAGAAACGTTTCGGCGGCGGTGCTCCCTTCCGTTTCGGCCGCTGCGGACCCTTAACGCCGTGTTGCTGGCAAGATCGTGGCGGGATGATCGGACTCACCGGATCGTGCATCGCGCGGATCATCCCGCGGTTTTTGGTCCTTCGCTTGCGCCTGATGACGTTGTCGCGAGAGCGTTGCACACAGACCGCAGGTGACGTTCGTTTCGCTATCCCGGTGCCCGTGCTATGGGGCGAATGGGGAGGGGCCGCCATGCTGCAGGCGCGTGCCGCTGTGTTGCGACAGACCGGAACACCGATGGTGATCGAAACCGTGGACGTGGGCCCGATTGCGCCAGGCGACGTGGTGGTGCGCATCCGCGCCGCAAGCCTGTGCCATACCGACCTGGAGGCGATCGAAGGCGCTCTGGCGGTGCAGCTTCCCGCCGTGCTGGGACATGAGGCCGCGGGCGAAGTTGCCGAATTTGGCGCGGGCGTGAGCGACTTGGCCGTCGGGGATCGCGTTGTGCTGTCGTGGAACCCGCATTGCGGACGCTGCTTCTATTGCGAGCGCGCGCAGCCGATTCTGTGTTCGCAGTTTCTTGCCAACGGTCCCAAGGCGTTCCATTTCGACGGTCGTCCTCGGCTGGCGTGCGAGGGCGTGGCGATGCATCAGCTCATGTATCTCGGAGGCTTCGCCGAATATTGCGTGGTGCCGGCGCAGAGCGCGGTGCGCGTGCCGAGGACGATGCCGTTCGATCGTGCGGCGCTGCTGGGCTGTGGCGTGATGACCGGTGTCGGCGCGGCGACACGTGTTGCGGCGCTGCAGTGGGGCTCAGTTGCCATGGTGATCGGCTGCGGCGCTGTCGGGCTGTCGGCCATTCAGGGCTGTCGGCTGGCAGGTGCGGCCACGATCATCGCGGTTGATCCGAATCCCGCGCGGCGGCAATTGGCGCAGGCACTGGGCGCGACGCACACGTGTGGTGCAGAATTGGCCGAAGCTGTCGATGTTGCGCGTTCGTTGACCGATGGGCGCGGCGCGGATGCGGTGATCGAGGCCGCGGGCAGGCCGGAGAGCTTCCGGCTGTCGGTGGAGGCGGTGCGGCCGGGCGGGCAGGTGGTGTGGCTTGGCAAGACCGGCGTGAATGAGAATGTGGAATTCCGCTGGGGCAGCTTGATACAAGAGAAGCGGATTACCCGCAGCTCCTATGGCGGGGCGAAGCCGGCGCAGGATTTTCCGATGCTGGCGCGCGCGTACCTGGATGGTGCGTTGAAGCTGGACGAAATGATTTCCGCGCGGATTTCGTTGGAGGAAATCAACGAAGGGTTTGCCGCATTGAAACGCGGTGAGACCGTGCGCAGCGTGGTCATGTTCGGCGCCTCGGCATGAAGGTTTATGAGGGTGGCCGAAGTCTGGATGGCGCAGTGGTAACGGTGGATGGCGCGCCGCTGGATCCGCGCTTCGATGTTCACCGGTTCAGTCGGATGGGGTTCGAATGGACCTATGAAGGCGATGGCCCGCGGCAACTGGCGCTGGCGCTACTTTGCGATCATCTGGATGACCCGCAGCGCGCGCTGGCTATGACCGAAGGTTTCATGCGCAAGGTGGTGGCCGACCTGGACAATGCGTGGCGGCTGACCAGCGACGATATCGACGCGGCGTTGTGACGCGGCGTTGTGAGGGCGCGTTGTGACAGGGCGTCTTCGAGCTGCGGGAAGGGACCCTTCCCCCTACCCCCACCCACCAGGGGAGTGAGAGTGTGTTGCGGCGGTGAGCCGTTCAGTCGAATGCCAGTCCGATGTTCTCTGCCACCAATGCTGGACGCGAGGATCCTTCCACCTCGATCCGGCTATCGAAGGTCAGCCGGACACCACCTTCGATGTCCTCGACGTTTTTCAGCGTCTGATGCAGCCGCACACGTGATCCCGCCGGCACCGGCGCGGTGAAGCGCACCTTGTTCGAGCCGTAGTTGATGCCGCGCGAGCGCTGGCGGATTTGCAGGATGTCGTGCGACAGCCGAGGCAACAGGGACAACGTGAGATAGCCGTGCGCGATGGTCTTGCCGCCGGGCATTTCTTGCTTCGCGCGCGCCACGTCCACGTGGATCCACTGATGATCGCCGGTCGCCTCCGCAAACTTGTCGATCATCGCCTGGTCCACCAGCACCCACTCGCTGGTGCCGATCTGCTTGCCGACGTGGGCCTTCATGTCGGCCGGCTTGTCCACTTCCATCACCGTTCCTCCCGTTCTTGTAGCGCCGATTATGCTTGGGTTGGCGGGGCTTGTCGCGACCTGGATTTCCGTCCTATCACTGGATGGAACTGGAGGAATACGCTGATGGATGCTCAACGGATGTCGCAGCGCCAGGCGGCGTTCCGTGCCGATTTTCGGACGCGCATCGCACGCGCGTATTCGGGCTGGGCGCATGTCGCGCTGATCTATGCGCTGGGTCTGGCCGCGATCTGGTACTGTGCGCGGCAGGTCGCGTCGCCGGCGTGGTACGAGTTCCTGGTGATCCCGGTTGCGTTCTGCATCTCCAACGCGTTCGAGTGGTGGATCCACCGCTACGTCATGCATCGTCCGGTCAAGGGCTTCATGGGCATCTACAAGCGCCACACGTTGGCGCACCACCAGTTCTTCACCCATATCGAGCCGACCATCGACAACACGCGCGACTTCCGCATCGTGTTCTTTCCGCCGTATGCGTTGGTTGCGTTCATGGCGCTGTCGGTGCCGCCGGCTGCGGTGTTGGGGCTGGTGGGATTGCCGAATGCGGGATGGCTGCTGCTGATCACCAATGTGGGGTTGTACCTGAATTACGAGCTGTTCCACTTCTGCTGCCACGTGAAGGACGATCGGATTGTCCGACGTATCCCGCTGGTCAACTCGATCCGGCGCCATCATATCGCGCACCACAACACCGCGCTGATGATGGAGCGGAATTTCAATTTGACCTATCCGATCGCCGACTGGTTCTTTGGTACGTCCGACCTGGCATGCGGTCTGCTGCGGCATGTGTTCAACGGGTATGACGCGCGCTTCGTGCGGCGCGATTTGAAGCGGGTGCGGAACACCAGCGACGATCCGCGCGTGGGCCATGTGCAGGTCGCGGCGGAATGACAACGCAACGGATCAAGCAGGGCAAGGCAAGTCTGATCGGCGGCATTGCGGTGGGTGTGGCTGTGCTGGTGCTGTGGACCGGGGTGGCGCACGAGCTTGCGGCGGATAGTGCGGTGGTTGTTGGTGTGGGCGTGCTGGTGGCGGCTGGGATTGCGGCGTGGATCAGGCTGGCGGATCTGTAATTTCCCCGGAATGTGATCCTGAAGGTCGTATATATTCTGTGCAATGGGCCGGCCTTGGCGTGTCGAGTTCCATCCCGAATTGGCTTTGGAAGTCGCAACGCTACCGCCGGCGGTTCGGCAAGAGATCCTGGCCCAAGCGAGAAAGTTTGCACATTCGCGGGCGCATCGCCGATTGACCCACGCAACAGGGAACATGTCGGGAGATAAGGCTTCGGCCCAGAATGTCTCGGCCATCCGACCGCCGACCGCATAATCATCATACCTCAATTCATTTTCGATCGACGCAAGGCGGAGGCCGGCGCTGGGCGGATTGATCGGACCAAAGCTCAGGTCGTCGGGTGCGCCTATTACACGCTCATCCCGGAGGAGCTGCGCAAGGCTTGCCGCGGGCTTCCGGCAGACGACATGCCGAATATCACGTGGATGACAGGCTTATCAGCCCGCACCACCGAACCCAACCGTCAGCGCCACGTGCATTATCAACATCACTAAGTTGGGGTATCACACTACCAAAGATGCGTCATTGACTGGAGAAGCCATGGCTGCCCCCGAAGCGGACACCTATGACTACATCGTCACCGGCGCTGGATCGGCCGGCTGCGTGGTCGCCGCGCGGCTGTCCGAGTCCGGCCGTTACCGCGTGCTGCTGCTGGAAGCCGGTCCGCGGGACACCAATCCCTGGATCCATATCCCACTCGGCTTCGCCAAGACCTACGTGCATCCGACGTTGAACTGGCGATTCGAAAGCGCGCCGCAGCCGCAGCTTGCCGGGCGGACGCTGTATCTGCCGCGCGGCAAGACGCTGGGTGGCAGCAGCTCCATCAACGGCATGGTCTACATGCGCGGCCATCACGGCGATTACGACGAATGGCGGCAACGTGGTTGCGAAGGCTGGGATTGGGATTCGGTGCTGCCGTACTTCAAGAAGGCCGAGAACCAGACTCGTGGCGCCGATGAATTTCATGGTGTCGGCGGCCCGCTGCACGTCTCGGATCAGCCTGGCCGGTTCGAACTGGCGGACGCTGTGATGGAGGCGTGCGTGCAGGCCGGCATTCCGCGCAATCGCGACTTCAACGGCGCGCAGCAGGAAGGTTGCGGCTATTACCAGACGACTAGCAGCAACAGGCGGCGTTGGAGCACGGCAAAGGCGTATCTGCAGCCGGCGCGGCAGCGGCGCAATCTGGTGGTGCAGACCGGGGCGCACGCCACGCGCGTGCTGATCGAGAACCACCGTGCGGTCGGCGTCGAATACCAGACGGCCGCCGGTCGCCGCACGGCTTTTGCGCGCAGCGAGGTCATCGTGTCCGGCGGCGCCTATGGTTCGCCGCAGCTTTTGCTGCTGTCGGGGCTGGGGCCGGCACAACATCTGCAGGATGTCGGTGTTCCCGTAGTGCGCGACATGCCGGCGGTTGGATCCAATCTGCACGACCACTTCAATTCCTATGTCAGTTGGCGATGCAGCAAGCCGATCACGCTGAACGATCTGGAGCGCAGCCCGATGCGCAAGCTGTCGGCCGGCGTGCGTTATGCGCTGTTCCGCTCCGGCCCGATGGCGAGCAACGGCATCCACTGTGGGCTTTTCACCCGCACCGATCAGCGGCTGGAGCGTCCCGATCTGCAAATCAATGTGTTCGAATGGAGCACGCTCGAGCGGAACAGGAACGGCGTGATCCCGCATCCGTTCCCCGGCTTTACGTTCAGCCCGGTGCATCTGCGTCCCGATGGACGCGGCACCGTGCGCCTTGGTAGTTCCGACCCGCTTGCGCCGCCTGCGGTGCTGTTCGATTTCCTGCGCACGGATTACGACATGCAGGCGGTACTATATGGTATCAGGCTTGCGCGCACGATCGCCGGGCAGCCGGCGCTGAAGCCGTACATCGTGCACGAGCTTGCGCCTGGTACGGCGATCACCGGTGATGCGGAGTTGTCCGACTATATCCGCCAGAGTGGCGTGTCCAACCAGCATCCGACAAGTTCGTGCGCGATGGGACACGGCACGAACTCGGTGGTCGATCCGCGGCTGCGCGTGCATGGGATCGATGGACTGCGCGTGGCTGACGCGTCGATCATGCCGGTGGCAGTTGGCGGCAACACCAATGCGCCGACCATCATGATCGGCGAGAAGGCTGCTGCCATGATTCTGGCAGACGCCGAGGCAATGCCTGCGCGTGCGGCAGCGTGATTGGGGGGAATTGAAAGATGGCGGTCGAAGGTGACAGCTACGACTACATCGTTACCGGCGCCGGTTCGGCCGGCTGCGTGCTGGCCGCGCGCTTGTCGGAATCCGGGCGCCACCGCGTGCTGCTGCTGGAGGCCGGCGGCAAGGACAGCAACCCTTGGATCCACATCCCGCTTGGCTACGTGAAGACGTTCGTCAACCCCAAGGTCAACTGGATGTTCGACAGCGAGCCGGAACCGAATCTGAACGACCGTGTGATGTACCAGCCTCGCGGCAAGGTGCTGGGTGGCACCAGCTCGATCAACGGCATGATCTACATGCGCGGCAATCATGCTGATTACGACGAGTGGCGGCAGCGAGGATGTGAAGGCTGGGACTGGGATTCTGTGCTGCCGTATTTTCGCAAGGCCGAGGATAATGAACGCGGCGACAGCGAGTTCCATGGCAGTGGTGGGCCGTTGCGCGTGTCCAACCAGCCGTATGAATGGGAGATCGGCAAGCTGCTGCTGGAGGCTTGCATCCAGGCCGGCATCAAGCCCAATCCGGACTTCAACGGCGCGCAGCAGGAGGGCTGCGGATATTATCAGACCACGACGAAGGACCGCCGTCGCTGGAGCACCGCGGCCGCCTATCTGCGTCCGGCACGCAAGCGGTCGAACCTGATCGTGCAGACCCACGCGCATGCCACGCGTGTGCTGATCGAGAATGGCCGCGCGGTTGGTGTGGAGTACCGTTCACCGCAGGGGCTGCGCACCGCGCGTGCCAGCGGTGAGGTGATTGTTTCCGGCGGTGCCTATGGCTCGCCGCAGCTTCTGCTGCTGTCGGGTATTGGGCCGGCGAAGCATCTGCAGGATATGGGCGTCAAGGTGCTTCACGATCTGCCTGGTGTCGGGTCCAACCTACACGATCACTTCAATACGTATTGCACCTGGCGGATTTCCCGCTCGATCTCACTGAATGAGCTGCATCACAGCATTCCTCGCCAGGTTGTCGCGGGTCTGCAATACGCGCTGTATCGTGGTGGACCGATGTCGGGCAACGGGCTTTATGTCGGCGCACTGGTGCGCAGCGATGAGAGCCTGGAACGGCCCGACCTGCAATTGAACATTTCGGCGTGGAGCACGATCGACCGCACGCGCGATGGGATCATCTCGCATCCGTTTCCGGGATTTGCGATCAGCCCGGTGCATCTGCGTCCCGAAGGTCGCGGCACGGTGCGGCTGAAGAGTCCCGATCCTCTGGCAGCGCCGGAAATCCGCTTCAACTTCCTGCGCAGCAACTACGATATGCAGGTGCTTATCAAGGGCATGCGCATCGCTCGACAGATCGCGCGGCAACATGTGCTGCAGCAGCTGGTGATGGCGGAGACGTCGCCCGGTTCGGCGGTGATGACGGACGAACAACTGGCGGATGATGTGCGCAAGCGTGGCGTTTCCAATCTGCATCCGGTGGGGAGTTGCGGCATGGGTCACGGGCCGGGGTCTGTGGTCGATCCGCGGCTGCGGGTGCACGGGATTGGCGGACTGCGCGTGGTCGATGCGTCGATCATGCCGTCGATCATTGCCGGCAACACCAATGCGCCGACCATCATGATCGCGGAGAAGGCGTCCGACATGATCCTGGAGGATGCGAAGGCTGGGGCGCTGCGGCAGGCGGCGTAGGGCGTGTCGTTACCCTTGGTGGAGGGGCATCCCTCCCCGTACCCCCTCCCGCAAGGGGAGAGGGAGGAAATGGGCGACGCTACAGTGGTATTGCCAGCAGCGTGTCGATCTTGTCGCTGTCCAGTACCACGATGCGTTCGCTGAATCTGTACGGGGTTGTCGAGATGTCGATCCGGTCCTGGTAAACGCCGGTGGCGAACAGTGTGGTTGCGCCGTCGTGCATGATGCGCGCAGCAATGAAGTTCGAGCGTACTACAGCCGCGCTGCCCTCCACGGCCTTCAGGCGGATCGGGCCGACGACGTGGCGGTAGCGGTGCGGTTCGAAGATATTTGCACGGCGGATGGAAAATACGCGATCGAGCAACATGCCGCGCGACGCGGCGTAAATCACGCCTTGCCGCATCCCCGCCGCATGATTGGCGCGGCTGATGATGAGGTACCTGCAAGGGTCGGCAAACAGATCCGGCCATTCCTCCA
>DATKFJ010000260.1:0-13753 GCA_035511435.1 Acetobacteraceae bacterium | reverse complement strand
AGCGCCTGGGCACGCAGCGCATCCAGGTCCGAACCGGGCTTGCCATTGGGCAGGCGCCAGTCGGGACGGGAAGTCAACGGCGAGTTCGCTGGATAGGCGATCGATTCCAGTTCCTGAACGCCGCGCTGCACGACGATGTCGTGCCAGTGGTCGGAAAGATAGGGCAGCAGCGCTTTCAGGTTCGGCACGGCTGGGTGGATGTCGCAGTCGATGCCGCCTGGTTCGATGAGACTCATGGCGCAAGTTGTTTCCTGCGCGTTTACCGGCGGGAGCATATCGGGCATCGCTTCCCTCGTCCAATTGGTCCCTGATTCAGCGGCAGTTCTCACTTTGCCAGTCGAGGCTTCCCGCTATCGTGCACCGACACGGTCGCCCTTCTGATTGAGCGGACCGTCGCGGATCTCCACGCGACACGTCTCCCACGCAGGACGTCTCCCACACAGGCCAGTCGCACCGGGAACGCGCTGCTCGCAGCGATGCGGTTGCTTATCGTGTCGGACGTCGATGAGATTGGCTGATGGATCGGCTTCCCACGTCATGCTGACGCGACATGCCTGTGCGACGGTCGGGTTTCCCTCAATCTGGCTCGGCCTGAGCCTGCAACGTCAGCGCCGTCACGGGCGGCGTGCGCGAACGGGGCTGATCGGGGTGGATGATGAGTTCCTCGGGGATTGCCGCGATCTGATGGCGGCGCAGCCATCGCCCGACGCGCGGGTCGGCGGTTACGACGCAGAGCGGGATGGCCGCCAGCAGGCCGCCGGCCAGCGGCAGCGCCCATACCGTGGCCACCCAACCGGCGGTTGCGAAGCCGCTGAACACCAGCAGGCCGAGTGCGGTTTGCGGCCACAGCAGACGCGTTGCCTCGCGCCAGCCGACCGAACGGTCGGCCCGGTTCTGCGGTATCCATCTGGTGCGCGCACCCAGCGCCTGCCGCAGCATGGCGGTCGTCTTGGCCACCGTGGACACGGCGTCGAGCAGCAGGGAGAAGCCGAATTCCGCCGCGACACCGCCGGCAAACCAGGCAATCCCGCCGTAGCGCTCGCGCTGGCGCCGCGACAGCACCACCTCGGCATACCCCAGCAATTTTGGCGCATAGAGCGCGCCGAGCCACGCGGCGGTCAGAGCCAGTGCCGGCATCGCGGGGAATGGCGACGTCGTATCGGTCGCGGCCGCTATCGCGGCGGCTACCAGGAAAAGCAGGTAAAGCGGCGCTCCTGCGAACAACAGGATCGCTTGCAGAAGCTGCCATCGGCCCATTGGACGCAGGCCCGGCAGACCCAGCAGGTGGTGGTATTGCAGGTTGCCGGCCAGCCAGCGCAGTTCACGGCGGAGGAATTCCGGCAGGGCCGGCGGGTTGGATTCCAGCGACCCATCCTCGGACAGCAGCACGCGCACGCCCCACCCCGCTGCGCGCAGCACCACCGCCTCGACCTGGTCGTGCGACATGATGTGCCGGCCGTCGGGGAGCAGCGGCAGCCGGCAATGCGCCCGGAATGGCATGATGCGGACCACCGCGTTGTGACCCCAATACGGGCCATCGTCACCCTGCCACCAGGCTTGGCCGGCGGCCCAGGTCCGCATCCCGGCGCGCATGCCGAACTGGAAGAGGCGGGGGAACGCGGACGATGCCGGCAATCCCACCGTCAGATGCTGCACGATCGCCAGCGTCGCGTCGGCCTGGATGGCGCCCACCAGCCGCAGCACTGCGCTGGCTGACATCTCGGAGTCGGCGTCGAGCGGCACCATCAGCTCGAACCCATCGGCGTGGTGGTCCAGAAAGTCCATGATGTTGCCGGCCTTGAAGCCGGTGTTCACCGGGCGCCTGCGGTAATGGATCCGCGCCGGATCGCGATCTTCCGCACGGAATGCAACCACCGCTTGTTGTTCGGTCGCGGCGGTGGCCGGATCCGTGGCGTCGGACAGAATGAACAGGCCGAACGCAGTGCCTGCGCCGGCGCGGTCCAGGTCGTGCAGCAGGCGCCGCAGCGGCGGCAGCACGCGGCGCATGTCCTCATTGCGGACTGTCACGACAATTGCGGTGCGGGGGATTTCGCCACGGGGACGCGCGGTCGAAATCTCCGCCTGCGCCGGCGCGAGCATCAGCAGGAGAAAGCCGATCAGCCCATTGGCAACGCACAGACCGGTCCACGGCGCAGTGCCGATGAAGGCGAACAGCATTACCAGCTTGGCCAGCGTCCAGCCGCCGGGTGCCAGCACTCGCAGTAGCAGAAAACCCAGGCCGATGGCCACCAACAGGGCGATAAGCACGACAAGAGCGCGGCGGGCCACCATTAAGGGTCCGTTCAAAGGAGTGCGATATGGGATGCAGATAGCGTGGCGCGCTGGTTTGTCATCACCATGGCAGAACCGGGGCGGGCGGAAACGGGGCGGAACCGGGAACTCGGGCCGCACGCCATCTGGACCGGTTCACGGCCAGCCGGTAAGGGACCCGAAGCAGCATCCAAGGCGCGATGGCCAAGCTCCAGACTAGTCAGCTCCACTGCGCGGCAGCGGGCGTCGATCCCGAAGCCAGGCTTTCGGTCGTCGGCGTCAGCAAGGCCTACAAGAACCGCGTGGTGGTGAAGAACGTTTCGATGTCGGTAAGACGAGGGGAGGCCGTGGGCTTGCTGGGGCCGAATGGCGCCGGCAAGACGACGGTGTTCTACATGGTCGTCGGGTTGGTGCAACCGGATGCCGGCACCATCCATCTGGAAGGTCACGACATCACCAACCTGCCAATGTATCTCCGTGCGCGACGGGGGATAGGCTACCTCCCGCAGGAGGCGAGCATCTTCCGCGGCATGAATGTGCAGGAGAACATCATGTCGGTGCTTGAGATTTCCGAGCCCGATCCGGATCGACAGAAGCGGATGCTGGACGATTTGCTGCTGGAGTTCCGCATAAGCCATCTGCGCCGCACATCGTCGCTGGCACTGTCGGGGGGGGAGCGACGGCGGCTGGAAGTGGCGCGCGCGCTTGCCATGCGGCCGCGATACATTCTGCTCGACGAACCGCTGGCGGGGCTCGATCCGTTGGCTGTTGAGGAGGTTCGGGCTTTGATCGGCCAATTGAAGAACCGCCGCATCGGCGTTTTCGTTACGGACCATAACGTGCGGGAGATGCTGGATATCGTGGACCGGGCGTACGTGATGCACGAAGGGTTGTTGTTGATGGAGGGCAATCCGGAGGAGGTCGTGACGCATGAAAGCGTGCGGCGGATTTATCTGGGCGAGGGGTTTAAGCTGTAGTTTTCTGGTGGCGGTGAACCTCCCGCACCAGCGCTCGGCGGGCCCGCACAGAACACCCGCACAGGAGGCCCGCACAGAAGTGACGCAATCTGCCACTCCGGCGTCCCTTCAGTGCAAGTCCGATGCGGCGCAGAGCGGCCCACGCGCGAGCAGGGCGCCGAAGTGCCACCGCGCGATATCAGTGGGGTAGGGCCATGACTGGATCAGGCGCCAACTATCGTCGGTGCGACGCAGCAGCGCCGCCCTGCCAGGTGGAACGTCATCGAGGCCGGTCGGTGTGCAACTGATGAACGCGAGCGTGTAGCCGGCTTTGGCGTCCGCCATTAGCGTGGCGGCATCGGCGTTCGTTGCGGTCGTTATGTCGAGGCCCGGCCGCCGAGGCGGTGTGAACAGCAACACGCCGCGCAGCATGCTGCCGACCGAGTCGTAGACGTCGTCGGGCAGCAGCAACGCCAGGCGGTCGCCCGGTTGAACGTAGCGCGCGACCTGATGAACGAGATTCCAGAGCAGCGGCTGCGGCGGATCGAGATCGAAGCGCAGCATGCCCGCGATGGCCGGCGGAATCATTAGGATCAGTACGATTGACGCAGCGCCGGCATAGCGCGCACGGGCTTGGTTCCGTGCCAGCCACCACGCCACGATCGGCCGCAGTGTGACGGCGAGTGCCAACATGACCATCAGCGACAGCTGAGACATATAGCGGAAATAGGAGTGGGCGTCCGCCGCCATGTCGCGCGGGAAGTGCACCACGTACGTCACGATTAGAAAGCCGTTGAACAGCACGATCGTACCGGTGCTCACGCCGAGCATCAGGCCTCGGCGGCCCCACTTGTCGCGACGCCACTGCCATATCGTCGCTGCCAGCACGGCGACCACGAACAGCGACAGCGTCGCCTTCTGATAGATCACCCGCAACATGCTGGCGATGATCCGGGGCAACAGCTCGAAGTTCCAGGCGGCGAATGACTGCGGTTTCAGTTCACCCACGGCGAAGCTGCGCAACACGAACACCTGCCAGATGAGCGCCAGCAGTAAGCCGGGAAGCAGGGCTGCCACGATCACCGCGGTACCGCGACGCCGTGGGATGCGGGGATGGGCCACAACCAGCACCAGAAGCGTCACGCCGATCGACAGCAGCAGTCCGATGCCGGACTGTTTGATGTTCACCATCGCCGTCAGCACAAGCGCCAGAGCCGAAGTCGCGCGCGGCCACGCGATGCCGTTCGCCAGCTCCGCCGTCACATCGACAGCGAGCCAGACGGCGAACATGGCGGTGACGGCAAGTGGTGCTTCCCCATAAGGGGCAAAGAAGGTGCGTGGAACGAAGCCTGGATTGAGCGGGATGGCCAGCAGCAGTCCGCCTGCACAGGCGGACCATGATAGGGTGGATGTTCGGCCGGCGATGGCGCGAGCCAGCAGCAGGCCGCTGGCGCACAGCAGTGCGACGTTGAACAGCGCCATTGCGGCATCGGCAAACGAGCCGGATGCCACCGACGCGATATAGGCGACGAACTGCGAATTGTACGGCGCGCCGGGCAGGAACGAGTAGCTGGGCGGCCGATCGTCGGTCGGCAGCATGTTGTGGTCGAACAGGTAGCCGGCATTGGGCAACAGGTTGAGCCAGGTATCGATCTGCGACGGGCGTAGCGGCAGCAGGATCAGCCAAAGCGGCAGGCTGAGCAGCAGTAGACGTCCGACACCACCGAGCGGTCCGATGCGCGCGCGCAATCGTGGATGTGCCAGGCCGAGCAGGCCGATCGCAGCAAGCACGGCCAGCGGAATGTGAAGCGTGATCGGGGTGAGCACCGCCCAAATCGTGAGGACCACGCAGGCAAGACCCCAACCGGCGACGAGTTGAATCTCCGGCTGGGTGCGCCGGGCGGTGGTTATGGCGCCAAGCAGAAGAAACAGCAGAAGCGCGGCGGCGAGCCCGAGGATTCCCAGAAGACTATGCAGGGTCGGTAGATAGACCGCCATGTCGGTCAGCGCCGCGCGATGCGATGGTCGAACATCGCCAGGAGATACGCGGTTGCTGCAAGCGCGGCCCACCAGGAGTCGGTGAAAAGCTCGTAATTGACGCACGAGACGGTGGCGGCGGACGCGAAGGCGGCATAGGCGAACGGCCGGGTGGGGGCGGCCAGGCGCTGAATCCGACTGACCACCAGCAAGGCAAAGGCGAGACCGATCGCAGCGCCGACCGCGCCGGTTTCAATCCACAGTTCGAGCCACTGGTTGTGCGGATACGTTCCCCGGTCGTGCCGCAGGACGAAGCTGCTGATCTCGGCCTGGGTGATCGGCAGCGCCTTGGATGCCGCGATGCCCCAGCCGAGCAGCGGATGCTCAAAGACGCGCGCGGTGGTGTAGTCCCAGATCTCCAGTCGGTCGAGGCCGGATGGTTTCAGGTAAGGCGCCAGTGTTGCGCGATGCTCCGCCAGCATGCGCAACCCGAACGGCAGAGTGGCGGCAAACGCGAGGGTACTGCTCGCGAGTATCGGCGCGACAGCCCGTGGCAGCCAGAACGCCAGCGCCAGGACGACGATGCCGGTCAACGCCGCTACACGGGCAGCGAGACTCACCCCGATCGTCACGATCACTGCCATGCATATGGTCAGCAGCACAATGTCGCGCCAGCGGCGACGCCACGCGGCGAAAGCCAACTGCGGCCACACGATCAGGACGAGATAATCGATGCCGCGGTTGTATTTCGTGACCATGCCAGGACCTGGATGGCCCGCGATCAAGGGCTGCAACCGGTGACCGAGCAGGCTGTCGGCGGCGATGATCGCAGCGCCGAGCATGGTTGCGATAAACAGCGTGCGGAACACCTGGTCGGTTATTGCCTCGTCCAGCGGCGGGCCGGCGAGCAATGCAATCGCGCCCGCAAAGATCGCGGTGATCTCCAGGGCAGCGCGGAGGCTGCGCGCGGGATCGATCGCCCATGACACGCTCACCCAGCACAGCGTGGCGAAGACGGCGGCGAGCAGGCAGAGAGCCGGGTCGATGCCGGCGGTGAGGGAGCGGCGTTCGACGGCGATGCCGTAGGTCAGTTGCACGGCGGCAAAACCGAAGATCAACGCGGCGTAGGATGGACCGGCGACCAGACCCACGGTCGGCAGGGCGCCGAAGACCAGTACCGCCGGCCATCGGGCCATGGGGGCAGCGGAAGCTCGTTGGTGGTCGCTCAATCCGATCAGCCTTTCGCCGCGTGTTTCGCCTTCATGGCCGGCTTGTCCCGGCCGTGACAGCAGGGATGCGGCGCAGGGCTGATGGGTATCCCTGGTGGTCGCGCGCGCTCTTAGGCGTCATCGCGGCCTGAGACAATCGGGCTGGCTGTGCCGGGAGAAGGTGCCGGGGGCAGGTGCGGGGGACAGGTGCCCTGGGCAGGTGCCGGCAGCAGGTGGCTGATCCGGCAGCAGCGCCCTATATTGGTCCCAACATCGAAATCGGAGTCGACGTAATGGCGAATACGGAAACCGAAGCCCTGGTGCCGGTTACGGTGCTGACCGGCTATCTGGGCGCGGGCAAGACAACGTTGCTGAACCGCATCCTGACCGAACGGCACGGCCGCAAATACGCCGTGGTGATCAACGAATTCGGTGAATTAGGCGTGGACAACGACCTCGTTGTGGATTCGGACGAGGAAGTGTTTGAGATGAACAACGGCTGCATCTGCTGCACGGTGCGCGGCGATCTGATCCGCATCGTCGGCGGCCTGATGAAGCGGCGCGACAAGTTCGACGGGATCATCATCGAGACGACGGGCCTGGCGAACCCGGCCCCGGTGGCACAGACGTTTTTCGTGGACGAGGGGGTGCGGGCGAAGACGCGGCTGGATGCGATTGTGACGGTCGTGGACGCCAAGCATCTGCCGCAGCGTCTGGAAGACAGCCACGAGGCGGCTGACCAGATCGCGTTTGCCGACGTCATCGTGCTGAACAAGACCGACCTGGTGACGCCGGACGAGCTTGAGGCGGTCGAGAACAAGATCCGCGCGATCAACCGTTTCGCCACCATCCATCGCACTGAACGTGCCGCGCTGCCGATCGAGCAGGTGCTGAACCAGGGCGCTTTCGACTTGAAGCGCGTGCTGCAGATCGCGCCTGATTTTCTTACCGACGATGAGCATGAGCACCATGACGAGGTGACGTCGGTGAGCTTCGAGGCGGAGAAGCCGATCGATCCGGAGAAGTTCAACGCCTGGATCGGTGCGCTGTTGCAGGAGCAGGGGCAGGATCTGCTGCGGACCAAGGGGATTCTATCGTACGCGAATGACGATCGGCGCTTTGCGTTCCAGGCGGTGCATATGATAGCGGACGGCGATTTCATCGGGCCGTGGAAGGCGGGTGAGCCGCGGCTCAGCCGGATCGTGTTCATCGGACGGAATTTGAATCGACCGCAGTTGCGGCGTGGCTTCGAAGGTTGTGTGGTTGAGTGAGGTGACGCGGTTCGTGGTGTGTGTTGACCGCTTCCGCGACCCCCGCCCGCAAGGGGAGGGGGAGTGCTCCTGCGCCGGTTTCTCTTCCCCTCCCGTCGCGGGACGGGGTCGGGAAAGGGCCGCCGCTGCATGAGTGACACCACCGCCCAGTTCCTGCTGGGAACGCGCGGCGTCCAGCGCGAGCTGGATGCGTTCGTCGTTGGCGTCCGCTTCGACCGTGCCGGCGCGGTGGCGGCATTCGCGCTGGGCGACGGCTCCGTGCACGTTGTCCCCGTCGCCGACAAATCGGATTGGCGAAAGCTTGCGGTGCATGATGGCGCGGCGTTGGCGCTTGCGCCGGACGCCGCCGCCACAGGCTTCGTGTCTGGTGGTGACGATGGCAAATTTCGGCGCGTCGGCGGCGACGGCACGGTGTCCGATATCGCCGATTTTCGTTCGAAATGGGTGGAGCACGTCGCCAGCCACCCGGGCGACAAAGGCAAGGGCCTGATCGCCTGCGCGGTTGGCAAGACAATCCATCTGTTCGACCACGCGGGCCAGAAGTTGAAGGAGCTGCCGCATCCTTCATCGGTCACCGGACTCGCGTTCGATGCCAAGGGCAAGCGTATCGGCGGCTCGCACTATAACGGCGCTTCTCTGTGGTTTGTCGCGGCGAAAGTCGACACTCCGCGGAAGCTTGAATGGAAGGGTAGTCATACCGCGCTTGCCATCCATTCGGACGGCGATGCCGTGGTGACGGCGATGCAGGAAAACGCGCTGCACGGCTGGCGGTTGTCAGACGGTCAGCACATGCGCATGAGCGGCTATCCCGCGAAGACGCAGACGCTGTCGTTCACCCGCAACGGCAAATGGCTGGCAACCAGCGGCGCCGATGCGATGGTGCTGTGGCCGTTCTTCGGCGGTGGTCCGATGGGTAAGGCACCGATCGAGCTAGCCGGCGGCGACGGCATCGTCTGCACCCAGGTCGCCAGCCATCCGCTGCAGGAGATGGTGGCCGGCGGTTTTGCCGATGGGCTGCTGGTACTGGCGGATATCGATACGTCGCGCATTCTGCCGGTGGCGCCGCCGGAACATGGCGCGATATCCGCGCTGGCCTGGAGCCCGAACGGCACGCAGCTGGCTTTCGGCACAGAGAGCGGTTTCGCGGCGATCATCGACCTGTCGAAGCGATAAACGCTGCGGTCCCCCGGTTGCGATGAGCACAGCGACGCGGCAATCTCGACCAAGGTTAATCGGCCAAGGTTAATAGGTACGAGATTGCCGCGTCGCTGTGTTCCTCGAAACAGGGGGGACGGACCGACAGTCGCGAGGGGGAACACGACCATGAAACGACGGACTCTGCTGACCGGCGCTGCCGCGACGCTCGCGGCGACGCCGTTGGCGCGACCGCATGCGCAGAAGCCGGTGACGATAAGCTGGTGGTACCACTTCGACGACCCGAAGGCGACGCCAGACGAGTTGGTGGCGGCATTCGAGAAGGATAATCCCGGGATCAAGATTGAGCCCGAGAATATCCCCTGGGGTGGTGGCGGCGATTACGACAACCGGATGTACACCTCCCTCATCGCCGGCGACGGTCCCGATACGGCAATGGTGAAGTTCAACAACCTGGCGCGCCTGATGGAAATGGATGCGCTGACGCCGCTAGACAAATGGATCGATGCGTGGCCCGGGAAGTCCGACATTTCCGCTGACCTGTGGCGGTTGCATACCGCGCCCGACGGCAAGCGCTACTACATGCCGCTGCAATACGTGGTGATGTATCTCTATGTGCGGCTCGATCTCCTGGCGAAGGTGAACCAGAAGCCACCCACCAACTTTGATGAGTTCCTGGCCGCCGCGAAGGCGACGACAGCAGGCGAACAATGGGGATTCGGTCTGCGCGGTGGCTCCGGCGGCCATGATTCGTGGATGCCGTTCGCGTTTGGCACCGGCGCGAAGCCGGTGAAGGGCGGCTTCGTGTCGCCGGCGGCGCTGTCGCAGAACCGCTACTTCATCGACCTGCATCGCGTGCACAAGGTCTGCCCGCCATCGGCGCCCACTGACGCGTTCCTGCAGATCATCAACAACATGAAGGCTGGGCGCACGGCGATGACCGTGCATCATATCAGCACCGCCAACGACATGGTCGCGACGTTCGGCGACGCGATCACCGCGGTGCCGGTGCCGCGCGGACCGAACGGAACCGGCTGGGCGACGTTCGGCGACGGCTCCAACGCCGTGTTCAGCGCGAGCAAGAATCCCGAGGCGGCGTGGCGGTGGATTTCGTGGTTGTCCACTGGGCCGAACAACGTTCTGTACAACAAGGCGGCGGGGCAGATGACGGTCACCACGTCAGGTGCCGCCCACTGGACGCTGCATCCGAAACGTTTCGTCGATGCGACCGTGCAATCGCTGCCGATCGCGGGTGTGCTGCCCAACCTGCCGCAGACCGCGGACTTCACCCGCGTGGTGTGGCCGCAGAACACGCAAAAAGCGTTGCTCGGGCAAATCCAGCCGGATGACATGATGCAGGCCTTCGAGAAGCTGTTCTTCAGTTGAGTGAGGCTCGTTACCCATCCATCCCCCGCTTCGCGGGCGCAGGAGCGGTGCGGTGGCGGCGGCGTTTGTCACAGGCTGCGACACCATGGCTGATGCTGGCGCCGGCGATGGCGGCAGCGGCGATCCTGGTGCTGCTGCCGGTGCTGGATACGCTGTGGATGTCGCTGCATGACGTTGTGCTGTTCCGGCCACGCTCGCGTCCGTTCATCGGTCTGGAAAACTACACGATCGCACTGACCGACCCGGTGTTCTGGGAGAGCCTGGGCAATTCCCTTGTCTGGGTCATCTGCGCCGTCTCTCTCCAATTCGCCCTCGGCTTCACCGCCGCACTGTTATTGAACCGCAGCTTTGCCTGGCGCGGCATCGCGCGCGCACTCATCGTGGTGCCGTGGGCGTTGCCGAGTGTGATCATTGGTCTGATCTGGACCTGGATGCTGGATTTCAATCTCGGCGTGTTGAACGAGATCGGCGTCCGGCTGGGCATTCTGTCCGCATCCGTGCCCTGGCTGGCACAGTCGAGCACCGCCATGGGTGGCGTCATCGTTGCAATCGTGTGGCAGGGGTTTCCGTTCTTCGCGGTGACACTGCTCGCCGGGCTGCAGGCGATTCCCGGCGAGCTGTACGAAGCCGCGTCCATCGATGGCGCGGGGCCGTGGGGCAGGTTCCGTCACATCACGCTGCCGGGGCTTGCCGGCGTCATCGCCACCGCGCTGCTGTTGCGCATGATCTGGGTGGCGAATTCGCTCGACCTGATATTGGTGATGACCGGCGGCGGCCCCGGCACCGCGACGCAGACGTTGCCGCTGCACGCTTTTCTCACCGCGTGGTCCGGCGGCAATTACGGACAGGGTTCCGCACTTGCGGTGCTGCTGACGCTGCTGCTGCTCGGCGTGGTCATCACCTACATCTGGCGGAGCCGCGAGCGATGAAGCGGCTGACACGCCTGATCGGCACCGAGCTGCCTGTCGCGGCCATTCTGGCGTTCGCGCTGTTGCCGTGGATCTGGATGATGATGTCGTCGTTCCGACCGGATGCGGAGCTGACGCATTCGCCGATCGCGCTATGGCCACACCAGCTTACGCTGATCCACCATATCGAGCTGCTGCGGCGCACCAATTTCATCTACAACCTGCGTGACAGCCTGGTCGTCGCGTCCGGCGCCGTGGCGTTGGGAATGGCGCTGGCGCTGCCCGCTGCCTACGCCTTCTCGCGGTTTCGCTTTCGTGGCCGCCAGGTGCTGCGAACGCAGTTCCTGGTGATCAATATGTTCCCGGTGGTGATGCTGATCCTGCCGCTGTTCGTGCTGATGCGCGATCTTGGTTTGCTGGACACGTATTTCGCGCTGATCGCCGGCCATGCCACGTTCACGCTGCCATTCGCAATCTGGTTGCTGACCAGCTATGTCGACGGTATCCCGCCGGAGCTCGACCAGGCGGCAATGATCGACGGTGCAACGCGCGTACAGGCGATGCTGTTGGTGGTGTTGCCGCTCGCCATGCCGGGCGTTGTGGCAGTCGGAATCTACCTGTTCATCACGTCGTGGAACGAATACCTGTTCGCGCTGATGATGACCGGCCGCAATGTGCGAACCGTGACGGTGGCGCTGCAACTGTTCATCGGCGAGAACCAGATCCAATGGGGATTGCTGATGGCCGGGGGCACGCTGGTGGCGCTGCCCGCCACCATCCTGTTCCTGTTCGCACAGCGGCGTCTGGTGGGCGGCCTGACCGGAGGAGCAGTGAAGGGATGAACCCGATCGGCGTGATTTCAATGAGCTATGCGCGGCCATTCACGGCGGCGCATTTCCCGCTGTTCGCGCGCATGAAGGCGGCCGGCATGGACTTTTGCGAATTGCTGGTGCCGGAGCCAGGCGAACTCGATCCAGCCGAGGCCCGCAGAGCGGCGCGGGACGCGGGTCTGTCGCTGCTGTTGGCCGCGCGCGTCAATCTGCAGCGCGACCTGGCGTCGGACGATGCGGCATCGCGGAAGGCGGGCGTGGACTACCTCATCCGCTGCATCGACGTGGCTGCTGCGTGCGGCGCAACGATCGTGGGCGGACCGCTGTACGGCTCGCCGCTGGTGTTTGCCGGCCGCCCGCCGACGCCGATTGAGGAAGCGCTGCGGCGAGAACGTGTGAAGCGCGTGGTGGACGGACTTCGAGCGGTGGCGGAACGCGCCGATGGCAGGGACGTGGGTTTTGCCATCGAGCCGCTCAACCGGTTCGAATCCGACTTCTGCAACACCGCGCAGCAAGCCTTGGCGTTGTGCGCACAAGTGGACCACCCCGCCGTCGGCATCATGCTCGACACATTCCACATGAACATGGAGGAAGACGATCTGCCGCAGGCGATCCGCATGGCGGGACCGCTGCTGATCCATTTCCAGGCGAACGAGAACCATCGCGGCTTCCTTGGTACCGGCCATATCGACTGGCCACCGATCTGCCGTGCTCTGACGGAGATCAATTATCAGGGCGCGATCACTCTCGAACCGTTCCGTCGCACCGGCCATCTGCTGTCGATGCCGTTGGCGCAGTGGCGGCCGCCGGCGCACAATGAAGACGCGGATTTGCGCGCGAGTGGCGCATTGCTGCGCGGCACACTGCATGCGGCACGGCGGCCATGATCCGCATCGGCTGGATCGGCTGTGGCACACATGCCGGCGAGATGCTGCTGCCGCAGCTTGTCCGCCTGGACGTGCGGCTGGAGGCGGTGTGCGATGTCGATGCGACACGTCTCGCCACCATCTGCGACCGCTACGGCGTCACCGCGCGCTACACCGATGCATCCTCGCTGCTGGCGCATCCGGGGCTGGATGCGATCGGCATGGCAATGGGCCCGGCGCAGCACGCAGCGATTGGCGAGGCAGCGCTGGCGCGCGGCCTGCCGGTGTTCATGGAAAAGCCGCCGGCGGTCGATGCGGCGGGTGCGCAACGCTTGGCCGACGCGGCGAAACGTGCCGGCAAACCCTGTGTCGTCGGCTTTATGAAACGCTACTCCACGGCCAATCGCATCGCCGGCAACATCCTGCGCACGCCCGGCTTCGGGCACCGCATCAGCCTGCTTGGCGAATACATGACCGCACCGAGTTACTTCGCGGGGAATCCCGACTTTTCCGGATTCTATCTGCATCATTGCGTGCATGCGATGGACCTGGTGCCGTGGCTGATGGGCGAACCTGTCATCTGCGTGCAGGCGCGGCGCCACGAACCCGCGCCGGGCAAGCTGGCGCTGCATGTGGCGTTCGGTTTTGCGTCCGGGGCGCTGGCGACCGTGGTGCTGGGTACGCACCAGTCACGCGGCACTCCGATGGAGTGGTGGCAGGTGATGGGCGACCACCAGCGGGTGGAAATCCGCAACGTGCACGAGGTGCGCCATTACCGCGCGCCGCCTTTCAAGATGAATGATCCAAAGGCGACGCTTGATCCCGTGCAGGACACCCTGGTGTGGGAACCGAACCTCACCGCAGCTGCCAACGAGGACCACAAGGGCTACCACGCGCTGTTATCCGCTTTCGTGGCGCGCGTCGG
>DATKFJ010000259.1:0-3752 GCA_035511435.1 Acetobacteraceae bacterium | reverse complement strand
GAAGCGGAAATCCGCAGTCGTTATCTTACGGTTTGAAGCGAGGGGAATGGCGTTATGGAATTGAATCTGCGTGGCAGGACGGCGCTGATCACCGGCGCTTCCAAGGGCATTGGCCGCGCTGCGGCGGAGGTGCTGGCAGAGGAGGGCGTGAATGTTATTGTCGTCTCGCGCACCCAGGGCGATCTTGAGGCGGTGCGCGACAACATTGCGGCGCGTTGGAATGTGCGGGTCGAGGTGCATGCGTTCGACATCTCCGACAGTCGAAACATTGATCGGCTTGTGGCGCAGCATCCGGACATCGACATTTTGGTGAACAACGCGGGCGCTATACCGGCAGGCAATCTTCAAGAGGTCAACGAGGATCGCTGGCGCGAAGCGTGGGACTTGAAGGTCTACGGTTACATCAACATGTGCCGCCGGTTCTACGCCGAGATGAAGCAACGTAGTCGCGGCGTGATCATAAACATCCTCGGCATGGCCGGCGAGCGGATGGATGTTGGGTATATCGCCGGATCTACCGGCAATGCCGGACTGATGGCGTTTACCAAGACACTCGGGGGTGCCGCGTCGGCAGATAATCTCCGTGTCGTGGGCATCAATCCCGGTGCCATTGCGACCGATAGATTGGTGACGATCATGAAGAAGCGCGCACAGGATCGGTTGGGTGATGCGAACCGCTGGCAGGAATTGATGAAGCCGCTGCCGTTCAGCCGCGCCGGAACCCCGGAGGAGATTGGCTGGATGGTTGCATTCCTCGCCTCTGACAAGTCCGCCTATACCAGCGGCACGATCATCACCATTGACGGCGGCGCGGCGAACCGTGGACCGATGTTTTGAGGAGTTACCAATGAACCTGCAAGACAAGGTCGCTGTCGTCACCGGGGCGAGCGGTGGCATCGGTTCCGCCACCGCGCGGCGACTGGCGAAGGCTGGCTGCCAGGTGGTGGTCGGCTACAACAGCCGCGCCGATGGTGCCGAGAAGGTGGCGGCGGAATTACCCGGCAGCAGTCATCGCACTGCACGCATGCCTATGGAGGACACTGCCGTGCTGCGTGAAGTCGCCACAATGGTGGAGCGAGAGTACGGGCGCTGTGACGTGCTGGTGAATTCCGCCGGCTTTACGCGGATGATACCGCATGCCGATCTGGAAGCGCTGACCGACGAACTGATCGACGCGATCTTCGTCGCCAATGTGCGTGGACCATTCGCCATGATCCGTGCCTTCGCGCCGCTGATGAAGCGATCGGATGCAGCGGTGATCATCAATATCTCATCAGCGGCGGCATTTTCTGGTGGCGGCAGCAACATTGCCTATGGCGGCTCGAAGGCCGCGGTCGACACGATGACGAAGTCACTGGCGCGTGTGCTGGGACCGAACGTGCGCGTATTGTCGGTATCGCCAGGTGCGGTGGACACGGGGTTCGTGCCCGGACGCACTACCGAGATGGTGGAACGCGCGGCGCAACGCACGCCGCTGAAGCGAGTGGTTCAGGCTGACGAAGTGGCGCAGACGGTGATGGCTGCGATTACCCACATGACAGCGACCACAGGCACGGTGCTTCTGGTTGAGGCAGGTTCATTGCTGGCGTAACAAGCCGCCTGTCATTGCGAATGGAGCGGGGCGATCCAGGATGCGATTGGCTTGCTACGCTGATCGCAATGACGTCTGCTGCCCGCGTACCAAAGCGCCCGGCAACTCACCCGTTGGCTCGCCTTCGCGATGTGTCACACGGCCCGATACGATCGTCGCCTCGTAACCGTGCACCTTCTGCATCAGCCGCTTGCCACCCGCCGGCAGGTCATGCACCACGTATGGCTTGTCGCCGCCCAGACGGTCCCAGTCGATCACGTTGACATCAGCCTTCTTGCCAACCGCCAATACGCCACGATCGTGCAGCCCCGCGGCGTGCGCAGTATCGGACGTCACGCGGCGGATCAACTCGGGCATATCCCATCGCTGCATCGTTCTGCCCCAATGCGTCAGCAGCCAGGTCTGATAGCCCGCGTCCAGAATGAACGCGACATGTGCACCGCCGTCGCCAAGCCCCATGATCGAATTGCGGTTCGCCAGTGTGGTTTCGCTGACAGACAGGTCGTAGTCAGCGTAGTTGCCAAGCGGCGTATAGATGAAGGCCTGTCCGTCATCCTCCAGCAGGACGTCGTACGCCACTTCCTGTGGAGTGCGACCTTCGCGTTCGGCGATCGCTGCAAGAGATTCGTCGCGCCGCGGCTGATAATTTGGCGGATTGCCGAAGCGGAACATTTGCGTGAACGACAGGCGGTGGAACAGGGGGAAGGTGCTGTCCTTCTTCGGATCTTCCGTCAACATTTGCCGGCGGAACTCGGGATCGCGCATGCGACGCACACGCTCTGCCAGCGGCAGATCCGCGATCGACTTATACGACGGCGTGCCGGAAAACGGATTCTGGCTGCCCTCCAGTCCGAGCAGCACGCCAATCGCACGGGGCGCGACCACCGGTCGGATCGACAGCCCCGCGGCGTTTGCCTCATCCGCATATCCCAGCAATTCGCGCCAAACATTCGGACGTGCATGGCGTTGGGTCAGCGTGAACACCGCGCTGCGACCGCACTTTTCCACCACGCGGCGCAGCATGGCGAATTCGGCGGCCGGATCTGGCGACCACTCTGATACGATCTCCAGGAACCCCGAACCCGCGTCGCGCATTCCCATTGCGATGCCGGTCAGTTCATCCTCCTGCGCGCGCAGCGTCGGCGTGGGATCACCCTTCAGACTCTTGTGGCTCAGACTGCGTGATGTCGAAAAACCGAATGCGCCGGCGCGCATTGCGTCGGCAGCAATTTCGTGCATCTGTGCGATGTCTGCCTGATTGGCGTTCTCCAGTTGCACCGCGCGCTCGCCCATGACGAACACGCGCACCGCGGCGTGGGGCAGCAGCGCGCACAAATCGATGTTACGACTGCGGCGCTCCAGCGCGGACAGGTATTCGCCGAACGACTCCCATTCCCACTTCAAACCTTCGTGCATGACAGGACCGGGAATGTCTTCCACACCTTCCATCAGCTCGACCAGCTTTTCGCGGTCAGCCGGTTTGCAGGGCGCGAAGCCGACGCCGCAATTGCCCATCACAGCCGTGGTGACGCCGTGCGAAGACGATGGCGTCATGTGGCTATCCCACACGGCCTGGCCGTCATAATGGGTGTGGATATCCACAAATCCAGGCGTGACCAGTTTGCCCTTGGCGTCGATCTCCTTGGCCCCGCTGCTCGCGATTTTGCCGACCGCGGCAATGCGGTTGCCCTTGATGCCGACATCGGCGTCGACGGGTGCACGTCCAGTACCATCGACGACTATGCCGCCGCGGATGACGAGGTCGAGTTCCGGTTGCATCGGTCTTTTCCCTTCGGCTTCTGCCTTATGGTCTATTGTGCCTCGATAGGCTTAATTCGTCACCCCCTCAGCTTAAGGGACCCTAATGCCATGCCCCTCGACGTCAATTCTGCTCCGCCTGGGACCGTTCCGCGCGTGACCCGGCTTGCCGACTACCGGCCGACCACCTTCCTGATCGATACGGTTGAACTGTCGTTCGACCTGGATGAGGCTGCAACACGTGTGCGGTCCCGTCTGGCGTTGCGGCGCAACCCAGCGACCGCTGACAAGCGTGCGTCGCTATCGCTTGATGGCGAAAATATAACACTGGTGCGGCTGCTGCTGGATGGGGCCGAGTTGGGTGCCAATCGATACCTTATTCAGGACGGCAAGCTGATCATCC
>DATKFJ010000258.1:0-8339 GCA_035511435.1 Acetobacteraceae bacterium | reverse complement strand
ATCACGTGGTTCGTTCCCCCAATCCATTTTGGGGCTGAAGTCTGGACGGATGCCCGGAGTTTCAATCATGAAACGCCGCACGGTAATCGTCACCGTGAAGATCGACATAGCAGCGGTCATAATTGCCGTTGCCACGCTGATAACGATCTTCCTTTGAACGGACAGGAGCCGCTTCGGCGGCTCCTGTTTTTCAAGCTGGCGCAGCCCCGGTGTCACGCGTTCCCCTCATGGATCGAGGGCGTCAGCAGCCGGCCGGTGCGCCGGATCGTGTTGCGCGAGGGCTCAGGCCGGCGATGCAGGGAGAGTAGCGGCTAATTTCCTGTGACGCTTCGTCGCGACGAGACCCAGGATACCAACGCCCAAAACCGCGAAGCTGGCGGGTTCTGGCGCTCCTACGACGGCGACGGCCGATCCGATGGCGCCAGTGACGTCCTCGCTGCCGAGGCTGGGGGAGGAAGCGCCAAACACGAAAATAGCCCCGCCCGAAGGTCCCAAGGGCGCGGCAAAGCCCACCCAGGCCTCACTTGCACCGGATAACCCGACGATGATGTCCTCGGCGATATCCCCAAGAGGTGTCGTCGGTGGCGGTGCGATCGGTCCCGCCTGTGTGTAGACACCGTTCAAACCCGGAAAATCAGATCCGGAAATCGTGATGGATATAGCGGACTCTCGGTTGGTTGCCGTGTTGAAGGTGAAGGACCCTGTTGCGGAGAATCCACCACCATTAGTCGCGCTGAACTGATACATGATCGGCGTCGCCTGCGCCGTCGTGCCGAACGCCAGGCCGCTGAGAAGGGCGGCGGCGAAAATGCCGGATTTCATACCGTGTCCCTTGGAAACCATCGTTGCCCCCTCGATATTGTTGTCCGCATCCCTTTCGAACAATTTACGATTGCGCAAGGCGCGGCACAGTTACGTATCGTGACGACTAGCCCGGCCGCCCGGTGCGCCGGATCGTGCTGCGCGACGGCTGAGAGATCGTGCGACGGGCTACCGGCACCGGCTAGGCACGCCGCGTGCGCAGCACCATGCCCAGTCCGGCGAGGCCCATCACCAGCAGCGCCAGCGATCCAGGCTCGGGCGCGGAGATGGGGGCCACGATGTCTAGCGTGAAGCTGTCCTCAGTCGGCCCACTTCCCCAGGTCGTTGTGTAGGTGCCGGGCGTCGCGCCGAGCAGGCTGAGGGTCGTGTTGTCATAGGTCGCCGTGTCCGACAGGGCGGCTCCCGAGACGTAGCCGCTCGGCACCGTAACTATTGGTTGGCCGAAAACTGATCCGTTGGAGATGCCAACCATGTCACCGCTGCCACTATTGGCCGCAGTGAAGATCCCGCTCCCGAAACTCGTCGGTCCGGTGATCGCTCCTTGGTATTCGTCCACAAGTGTAAAACTCGTCGGCCCGGTGTCTAGGATTCCCTCAAACGGGGCCATGCTGGCTTCGGCGGAGGCATTCTCGAAGATCGACAGGGCGGCAAGGTCGATTGTGCCCATTCCGCTCGCGACCACGTTGCTCCCCTCTTGCTCGTACGTCACGGTATAGGCGGCCCGTGCCGGCGGGCTGGACAGACCGGCGCCAATCAGCGTCGCAACGCCAAGCGCAGCAGCGCGCGCGATCCGTATGGTGGATGTCGCTCCCATTTCCTGACCTCCTCGATTGTTGTCCGTATCGTTCCGTACAATCTACGGTTGCGCAAGCGCGGCACGGTTACGCTGGGATGACAGCGCGACTCCCGCGCCCGAGTCGCGCCAGCATTTCCGCCGACGTCGGCGCCGGCCGCGCGAAGCTCAGGCCGCGCTTTGTTCCAGTAAACTTTTAGTGTGCAAAAAAGCTAAAACAATGCTGCTTTTAGCCGGCCGGAAGAAGAGGCCGCCGTAACGACCGTGATCGCGCCGCTCCGGGCCGTGACGGAGTCATGTTCAGCTTCGCCGGCGGTGTCTCGCCCGATCTAGTGGCAGCCTGGCCGGCGATCGCGGCGGTGCACGCCTCGACGGGCCGCTCCCCGCAAGCGTTGTAGAGCCGGACCATCCGGTCGAACGATTCGGGGCTGGCGCGCTCCATCAACGTCTCACCGGCCCGCCAGCGCCCACACATCATGGAGCGGATCGGCAACGCGGGCGCGGGCTTCCGGTCGATCACCGAGAACATCGACACGACTACCCGGCGGGTCGGATGATGATGCAGATGGTCGGAGGCTTCGCCGAATTCGAACGTGCGATGATCCGCGAACGCACGTCGGCAGGTCTCGCAGCCGCCAGGGCCGAAGGTCGCGTCGGCGGCTGACGAACGAAGCAGGATCCGGTCAAGCGTCGGAAAATTGCCGAAAGCGTCATAGCTGGCCGTAAATCCGCTGCGGACATGGCACGGCTCTACAACATCAGCCAACCCACTGTGTCACGGATCATTGCTCAGCATCGACTGTCATCTCCGCCGCGCGCAGCGATGAAGGGGACGTGCTTTGGATCTTGAAGAAGTTTGGCGGATACGGGAGGTCGAGATTTATCCGAAGCTGTTCGGAGTGATTGGCAATGCGAGGATAATGCCGTCGGGCTGGTTGCCGAGGGATGAATGGGTGGTGGGTGGAAGCGACTGTTCAGCCTCTGGACAGACGTGGCGGTGGTGACGCGATCGGCATTCGCGTTCATTCCAGGACAACGAGCCTGAGCGAACTGCTCACCGCAATGTTCGGCCATGCGGCATGGCACAAGTGGTTCGGTTGTCCTTCGCTTCTCCGCTGGTCAGACAATGCGCTGCGAAGGGGTGGGCTTTGTGATAGCGTCCGCGCCATGATCCGACCGGGAATGATCGGCGCGCTGCTCTGCCTCGTGCTGCTGCCGGGGCTGGCCCTCGCTGCGGACGATCCGACTGCGGACGCCTGCCATCAGAGAGACACGACGATCGCCATCATGGACTGCGTCAACGGCCTGACGGCGCAATGGGACAAGCGGCTGAATACGGCCTATCAGGCGGCGCTCAAGGCGTCTGAAAGCGCGGCCCGCAAGGATGGTCTGGTCCGGGCGGAAAGGGCCTGGCTCGCGTTCCGCTCGGCAAACTGCGGCTGGTATGACGCGCAGGAAGGCACCATCCGCGAAATCGCCGGAGCCGACTGCATGTTGGATATGACGCGGGGCTGGGCGACGGAACTGGAAGACGCGATGAAGCCCTGACTCCCCCGCTATTGAGCCGGGGCTGCGCCGCTGGGAAGGGTTGGGGCTGTTGGAGAAGGTGACGAAGAGCAAAAGGAAGGCGGGTGAACGTTGCAGACGACCGCTCGCCATTTGTCAGTGTTGCCAAGGAAGGCCGTTGGCGAAGCCACGCACGCCGCAACTCCGATGCCCGTCACGGTCAGTTCCTCCGCTGTCGTCCAGCCGACAGTGCCAGGTGATGCGAAGTCGAGCGGCGACGCCCGGCGATGCCGGCTGAAGCTCGATGAGCCATCGCCAGCATTACCTGGCATAAGCCGGCGGGCAGCTTCAGACTTCCTCCTTCGGCTTCAGCACGCCGGAATACGTCAGCAGCGCCAACGACGTGGCGACCTTGCCGATCAGCGAAAACGCCGCCCACAGCACCTGCCAGATCTCGGAGCCCGGGCGCGAGTCGACAGAGCATTTGGTCTCCTGCTGCAGCGCGATCACCGGCAGCATCATGTCCATGGCGTAGAACAACGGCTGGATATCGTGCTTGCCGCAGAGCGGCGCGCCGGTCATCGCCTGGCCCTGCTCGGGTTTCAGAAACATCGGGCCGTCCGCCACCTCGGTCATCGCGTAGGAATAGTTGATGGTCAGCACGTGGGCGTGCTTCCACGCCCACCAAACGCCGCCAGTGCCGATCATCAGCAGCACGGCCACCGTCGCGGTCGCCCTGCCCGGCGAGAAGCCGAAGCCGAAGCACACCCCCCAGACCGGACGCAGCAGCCGCGACACCCAATTGGACGCGGGCGTGACCCACTGCTCGACGATCGCGACCTCACGCGCCGCATGGTAGTGGCCCTGGGCACGCAGCACCTTCGCGAGATGGCGGTAGGGCTGCGGATGGAACTCGTTGACCTTGCGCTGCTGACGCCCCACCCACCGCAGGCGCTGGCGCACATGCACCCGTTGCTCGTGGATCAAGCGGCGCGCCAGCCGGATCGCCCAGGCGGCGGAACGGCCGTGGTGCGAGATCGACGCCCAGCGGCCAAACGCCGACAGCACGATGCCGATCCCGCTGCCCTCGCCGGGCGGCAGGTGACCGATGCGGTCGTAGACGAAACCGTCCAGATTGAGGGCGCAGAACAAGCCCTGCTTCGCCCGGCCGACACCCCAACCGGCGGGAAAGCCATCGTCGTCCAGCGTTGCGGCGCGTGCACCACCGAGGTCGATCGACAGTTCCACTTCGGCGGTCAGGTCACGCGCCAGGAGCGCGGCACCGATGCGGGCATGCGCCAGCAGCAGGCGGGCGGGTGCATCCAACCCGGCATGATAGCGATAGCGCGTCTCGCCGCGGGTGATCTCACGCGGAAATCGCAGCCCGTCCCAGATCAGGCTGCCGCCGGTTTCCAGGTGCTCGCAGTCGAGCCGACCCAGCACCGTGACGTCGATCAGCTTCACATCGCCGGCGACCGCGAGATTGGTGGCGACCATGGCGCCCGCCGATGAACGACCGGCGCCGCCGGCGGAGGCACCGATGAAGGTGGCGCCGGAGCAATCGAGGTCGCGGCCGATCTTGGTGCCCCACAGGCTGACGTAGCCGATGCTGGTGAAGCCCTGGTTCAGCAGCACGTCGCCGGCGATCGCCACATTGGTCAGCCGCAACGTCTCACGCGAGCCGGACCCGGACCAGTTTTCCAGCAACGCGCCGCAGCATTCGACGTTGCTGCCGATCGTCGCACCGAGCAGGCTGACGCCGCCCTGCGCGTTGCAGCCGTGGCGCAGCAGGACCGCACCGCCGATCACCGCATTCTCGACTGCGAGCGCCACGCCGGTGCCGTCCGCGGTGGCGTTGACCAGGCTGGCGCCATCGCATTCGAGGTTGCCGCCGATTTTCGCACCGGTCAGGCCGACCGCACCGCGCGCGGCGAAGCCGTTGCGCAACAGCACGGCGCCGCCGATCACCGCATGGTCCGCGGCAAGCGCGACGCCGCTGCCATCCGCCATCGGGTTGGTCATACTGGCGCCATCGCATTCCAGGCTGCTGCCGATCCGCGCGCCGCGCAGGCTGATCGCGCCATCGGCGGCGAAACCGTTGCGCAGCAGAACGGATCCGCCGATTTCCGCGGTGTCCGCGGCCAGCACCACGCCCTGCCCATCGTCGGAGCGGTTCACCAGCCTGGCGGCATTCATGTCGAGCGTGCCGGCGATGCGCGCGCCCATCAGCCAGATCACGCCCGCCGCGACGAAGCCGTCGGCGAGGATCACCACACCGTCGAACCGCGCGGCCTGAGCGCCGATCGCATCGCCCTCGCCGGCGCCAATGCGCGCGCCACGGGCCACGACGTCGCCACGCACATGGGCGGTATCGAGCGCGATGCCGCCGATCGCGGTGAACTCACCCATCAGATCGATGCTGCCGCGGATCTCCGCGCCCGACAGGCGCAGGGCATAGCGCGCGTCGCGATGCGCGATGCCGGAGCGTGGCGGCGGGATCTGCAGACGCGCGCCGCGCCCCAGCAGATCGCCGTCGATCACCGCGGCATGTGCGTCGATCCAGGCGGTGTCCTGCAGCGGGGCGACGGCGGTAAAGTCAAAGGCGCCGTCGATCCTGACGCCGCGCGCGCGGATCTCGCCAATCCGGCTGTCGCGCAGCGAAAGCCGCGCCATGCGCGCATTGCTGAGATCGATCGGATCGGCGATCTCGCAACTTTCCAGCGCCAGCGCCGGCAGGCCCGTGCCGCCTGCCCCGGCGCAGTCGGCAAGATCCAGCGTGTCATCGATCCGTGCACCGCGGATGCGCACGCCCGGCAGGCGGATCGGCCAAGCATCGACAGGGGCTGGGAGTCCGAGCAGCAGATGGCGCAGGAAGGCGGCGCGGAGCACCGGGCGGTCTGATCCGGAAAAAGCCACGATTTCGCCCTGCGCCGTCCGGGCGATCACCTCGGCCTCGGCATCGCCGAGGATCGACGGGTCGAACGCCAGCAAGCGTTGTTCGTCGGGCATTGCGGCTGGACACTAGTGGTTCAATGCCGTGCCGCAAAGGAAGCCGGGGCCGTGCCGCAAAGGAAGCTGGGCCGTGCCGCAAAGGAAGCTGGGCCGTGCCGCAAAGGAAGCCGGGCCGTGCCGCAAAGGAAGCCGGGCCGTGCCGCAAAGGAAGCGGGGCCGTGCCGGGAAGGAAGCCGGCCGTGCCGCAAAGGAAGCTGGGCCAGCGCGGCCGGCGGGGCGCGTCAGGCCAGGCCGGCCTTCTTCGCTTCATCCAGTAGCGCGGGCACGCCTTCGGTGATGGTGTGGATGCCCAGTACGCTGGTGAGCTCCAGCACCTCCATGATCTCGGCCACGGTTGCACCGTGCCCCAGCGCGTTGCGGATGTGCGTGCGCAGGCCGGGCAGATACAGATGCGTAGTCGCGGCGTCGATCGCGATATAGATCAGCTCGCGGAGCTTGGCCCCCAGCGTGCCGTGCTGCCATGGCACCGACGAAAGCCGCGAATAGGCGTCGAAGAATTCCGGCGAGTGCTGCAGCAACTGTTCCCACACCGGATTCCAGTAGCCGCGATTATCGACGAACTGCCGTTTCAGCCTCTCCTGTTCAGCGCTGAGCGGGCCGTCCTTCACTTCGGCGCCACGTCCTGATTTGCGCAGCTCATCGATCAGGATCGGCAGCCCGGTGGACATGGTGTGAATGCCCAGCACCGAGACGATCTGAAGCACCTCCATCACCTCGTCGCGCGTCGCACCCTGCTGCAGCGCGTTGGCGATGTGGATGCGCGTACCACGATTGTAGAGATGCGTGGTGGAGGCATCGATCGCGACGTAGATCAGTTCCTTGATCTTCGGCGGCAGCGTGCCGTGCTTCCATGGCACGGAGGAAAACACGCTGTACGCTTCGAAGAACTCCGGCGAGAGCTGCAGCACGCCATCCCACAGTTCGCTCCAGTAGCCGCGCGCGGCGATGAAGTCGTCCTTCAGCTTCTGCCGTTGCGCATCAAGTTGGGCCATTGGCGTTTGCTCCCGGTTCCATGTGCGCACGGTCGGAAGGAAGTATGCGCCGAGTCAAGCCTGGGCGGTTTGAGATTGGATCATAACCGCTGCCGTGGAATTGGCGGGTTGCGGTTCTCAGGGCGTTTGGCCAGAGCTGGCCGTGGGCGCAGTCATCGCTGCAACGATACCGGCCGGCCAACGAATTTCGGCATGACGCACCGCGCTGGCCGTTCGGGAGAACCTGGATCTCGGAGCCAGTCAGCCCATCGAAAGGTCCCGAAAGCGGACGCCTGAAGCTTCCGCGGCCTGTTAAGGTCGGATACCCGGGCCGGGCCAACAAGGCGGTGCCAGCCGGATGGATACGACGTATCGTGGATGCGCGTTTTGCAATGCAATGAAAGGTGGCGAACATGGGAAGGCTCGACGGCAAGGTTGCAGCGGTGACGGGCGGGGCA
Source organism: Acetobacteraceae bacterium (assembly GCA_035511435.1). Lineage (GTDB taxonomy): Bacteria > Pseudomonadota > Alphaproteobacteria > Acetobacterales > Acetobacteraceae > JAMXLO01. Next base: position 777 of record DATKFJ010000258.1, on the reverse strand, counting down.
TCGGGGATCGGCGAGGCGACGGTCAGGCGTTTCATAGCCGAGGGCGCGAGCGTGGCGTTCTGCGATCGGGACGGCGAGCGCGGCCAGCGCGTGGCGGCCGAGCTCGAGACCGCTGGCGCCAAGGTCGCCTTCACGCAGGCTGACGTTGGTACCGAGGCCGCATGCCTCGGCTTCGTCAACGGTGCCGCGCAGAAATTCGGGCGGCTCGACATCCTGGTGAACAATGCCGGCATCCGTAAATACGAGAAGATAGACGAGGCGAGCGCGGCGAGCTGGCACGAGATCCTCAGCGTCAACCTGATGAGCTACGTGTTCTGTGCCAAGGCGGCGGTTCCGCTGATGCGCAGCAATGCGGGCGGCGCCATCGTCAACGTCGCCTCCGTGCGTTCCGTCGTCGCGGGCGGCGGCAACCTGCAGTACGACACCACCAAGTCCGCGATCGCGGGCTTGACGCGGGGGCTCGCCGCCGATCATTCGGCGGAGGGCATTCGTGTGAACGCCGTCGGCCCTGGCCCGATCTTCACGCCGTTCCATGCGCGCCGCATCGCGGCGGCCGGCGAGACCGTCGAGCAGTACAATGCCAAGGCCGCGCAAGGCACAATGCTGAAGCGCCCGGGCAGGGCCGAGGAGGTCGCCGCCGCGATCCTGTTTTTGGCCTCCGACGATGCATCCTACGTCACCGGCGCGCTGCTGTTCGTGGACGGCGGTATGACGGCAATGTGAGGAGTATTGAGCGGGTGGTCAAAGTCCGTATCGCCCAATTCGCTGCGCTGCTCC
>DATKFJ010000257.1:0-5075 GCA_035511435.1 Acetobacteraceae bacterium | reverse complement strand
CTCCACCGCGTGATGCTGCGCCAAATTGAGCGGTGCGCTGGGGCCGGCGCAGAATACCGGGAATTGCGCCATGTCGCCGATTGGCCCTGCGTCGCGGATGCCGCCATCGCCGACCAGTCCGGCGACGCCGCGCTTCATCAGCCGAGTGACCAGGATCTGGCCCGCGCACGCAGCACGTGTGTCGCCGCGGCAATCGATCACCAGCACATGGCCTTCCGGCGTGATCTCGATCGCCTTGCGCTGCGGATGCTCCGGATTGGCGAACACGCTGACGTTGTCGACATCTTCGCGCGCCGGGATGTTGCGCAGGGTGAAGGCAGGGCCCACCAGGGTGCTGTCGTACCGCCCGAGCGGCCTAACGCCCTGCATGAACGCGTTGCGCAGCCCGCGCTTGAACAACTGCGTGGTCAGCGTTGCGGTGCTGACCAGGCGAAGCCGATCGATCGTCGCGCGGGTGATGCCGGACATGGGGTCTCCCGAGTTGCCTCCCGGTCCATGTGGGTGCATCACCCTGCCGCAGCGGACCCGGCGGATCAATCTCGCGTGTTGGGTGGCACGGATTGCCCTGCCGCCGCGCAACGGTTACGTGGCGTTGCCGACTGGCCGACCGAAACTGGGGGAGAAACAACCATGCACAATACGACGACCACCCGACGGACGCTGATCGCCGGTGCGGCGGGGCTCGCGGCGCTGGGATCACGCACCGCGCAGGCCGCTGCCGCGCCGCCGTTGCCGACCTCGCCGGTAGCGCTGAACGTCGTCGATGTGGCCGGCCAGTTGCAACTGACGCAAGGCGCCATGGATGCGTACGCGAAAGCCAATCCGAAGCTGGTGTCGAAGATTTCGTACTCGCAGGCGCCGGCCCCCGAATTGCCGGGCAAGATCAAGGCGCAGCAGGACGCCGGCCGGGTGGATATCGATCTGGTGCTGACCGGCACCGACGGACTGTCTGCCGGCATCGACATGAAACTCTGGATCCCGTTGGTGACCGACTACGCGTCGGTGCTGCCGAACCTGCAGGACATCTACCTGCCGGGCGCGTGGAAAATGCAGGGCCTCGCGCAAAACCAGGCGGTGTGCGTCGTGTTCTGTCCCGCCGGTCCGATCATCGAATACATGCCGGATGCCGTGAAGCAGGTGCCGAAGAACACACAGGAACTGCTGGACTGGGCCAAGGCGCATCCCAAGCGGTTCATCTACGCGCGACCCGCCAATTCGGGGCCCGGCCGAACGTTCCTGCAGGGCCTGCCTTATCTGCTGCACGACACGGACCCGATGGACCCCAACAAAGGCTGGGACAAGACCTGGGCCTACCTCGTCGAACTCGGCAAGTACATCGAATACTATCCGACCGGCACCGGCGCGGTGATGAAGGAGCTGGCGGAAGGCTCCCGCGACATGATCGCCTCGCATCTCGGCTGGGACCTCAACCCGCGCATCCTTGGCGTGGTGCCGAAGGAGGCGCAGGTCGGCACGCTGGAAGGCTTCCACTGGGTCACCGACGCGCAGTACTGGGCGATCCCGAAAGGCCTGTCGAACGACAAGCTGGCAGTGCTGCTCGACATGACCAAATACATGCTGAGCAAGCCGGCGCAGGCGATGACGTACGACAAGGGCTACTTCTATCCCGGCCCCGCGGTGAAGGACGTGCCGCTGTCGATGGCGCCGCCGGACAGTCAGAAGCTGATCGCCGAATACACCCGGCCATTCTACACCAAGCTGATCGCCGACGTGCCATCGGAGGTGCCATTGCCGGCAGACAAACTGGTCTATGCGTTCCAGCGCTGGGACCAGCAGGTCGGCGCGCACGTCGGCAAGTAACCCGGCGTGGCAATCGTCTCGCGCGATTTCCGCGAGCTGCGGCTCGATCGAATCAGCCGCGACTTCGGCCAAGTGCACGCGTTGCGCGATCTGACACTGACGGTCAAGCGGGGCGAGTTCGTTGCCCTGCTTGGCCCATCGGGCTGCGGCAAATCCACGGCACTGAACTGCATCGCCGGATTGTTGCAGGTGACCGGCGGCGCGATCTGGCTGGACGAGCAACGGCTGGACACGACCGGGCCGGAGGATCGCGGCTTCGGCATGGTGTTCCAGAACTACGCGCTGTTTCCGCACATGACGGTGCGGCGGAACGTCGGCTTCGGTCTGGTCACGCAGCGCCGCCCGCGCGACGAGATCACCCGGCGGGTGAACGAAGCGCTCGCGCTGGTCAGGCTCGGCGATCAAGGAGACAAGCTGCCCGGCCAGCTTTCCGGCGGACAGCAGCAACGTGTGGCGATCGCGCGCGCCATCGTGGTGGAACCACCGCTGGTGCTGATGGACGAACCGCTGTCCAATCTGGACGCCAAGCTGCGGCTCGAGATGCGTGCGGAAATCCGTCGCATCCACACGATGCTCGGTTCCTCCACGATCTATGTGACGCACGACCAGGAGGAGGCGCTGTCGCTCGCCGACCGCATCGTGGTGATGATCGAAGGCCAGACCCGCCAGATTGGCACGCCGGAGGAGCTTTACTCGCGGCCGGCCCATCCCGATGTCGCGGAGTTCATGGGCTACCGCAATCTGGTGAAGTCGCGCGCCGAAGCGATCGACGGTGGCGTGGCGGTGACCGTGGGCGGGGCCAGGCTGATCGGTACGCCGTTCGATGCGATCGATGGCCAGGCGATCGTCGCGATCCGCCCGGATCATTTGCGCATCACGGCCGACGGACCGATCAGCGCCACGGTAGAGATTGCCGAGTACCATGGCCGCGATTTCTACGCCGTTGCCCGCACCGCCGATGGCACCGAGCTGTATTTCCGTGCGGACACGCGCATTGCGACCGGCGAGCAGGTTCGCCTGGACGCATCGCCGAATCACGTCCAGGTCTACGCAGCGTGAGCGCCACGAACCTGACGCTGCGCCAGCGACTGCGCGAGCGCGGTCTGGACGGTGTCACGCTCCTGGTCATTCCCGGCGTGGTGTTCGTGCTGGCACTGTTCATCTATCCGTTTCTCTACGGTCTGGTGCTGTCGTTCCAGCCGAAGCAAGGCGGCTGGCTGGCGAATTATGCAAAATTCTTCGCGGAACCATTCCTCTACGACACGATCGGCACCACGCTGTGGATCGCCGTCCCGGTGACAATCCTGAACGTCGTCCTGTCGGTGCCGGTCGCGCTGCGCGTCAGGCTGATGAAGCATCAGCGCCTGCTGACCACGATCCTGGTGATCCCGATCACACTCGGCACCGTCATGGTGGCGGAGGGACTGCTGACTTATCTCGGTCCGCGCGGCTGGCTCAATCGCGTCCTGCTGGAGTTCGGCCTGGTGGATAGTCCGGTGCGGCTGACCCACAACTATTGGGGCGTGATGCTGTCGCTGCTGATCACCGGTTTTCCGTTCACCTTCCTGCTGACGCTGTCCTATGTCACCGGCATCGATCCGGCACTGGAGCAGGCCGGCGCAATGCTTGGTGCGCGGGCGCGCGAACGCTTCCGGCGCATCCTGCTGCCACTGCTGACGCCCGGTCTTGCCATCACGCTGGCGCTGGCCTTCGTGCAGGCGTTCACCGTATTCCCATCCGCGATCCTGCTGGGTGCGCCGGCGGGTCCGACGCGGGTGATCTCGATCGTTGCCTATCAGGCGGCATTCGAACAGTACGACTATCCGCTGGCATCAGCCATCGCGATGCTGATGGCGGGCGTTCAGGTGCTGATCATCGTGGCGTTGCTGGCAGCACGAACCTTGGTGTTCCGCGGGCCGGTCAGCACCGGCAAGGGCTGACGCCCCATGCAACGCAGCATCGGCGAGCGACTGTGGGCGATCACCATCTGGACGCTGGTCGGCTTCTTCGTGGTCAACCTGCTGGCAATGATCGGCAGCGTGGTGGTGGACTCGTTCGGCACGCGCTGGTTCAACACCTGGCTGCCCGCGGGCTTCACGCCGCAATGGTACACATTGGCCTGGGACGAGTTCCAACTGCCCGACATCCTGGTGGTGACGGCGGAGGTCGTTGGCGCGGTGGTGCTGATCTCCGGCCTGATCGGCGTGCCGGCGGCCTATGCGATGGCGCGGCGTAATTTCCCCGGCAAGCAGATGGTGATGCTGCTGTTCCTGCTGCCACTGCTGGTGCCGCCGATCACCTACGGCATTCCGATGGCGACGGTGCTGTACCGTGTGCATCTGGCGGGCACGATCTCGGGCGTGATTCTGGCCAACCTGGTGCCGACGGTGCCATTCGTCATTCTGATCATGATCCCGTTTGTGGAGCAGATCGATCCGCGCGTGGAAGCTGCGGCGCGCGTGTTCGGCGCCGGGATGGGACGGCTGTTCGTGCAGGTGCTGGTGCCGTTGCTGACGCCGGGGATTCTGGCGGCACTGCTGTTGGTGCTGGTGCGCACCATTGCGATGTTCGAGCTGACGTTCCTGACCGCGGGGCCGAACAGTCAGACGCTGGTGGTCGCGCTGTACTACGCGGTGTTCGCCGCCGGGGTGCGGCCGCAGCAGTCGATCGACGCGATGGCGGTGGTCTACATGATCACCACGCTGATCTGGCTGCTGATCGCGCTGCGCTTCGTCAACCCGACGCAGATCGTGACCCGGGCGAAGCGGTAGTCGGCAACGTTCGGGCTGTCACTTCGCTGCTCGTAATGACAATTGAGCCCTTGAGCCGTGACGTGGTACGTCCTACATAATAGCCATGGCGATCCGCTCGTTCGGCGACGATCATACGGAGGCGCTGTTCCGCGAGGGTAAGCGAGGCCGGTGGACGAACATTGCGAACGTGGCGACACGCAAGCTGGATATGCTGGATGCCGCGGAAACGCTCGGGGATTTGCGGTTTCCACCGGGGAACCGGCTCGAGCAGCTGGTTGGTGACCGAGCCGGTCAGTACAGCATCCGTGTGAATGACCAGTGGCGAATATGCTTCCGCTGGACCGCGTCCGGACCGGAGGATGTCGAGATCGTGGACTATCATTGAGGTCGCATAGGGGGTGCTTCGTGTCCCACGTTCGTATCCGAACTCATCCGGGGGAAGTCCTGCGGGAGGAGTTCATGAAACCGCTCGGACTGAGTGCGAATGCGCTGGCACGGGCG
>DATKFJ010000256.1:0-5363 GCA_035511435.1 Acetobacteraceae bacterium | reverse complement strand
GACGAGCGCCATGCCGCTGTCCGTCGTGGTCAACCGGATGGACGAGGGGATGTCGAACCTGCTGCTGCTGTCGGTGCCGATGTTCGTGTTTCTCGGCTTGCTGATGGAGATGACCGGCATCGCGCGCGTGATGGTGGCATTCCTCGCGGCCCTGGTCGGCCACGTGCGCGGCGGCCTGTCCTACGTGCTGCTCGGCGCGATGTATCTGGTGAGCGGTATTTCCGGATCGAAGGCCGCAGACATGGCCGCGGTGGCGCCAGTGCTGTTCCCCGAAATGCGGCGTCGCGGCTCGCATCCCGGCGAGCTTGCCGCACTGCTGGCGAGCTCCAGCGCAATGTCGGAAACCATCCCGCCGAGTCTGGTGCTGATCACCATCGGCTCGGTGACCAACGTATCGATCACCGCGCTGTTCACCGGAGGGCTTCTGCCCGCAGCGGTGGCGGCGCTCGCACTTGTCGTGGTGTGCTGGATCCGTTCGCGCCACATGGACACCGGCGGCGGCAAGCGTGCGCCGGTGTCGGTGATGCTGCGCACATTCGTCATCGCGGTGCCGGGTCTGACCTTGCCGTTCGTGATCCGCGCCGCGGTGATCGACGGCATCGCCACCGCGACCGAGGTTTCCACCGTGGGCGTGGTTTACACCGCGGTGCTGGGGCTGCTGGTGTACCGGCAGTTCGACTGGCGGCGCATCTATCCGATCCTGGTCGATACCCTGTCGCTTACCGGCGCGGTGATGCTGATCATCGGCACCGCGACGGCAATGGCGTGGGCACTGACGCAGTCCGGCTTCTCGCAATGGCTGGTGGCGACGATGGCAACGGTGCCGGGTGGCAAGCTTGGCTTCCTGTCGATCACCGCGGTCGCGTTCGTGGTGCTGGGCAGCGTGCTGGAGGGGATACCGGCGATCGTGCTGTTCGGACCGCTGCTGTTCCCGGTCGCCAAGGCGATGGGCGTGCACGAGGTGCATTATGCGCTGGTGATCATCCTGGCGATGGGGATCGGGCTGTTCGCGCCACCGTTCGGCGTGGGGTTCTATGGCGCATGCGCGATCGGGCGGGTGTCGCCGGATGATGCGCTGGGGCGGATGTGGCCTTACCTGGCGGGCTTGGCGGTGGCGCTGGCGATCGTCGTAGCCGTGCCGTGGTTGTCGATCGGCTTCTTGTAAGCAGCGGTGAGTAGCGCGCCGTACGGCCAACGCAACCGTCAGTTCAGGAAGATCTTTCCCGGATTCAATATACCCCTCGGATCCAACGCCTGCTTGACCGAGCGCATTACCGCCAGTGCCTCGGCGCCGTGCTCCTGTTCGAGGAACTCGCGTTTGCCGAGCCCCACCCCATGCTCGCCGCTGCACGAACCGCCGAGCGACAGGGCCCGCGCAACTATCTTCTTGTCGAGATCCCAGGCTCGTTGCAGCCCGTCGGGTTCGGGTGGCACCAGGATCACCGTGTGGAAATTGCCGTCACCGACATGGCCTACGATCGGTGCCGTCAGGCCCGACGCGGCGATATCTTCCTTCGCGCCGAGGATCGCCGCGTCCAGCAGCGAAATGGGAACGATGGCATCGGTCGCAATGCCTTGGTGACCAGGCTTCAGCGCCAGGCACGCCCAGTACGCATCATGCCGCGCCTGCCACAACTTGCCGCGCTCTGTCGTGTCGGTGGCCCAGCGAAAGCCCATGCCGTCATGGTCCGCGGCGATCTCCTCGGCCTGCTGCGCCTGCTCGGCCACCGCAGCCGTCGTGCCATGGAATTCAAAGAAAAGGGTAGGCTGCGACTGCAAACCTTCAAGTTTCGAATATGCAATGCAGGCTGCCATCTGCACCTCGTCCAGCAGTTCCATGCGCGCGACTGGAACACCAATCTGCATGATGGCGATCACCGTCTCCACCGCGCCGCGCAATGTGGGGAACTGACAGGTCGCGGACGACACAGCTTCGGGGATGCCGTGCAGGCGAAGTTGGATTTCGGTGATGACGCCAAGAGTGCCCTCGGAGCCGATGAACAGCCGCGTCAGGTCGTAGCCGGTCGCTGACTTGCGCACGCGGCCGCCGGTGTGGATCAGCCGTCCGTCGGCCATCGCCACCGTCAGGCCCAGCACGTTTTCCCGTATAGTGCCGTAGCGAACGGCATTGGTGCCGGAAGCGCGCGTGGCGCACATCCCGCCCAGGGTGCAAAGCGACGTTCCGGGATCGACCGGGAAGAACAACCCCTGGTCTCGCAGGTATTCGTTGAGCTGGTCGCGCGTCACGCCGGCTTCGACGCGGCAGTCCATGTCCGGCTGGCTGACCTCGATGACGCGGGTCATGCGCGACAGGTCGAGCGTAATGCCGCCGCGCACCGGGGTCACATGGCCCTCCAGCGAGGTGCCGGCACCCCACGCCACCACTGGCACATGCGCGGCGTGACACAACGCCAGCAGGCGTGCAGCTTCCTGGGACGTCTCGATGAATGCCACGGCGTCAGGCAGCACAGGCGGCTGGGTATCCTGGCCGTGCGAGTGATGCTCGCGCAGCGTGGCGTTGGTGGTGATGCGCTCGCCCAGGAAGTCACGGGCGGCGGCGATCACGGTATCGGCGGCTTCAGGCATGGCGGGGTTACTCTGGCGTTGTGCCTGCCCCCATAGGACCTGTGGGCGCGGACTGGCAAGGCATACGGTCCGAGCCGGGGCTTCGCGTGGCTGGCGTGGTGCTCTCGGATCAGGCAAGAAGCGTCGATGTTTCGGCGCGTCATTCGCGCTTCCTCGGCAAAGCTTCTGCGCGACTGACTGACATCGTGTCGGAGCGTATCGCAACGATGCTCCAGGCCTAGCCAAAGCATGTCAGAACATGCGACCGATGACTGCCGCGATGAGCATGCCGATGAAGAGACCCGCGCGACCATGGCGTCCGCTCGCAGCATCCGCTGGAGGATACATGACGCCATCGATCGAACCAGACCGCCTGTGGCAGTCCATCATGCACATGGCGCAACTCGGCCCCACACCTGAAGGTGGCAGTTGCCGCCTGGCGCTTTCGGCCGAGGACGCACAGGCCCGCGCACTTCTGCTGGATTGGTGCAAGCCGCTGCACCTGCGCTTCGAACAGGACGCGATCGGCAACATGTTCCTCCGTCGTGAAGGCAGCGAACCTGGCGCCGGCGCGGTTGCCTTCGGCAGTCATCTCGACACGGTGCCGACCGGCGGCCGGTTCGACGGCGTGTTCGGCGTGCTTGCCGGGCTCGAGGCCATGCGGGCGCTGGAAGAGGCAGGCATCCAGACCCGCGCGCCGCTCGAACTGGTGAACTGGACCAACGAGGAAGGCAGCCGCTTCCGCCCGGCGATGATGGGCAGCCGCGTGCACGCCGCCGACATGAGTTTGGCAGACGCGCTGGCAATCACCGATGACCACGGCACCAGCGTGCAACAGGCGTTGCGGACCAGCGGCCAGGCTGGTCCTCTGACGCCGTCGCCGCGCGGCTGGAGTTGCTGGCTGGAGGCGCACATCGAGCAGGGTCCGATCATGGAGGCGATCGGCACCGATATCGGGATTGTCACCGGCACGATGCACGCTCGCTATTTCCAATTGACTATCACCGGCGAACCAAGCCACGTCGGTCCCACCACGATGGATCGCCGCCGCGACAGCCTGGCAGCGACCGCGGAGATCATCCTGGCGATCGAGCGCATCGCGCACGCGGCGGAACCGCTTGGTCGTGCCTCCGCAACGTGGATAGAGAATTACCCCAACGCGCGGGGTAACGTCGCCAACATCACCCGCCTGCATTGCGACGTGCGGCATGAACAGGCACCGCGCGCCATCGCGATGGAGGCGGCATTGCGCGAGGCACTGAATGCGATCAAAGTCCGCCGGCGCGTGGCGATCGACATCGACCCGTACACCACCTTCGGCCCGACTGCCTTCGACCAATCACTCGGCACTCTCCTGCGCCGCAAAGCAGCGGCACGCCAGCTCACCACGCGTGACATGATTGCCGCCGCCGGACATGATTCGGTGCTGATCGCAGCGCTCTGCCCGAGTGCAATGCTGTTCGTTCCCAGCGTCGACGGCATCACCCACAACCCGCGCGAATATTCCACACCGGAGCAACTCGCGCGCGGCGCACAGGTGCTGCTGGATACTGTGCTGGAACTGGCCGGCTAGAGTCTGACGCGGCTGACTGGAACGTTGGGTCCTGCTACCGCTCAGCCCCATCGCCGCGCGTGCGATCGGTTTGTGACCGCATCTGACGCGGCATCGCCCATGCCGGGAGCGAGACCACCATCCTGCCGCTGCTGAAGCGGGATGCGGTGCGCGGCCGGACCGGGTAGCATCCGTCCACCATGAGCCAGACCAACATGCGCGCCATGATCCTGGATGAAGCACGCAAGCCACTGCGACTGGCGGAAGTTGCCGTGCCGTCACCCGGGCCGGATCAGGTCTTGATCCGCGCGCATGCCTGCGCCGTTTGTCGAACCGACCTGCATGTAGTGGACGGGGACCTTGCCGAGCCAAAGCTGCCGCTGATTCCGGGCCATGAAATTGTCGGCAGCGTTGCTAGCCTTGGCGCAGGTGTCGACCGGTTCCGCGTGGGCGATCGTGTCGGCGTGCCCTGGCTGGGCTGGACCTGCGGCAAATGTGACTTCTGCCGATCCGGACGGGAGAATCTGTGTGCGCGGGCACGCTTCACCGGCTACCAGATCGATGGTGGCTATAGCGACTTCACCGTTGCCGACCAGCGCTACTGCTTCGCGATTCCCGCCGTCTGCAGCGACGAAGAAGCGGCGCCGCTATTGTGCGCCGGACTGATCGGATACCGCTCGCTGCGCATGACGGGTGAGGCGCGACGGCTGGGCCTGTACGGCTTCGGTGCCGCGGCGCATATCATTGCGCAGGTGGCACGCTGGCAGGGTCGGGAAATCTACGCATTCACTAGTCCGGGCGATGCAGCGGCGCAAGCGTTTGCACGCGAACTCGGGGCGGTGTGGGCCGCGGGTTCCGACCAGCCTCCGCCGCACTTGCTGGACGCCGCAATCATCTTCGCGCCGGTCGGTCCATTGGTGCCCGCCGCATTGCGTGCCGTGGAGCAAGGCGGCACGGTGGTCTGCGCCGGCATCCACATGAGCCCAATCCCCAGCTTCCCATACGACATCCTATGGGGTGAGCGGGTGGTGCGATCCGTCGCGAATCTGACACGGAGCGACGGCGAGGAATTTCTCTCACTGGCTCCGAAGGTCCCGGTGAAGACGCGTCCGCTGCAATATCCGCTGGAACAGGCGAACCAGGCACTGGATGATTTGCGCGCCGGTCGCTTGCAGGGTGCCGCGGTGCTGCGGATCAACCATTCCGCGCGTTGACGCACCGATGCGCCACGCCTAGCTTGCGGCTC
>DATKFJ010000255.1:0-16523 GCA_035511435.1 Acetobacteraceae bacterium | reverse complement strand
GGCGTGCCGTTGGATCACGTGCGCTACGAGCAGGGCGACACCGACCTGTTGTCGGGCGGCAAAGGCAATGGCGGATCGGGCGCGCTGTGCATCGGCGGCTCCGCGGTGACAGTCGCGGTGGACAAGGTGATCGAGACGGCGAAGCGTCTTGCCGCGGAACTGCTTGAAGCGGCGGAGGTCGATGTCACGTTCGACGCCGGCCGCTTCACCATCGCGGGGACGGATCGTTCCGTCGATCTCGCCGCGGTGGCGCGCGCCGCGCACGATCCCGCACACATCGCGCCGGGCGAGGAAGGCGGTCTGGTGGAGAGCGGCGAATTCTCCCCAACCGCAGTGACGTTCCCGAACGGCACGCATATCTGCGAAGTGGAGATCGACCCCGACACCGGCATGACCGAGGTCGTGCGCTACAGCGCGGTCGAGGAACTCGGCTACGTACTCAACCCGATGCTCGTGGCTGGTCAGACGCATGGCGGAGTGGCGCAGGGCGTCGGCCAGGCAATGGGTGAGCAGATCGTGCACGATCCCCAATCCGGCCAGATGCTGACTGCATCGTTCATGGATTACCAGATGCCGCGCGCGGACGACCTGCCCGACATCCGCATGGCGACGCGTGAGGTACCGACCAAGGTGAACCCCCTCGGCGCAAAGGGCGTCGGCGAGGCTGGTACTGTCGGGGCGATGGCGGCGGCGATGAACGCGGTGAACGATGCACTGGCCCCGCTGGGCATCCGCCATTTCGACATGCCCGCGACGCCGAATCGCGTATGGGCGGCGATCGCGGCGGCACGCGCGCATGGCTGAACCGCTGTTCCATATGGTCAGCGGCGCACCGGCTCCAGTGGCGCCGTTTTCGCATGCGGTGGAAGCGGATGGTTGGGTGTTCCTCACCGGGCAGATGCCGACCGTGCCCGACGATGATGCGGCGCCATTGCCGGAGGGAATTGAAGCGCAGACGCGGCGGGTGATGGACAATCTGCTTCTCGTGCTGCGCGGGCTGCGGCTTGGTCTGCCGCACGTGGTCAGCGTGCGCGTGTACCTGACGCGCTTCGACGCGGACTATGCGCCGATGAACGCAGTGTACCGCAGCTATTTCCCGGCAGACCGGTTGCCGGCGCGCACCTGTGTCGGTGTCACCGCACTGGCACGCGGCGCGCTGGTGGAGATCGACATGGTCGCGCGACGGCCGTAGCCAGCCTCGCCGGCTGTCGTTGCAATATCAGTTACCCGATCAGCCGCTCGGTCTCGGGATCGAACAAACAGATCTTGCGCGTATCCACCGAGAAGCGCGCCGCTTCACCAGCACGCAACCGAATATCCGGTGCGATGCGGGCAAGCACCTCGTGGCCCGCAAGGCGCAGCAGCACGATCGTCTCGGCGCCGGTCGGTTCGGTCATCTCGACCATCGCTTCAAGTGTCACTGCGCCATTTTCCAGATGACGCGTAGGTTCGGCAATACATTCAGGTCGTATGCCGAGTACCACCTCGCGATCGACATAGTTCCGCACGGCATCCGTTGCGACCGGCAAAGCCAGCCGGATATCCCCACCACCCAGCACCGCGAACAAGCCACCACCCTCGGCCATCACGCGCGCCGGCAGAGTGTTCATCGGCGGCGCACCCATGAAGCGCGCGACAAACAGATTTGCCGGCCTGTTGTACACCGTGTCGGGTTCGGCGAATTGCTGCACTTCGCCCTGGTGCATAACCGCGATGCGCGTGGCCAAGGTCATCGCCTCGATCTGATCGTGCGTCACGTAGACGATGGTCGAAGCGATGCGCTGGTGCAGTCGCTTGATCTCCATACGCATTTCCACGCGCAGCTTGGCATCCAGATTCGACAGCGGTTCGTCGAACAGGAACAACAGTGGATCGCGCACCAGCGCTCGGCCCATGGCGACACGCTGGCGTTGTCCGCCGGACAGTTGCGACGGTTTGCGGTCCAGCAGCGCCTCAAGCTGCAACAGCTTCGCCACCCGGTTGAGTGTTTCGATCTGCAGACGTTTGGGCACCCGCCTGCACTCCATGCCGAACGTCATGTTCTGCCGCACGGTCATCGACGGGTAAAGCGCGTAGGACTGGAAGACCATGGCGATGTTGCGGTCCTTCGCCGCCACACCGTTCATCGGGCGATCGCCGATTTCGACGCTGCCCTGGCTCGCGGTGTCCAGACCGGCAATGATGTTGAGCAGCGTGGACTTGCCGCAGCCGGACGGGCCGACCAGGATCGCGAACTCGCCACTGTCGATCGCGAGGTCGATCCCCTTCAGCACCGGTACTGTGCCGTAGTGCTTCCAGACATCCTTGATGCGAAGCGCCGCCATGCTATTTCACAGCTCCCGCTGTCAGCCCGCGCACGAAATACCGGCCGCCGAACAAATACACCAGCAGCGTCGGCGCGGCGGCCAGCAATACCGCGGCGCTCTGCTGACCATATTGCGGTGCGTCACTCAGGTGCGCGCTGAACGCGATCAGCGCGGCCGTGATAGGCTGGTGTTCTCCAGTGGAGAACGTCACGCCATACAGATATTCGTTCCAAATTCCGGTGAATTGCCAGATCACCGTCACGATCAGGATCGGCGGTGAAAGTGGCAGTACGATGCGCCAGAAGATCCGGAAGAAACCGGCACCATCGATCCGCGCGGCCTTCAGCAGGTCCTGCGGGATGGACACATAGTAGTTGCGGCAGAACAGCGTGGTGAAGCTCAATCCCTGCACGGTATGGATCATCACCAGGCCGCTGATCGTGTTGAACAGCCCAAGGTCGCGCAGCACGATCACCCATGGCACCAGGCGCATCTGTTCCGGCAGGAACACACCCAGCGTCATGATCCCGAACACGAATTTGTCGCCGCGGAAGCGCCAGAGCGACAGCGAATAGCCGTTGAGCGCGCCCAGCATGGTGGAAACGATCGTTGCGGGGATCACCATTCGCATCGAATTCCAGAAATACGGCTGGATGCCGGTACAGTGTTCGGAAATGCAATAGCTGCTCCAGGTCTGACTGAAATTGCTCCACACCAGATGCCGCGGCAGGTTGATCACTCCTGCATGCGCGATATCTTCTGTACTGCGCAGGGAATTCAGCATCACCACGACCAGCGGCACGAGATAGAAGGCGGCGAACACGATCAGCGTGGCATGGATCGCGCAGCGGGACAGCAGACGGCCTTTAGGCATGCGCACCGGCCTTTCGCCGCTTCCACCGCTGATACAGCCCGTACGGCACCAGCACGAACGCGAGCGAGCCAAGCAGCATGACCGCAGCGGCCGAACCCTTGCCCAGGTCACCGCGCTGGAACATGAAATCGTAGACCACGACAGTCGGCAGCGTGGAAGCAAGCCCCGGACCGCCGCCGGTCAGCGCGACGACAAGGTCATATGTCTTGATCGCGAACTGCAGCAGCATCACCATGACGGCGACGAAAATCGGCCCGATGGTCGGGAACACGACGCGCAGGTAGGTACGCGTGGCGCCGGCACCGTCGATCTGCGCCGCTTTCAACAGATCGCCGTCAACCGAGCGCAAGCCGGCCAGCAGCAGCGCCATCGCGAAACCTGACGCCTGCCAAACCCCCGCAATGACAATGGTATAGATCGCCTTGTCTCGATCGATCAGCCATTCGAACCGGAAACTGCTCCAGCCCAGATCGTGCATCATCTTCTGCAGACCGATGCTCGGGTTGAGCAGCCAGCCCCATACCGTGCCGGTCACCACGAAGGATACCGCCAGCGGATACAGGAAAATCGCGCGATAGACATTTTCGCCGCGAATGCGCTGATCGATAAGCACCGCCAGCAGCAGCCCCATGGCCATGGTGAAAACCACGAAGCAGCCGCCGTAGATGAACAGGTTGGTGTAGGCGATCTGCCAGTTGCGCGTCGCCAGCATAATCGAATAGTTACGCCACCCGGCCCAACTGTTCTCCGGCATCAGTGTGGAACGGGTGAATGAAATCCACACGGTCCAGGCGCTGAACAGCAGCACATAGGCGCAGCTCACCAGGATCGGCGGCCAGATCACCAGATGTGGCGCAATGCGGTCCCAGCGTTCGCGCCCAGTCATCCGCACCCAGTCATTCGCACCCAATCATCGGTCAGCGAACATTGTCCACCGCGTCAACCAGCTGGTACATCCGCTGCTGTTCCCGCCTTCCACCGAAGGCCGCCCGCGTCAGCGGACATCGTCGACCGCCGCCGCGAGGCGCTTCTGCCCCTGTTCCGGGCTGATGCGGTTGTCATGCACATACTCGGTCAGCACATCGATCATCGCCGCTGTGACCTGATTGGACTGCGCCATGTTGTGCGCCAGGCTCAGCAGGACGCGATTGGCTTTCACGGCATCCGCCATGGCATGCGCCGCCTCGCGCTGACCGTCACTGAAACCGGCCGCGGACATGTCGGTATCGGTGCGCACCGGGATGGACCCTGTGATCTGCGAATACATCGGTCCGAAATCCTGGCTCATGACGATCTTCGCCAGAAGCTTTTGACCCGCCTGGAACTCCGGCGCCTTCTTTTGCCAGAAGATGAATTCGTCCGAATTGAGGTCGAATGCCACATTGCCGTCGTTCTGCGGTGCCGGGCCGATCAGGTAATCGCTGAACTGGTAGCCCGCGTGCTTGAATACGCCCTGCGCCCAGCCGCCCATCAGCAGCATACCCATGTCGCCGCTCATGTAGCGTGTGATGAATGTGCTGTAGTGCTGGCCGGCGGCACCTGGGTCGGACCATTCGCCAAGCTTGCGCAACTGGCCGAACGCAGCCAGCACCTCCGGGCCCTTCAGCGCCGTGTCATCCAATTGCATCACCGCCTTGCGGTAGGCATCCGGACTGATCCCACACAGCGCGATCTCCCACTTCATGCCGTCATCCCATTTCAGCCCGCCATTCGCGACGGGCGTGATGCCGGCGGCCTTCATCTTCTCGGCGATGGCATTGAACTCCGTCCAGGTGGTCGGCAATTTGGTCACGCCGACGCGGTCCGCCGCCTTCTTCGAGATGAACAGCGTGTTGATGCGGTAAGCCTGGACCGGCAGTGCGATCCAATGGCCGTATGGCTTGCTGAGCCGTGCCAGCTCGGCTGGCACCACGGCCTCGTAGCCGGCCTGCTTCACCTGGTCGTCCAGATCGACCACCGGCGCGATCTTCGACCACGCGGCAATTTCCGGTCCCTTGAGCTGCGATGCGGCTGGCGGATCGCCGGCGATGATCTGCGCACGCAACTTGTTCATCATGTCGGTGGTGAAGCCGGGAACCGGATCGTGTTCCCAGACGCCGCCTTCCTTTTCGAACTCCTTGCCGAGAGTCGAGATGGCCAGACCGTCGCTGCCCGCGCTCCATTGCGAGATGACGGTCACCTTGGGCTTGGCGTCCTGGGCCCATAGCGGCGCCGGGGCACCCAGCACCGCAACGGATCCCGCGAGTATGCTGCGACGGCTGATCTTTGGCATTGCTTCCTCCCACTCCTGCGGACCGTGCGTCAGGTCTCGTGCTTATTCCGGCGTTGAAGCAGACGCTCCGGGCGGTGACAAGCCCTGGGCCCGGACGTGTGGGGCTCGGACGTGTGGGGCTCGGACCTGTGGGGTCACCGGTGTCAGGGTCACAGGTGTGGGGGTTACAAGGCCGGGGGTGGCAATCCGGGTAGCGCGTTGGCCGGCTAGAAGGCAGACGCCCGCAATCGGGGGCGTCGTTTCAGGACCGACCGCCGCTGAACGCGTTGAATGTAATCATGGTGTAAGTGTCCTTGACGCCCGGCAGCGTCTGGATCTTCTCGGTGACGAACAAACCGATGTCCTGCTCGGGCTCAAGGTAGAATTTCCCCAGCAGGTCATACTGCCCGGATGTGGAATACAGCTCCGACATCTGCTCGATGGTATCGGCCGCCTCGCGGGCGACCTTGTAGGCCTGCCCCATCTCGCACTTCAGCTGCACGAATATCGCCCGCATGGGATCTCCTGGGTTCACCGCATGCGGGACAACGTAGCAGCTTCGCGGCTACGACTGCATCCCCTGCCTCTCGGCCATCACGGCCAGGCGATGGCTGGCGCTGCCCAGGCGTTGCAGCATCACCGGCAGTTGCGGCTGCGCCGGCAGCGGGCCGTCCTGACGGAAATCCGCCCAGTCGGCCCATTCCTGCTCCGACAGCAGCAGCACGCGACGCCTCTCGTCTTCACTGAGCCGCATCTCTGTGCCGATCTCGTTGAACACCTGGAACTGGCTGCGGGCCAGATTGTCGGTGGCACACCAGGTCATGCTTTGAAGCATCGGGGGGAACCTCTTCTTCTCGTGGCGATCAGCAAGAGGCTGAAACGTCGGTCGATGCAAGGGCGGAAATGGGCGGAGTTTTTGTTCGACTTGTGGCAGACAAACACCGTTCGGTGACAACCGGCAATTCGGAACTTTACGGATCGGGATTCTACGTAGTGGCGGATCGCCGCAAACCGGCGGCGAACAACCGGCGGCGAACAACGTGACGGAAGCCGCCCGATCCGACTATTCTGCGCGCAAGCCCCACTGGGTATCCACGGGCGGGCACCACGGGAGGCTTGAATGGAACTGGCACAGGCGCGCAAGGCACGCATCGTCCCACGCACGGGAGGACGCGCATTGGCCGACGCACTGGTCGCTCAGGGCATCGACCATGTATTCGCCGTGCCGGGCGAAAGCTTTCTCGACGTGCTGGATGGACTGTACGACGTGCGGCAGAAGCTGAAGCTGGTGACCTGCCGGTTTGAAGCTGGTGCGGTCAACATGGCGGAGGCGTACGGCAAACTGCAAGGCAGGCCGGCCGCCGCGATGGTGACGCGCGGCCCGGGTGCGTGTCATGGCGCCATCGGCGTACATATCGCGATGCAGGACAGCACGCCGCTGCTGCTGTTCATCGGCCAGATCCCGCACGAGGATGCCGGTCGTGACGCGTTTCAGGAAGTCGATTACCGACGGATGTTCAGTCCGCTGGCAAAGTGGGTGACGCAGATCGACCAGGCGAAACGCATTCCGGAAATCGTCGCCCACGCGGTTGATGTCGCGGTGTCGGGCCGGCCGGGCCCGGTGGTGATCGCGCTCTCCGAAGAGATGCAGAGGGACATGATCGAGATGCCCGACCTGCCGCGCGCGCAGATCGCGCCGGCGCATCCCGACCCGGCCGCGTTGACGCAATTGCGAGCGATGCTGGGCCGATCGCGCAAGCCGCTGGCCGTACTCGGCGGTTCGTCGTGGACCGACGCCGGCCGATCGGCGATCCGCGACTACCTGCTCGGCAATGACGTGCCGGTGGCCGTCGGATTCCGGCGCCAGGCGCTGTATGACGGATCGGCGGATAATTTCGTCGGTGACCTCGGTGTCGGTTCCGACCCGGGCCTGGTCCGCAAAGCCAAGGAAGCCGACCTGATCCTCGCTATCGGTTCACGCCTCGGCGATACGGTAACGCAAGGCTACACGCTGCTCGACATGGCAGGCAGCGTGCCGATCATCCAGGTGCATCCCGACGGCAGCGAGATCGGCCGCGTGTTCCGTCCTGCCCTCGGCATCGTCGCCGACCTGAACGCATTCGCCCACGCCGTCGTGGCGCAGGAACCGGTACACCCAAACTGGGTGAAATGGACCGAGGAACTGCGGTCACTGCGCGAAGCACAGCGCGCGGTGCCGAACTACGACGGCACGCTCAACCTCGGCACGACAATGCACGACCTGGCAAAGCTGCTGACGCGCGATGCGATCGTCACCACCGATGCCGGCAACTTCGCTGGCTGGGCCACGCGATTCATCAACTTCAGCGACGGCCAGCGTTACATCGGCCCAACCAACGGCGCGATGGGCTACAGCGTGCCGGCCGCGGTCGGGGCGAAAATCGTGTATCCCGATCGCATGGTGGTAAGCCTGGTCGGCGACGGCGGCTTCCTGATGACCGGTCAGGAGATCGCCACCGCGTTCCATCATGGCGTCGCGCCGATCGTGCTGGTGTTCAACAACCAGATGTACGGCACGATCCGCATGCACCAGGAACGCACGTATCCCGGACGCGTGTCGGGCACGGGCTTGACCAACCCGGATTTCGCGAAATTCATCGAGGCATTCGGCGGGCATGGCGAAGTGGTCAGCGAGACAGCGGAGTTTGCGCCGGCGTTCCGCCGTGCCGTGGCAAGCGGCCGGCCGGCGGTGATCGAACTGCGGATGAACCCGGAGCAGATCACTACGCGTGCCACGATCGCGGAGTTGCGCGGCGGGAAGCCGGCAAAGCCCGCACCGAAAGCGAAGCGCGTCGCCGCACCGACGCGTCCGAAGCCGGCACGCGGTGCGCAGAAGAGTAAGAAACGAGTGTAAGGCATGCGCGGCGTGACGGAGGTAGCGAATTTTCCCACTGTCATCGCGTGTCGTTTCACACCGGCCCTGAATGAAAGCAGCAGAGCGCGTCCCCTGCGCTCGTGGAAGCGGGTTGCGGGAGGCAGCGTCGCGTTATGGGACAGCGCGGATTGCCTGCCGTTTCACCCCTGCCCCCAATCCCTTCCCGCAAGTAGCGGTGACGCCAACAAATGAGTTTCCGACTGAGTCACCGGTTCAGCATCGCCGCCTCCGACGAACCGATCGCGCCAACGCCGCACGGGATCCAGGCGGCGGCGCGCTACTACCGTGCGCGCGACTACGACCAGACCGAACGCTGCTGTCTTGAACTGATCGAGCATGACGAACGGCATTTCGACGCGCTGCATCTTCTGGGCGTGGTGTGCCTCGACCGATCGCAGTTGGCGGATGCGATCGGCTACCTGAGGCGCGCGGCACGCGAACGCGACGATGACGCGTCAGTGCATTATCATCTCGGCACTGCGTTGCTCGGCCTGAAGCTTTACGACGAGGCGGAGCCGCCACTGCGCCGTTCGCTAGCATTGCGCCCCGGCGACCTCGGGGCGCTCAACAACCTTGGCAATGTGCTCGCGGGCAGTAACAAGAACGCCGCCGCGATCGAATGTTATCGGCAGGTGCTGGCCATCCGGCCTGACCATGTGCCGGCGCGCTACAACATGGCGCGGTCATTGGCGGCGCTCGACCGGTTGGAGGAGGCTGTCGCCGATTTTCGCACGGCGTTGGCTGATGCACCCACCGGCACGGACGCCGGCAGAGTGGCGGATATCCATGCCAGCCTGGGCGAAGCACTGGTCGCGCTGGGGCGCTACGATGAAGCGCAAGCCACGTGCCGACAGATGTCCGGCCTGAGGCCCGAGGTGGCGGATTGGAACGAAAGCCTGGTGTTGCTGCTGCGCGGTCGGTTCGCCGAGGGCTGGCGAAAATACGAAGGCCGCTGGCACGTCGCCGATCATGATCCGCCGCACAAGGATGCGCGCGTTCCGGACCTGACAGAGATCACCGGCAAGCGCGTGCTGATCGTTTCCGAGCAGGGTCATGGCGATATGATCCAGTTCGCCCGCTATGCTCCTTTGCTGGCCCGCCACGGGGCCCGCATCTGCCTGCAGACCTATGTCGAGTTGAAGGCGCTGATGCAGACGCTGGAAGGCGTCGAGACGGTGATCGCCGTTGAGGAACAAACGCCGCCTGTCGACATCGTCACGCCGCTGCTGAGTCTGCCTTTGGTATTCGGCACCGAACTCGATAGCATTCCAGCCGACGTGCCGTACCTCCACGCGCCTCCGGCCAGGTTGGCGGCGTGGCGGCAGCGGTTGGGCCCGCGCAAGACGCCGCGTATCGGCCTCGCCTGGTGGGGATCGCAGCACATTCCGAAACGCTCGCTGTCGATCGAAGCGCTGCTGCCCGTGCTGTCGCTCGACGGTATCGAGGTGCATTCGCTACAGAAGGACCTCCCGCCTGCGCAGCGCGACTGGCTGACGGCACGGCCGATGCCGATCGACCACAGTGCTGACCTGCGTGATTTCGCCGACACGGCGGCGCTGATGTCGCTGCTGGATCTGGTGGTGACGATCGACACGTCGGTCGCGCATCTGGCGGGAGCGTTGGGCAAGCCGGTCTGGATCATGCTGCAGTACAGCGCGGATTGGCGCTGGCTGTTGGATCGCAACGACAGTCCCTGGTATCCCACCGCACGCTTGTTCCGACAGCAGCAGCGAGGCGATTGGGATAGCGTAGTGGCCGACGTTGCGCAGGCGTTGTCCGCGACTGCTGACATGAGGCGATGACTCGTTTGCTGTGATTCGCGCACAGAACGATCATCCCGCACGACGATGCCCGCGGTCATCGGCACCATCACATCACGCCATCACGCCGCTTCCAGCACCAGTTCGAAGGTGATGCACACCGGGTTGTCGCCGCGGATCAGGCGGCCCTCGTGCACCTGTCCCGCCATGTCCACGACCAGCATATCCAGCACCGCCGAACCGTCGTGCACGTGGCCAGAGCGGACCAGCACTTCGGTGGCGTGATCTTCAACGCCACTGCCGTCTTCGAAGCGAGCTCCGATCAGGCTGCCCAGACTGCCGCGCACGATGGCTGCGGGCATATGATGGCGATGAGCGATTGCCTCGATCGCCGTGGTGATGTCCTCGTTGGGACGAATGCGCGCGACAACGGTACGATCGCCGTCCGATGTTGCAGTGGTTGCCGCGACCGGATGAAACAGCAAAAAGTTGGTTTCCGGATCCGGATCAGCCTCGATCGCGATGTCGGGCAGCGCCCAGGCATGCACGGTCGTCTGCCCTGCAACGATCGTTTCGTGCGGCAGCACGTGACCGCCGCGCCGATGCGTTCCCTGCTCGATCCAGGCGCCATGGCAATGCACGAACGGTGCGGCGTCGCGCCAGCCGTAGGTGGCATTGGCGATCTCCACCACCGTCTCACCGGAGGGTGAACGCGGAGCGCTGAAATACGCGACATGCCTGTCGTCGGTGGGCGGTCCCGGCATCACGTAGCTGAACGGGCCGAGAGCACCGCCCTGGAACACCAGCGCCGCACTCCGCATGCCGGCGTGGACCAGCGGGCGCGTCAGTGCATCGTTCAGCGTCAGCCCCGGCTGCAAGGAAAACTCCAGTCGGCGACTACGTCGTTCGCAGCTTTCGATCCGCTTGGGATACACCGGGCCCGGTTGGACCAGATGCCGCATCAGCGGCCGACCGCGTAACCCTGCATGCCGCGCGGGTTGGCGCCGGCGCGCATTTGCCTGCCCTCGACGCGCGCGCCGGACAGGCGGCCTTCCGACCAGTCGTCACCCTTTTCCGCCTTGTGGTCACGCGCCTTCAGTTCGTACATCACCGAATCCGGGAAGCGTCCTTCCAACACCACCTTGCCGGGACGAGCGACGCGCGGCCAGAAGCTCGATGGCCAGTGTTCGGTGTGAAACGACGGTGCATCGATCGCTTCCTGGATGCCCATGTTATGATGCACCATGCGCAGGAAGTAGATCAGCGACCACTGGTCCTGCTGCTCGCCGCCGGGTGTACCAAACGCCATCCATGGCTTGCCGTCGCGCAATGCGAAACTCGGCGACAACGTGGTGCGCGGACGCTTGCCTGGTTCCAGGCTGTTGGGCAGGTCCGGCTTCAGCCAGAACATCTGTCCGCGCGTTCCCATGCAGAAGCCAAGTTCCGGAATCACCGGCGACGATTGCAGCCAGCCGCCGGACGGCGTGGCGCTGACCATGTTGCCGTCGCGGTCGATGACGTCGAGATGGCAGGTGTCGGCGCCGATCACGCCAAGCCGCGCCACGGTGGGTTCGCCGACGCCCGGTTCGCGTGTCAGCAGATGTGCGCGGCCGGCACCGTCGCGATCGACTATCGGTGTGTGGCCCGGCACGGTGCCGGGGCGCAGCTCCGGCGAGGCATCGCGCGCGACCAGCTTGCGTCTGGCGGCGTTATAGTCGTCCGACAGCAGCGCGCCAAGCGGCACAGTAACGAAATTGGGATCACCGTAATACGCCTCGCGATCAGCGAAGGCGAGCTTGGCGCATTCCACCACGGTGTGGACGAACTCGGTGCCGAACGGATCCATTGCGCCGATGTCGAAGCCGCGCAGCAACGCAAGCTGTTGCAGCAGCACCGGGCCTTGGCTCCACGGACCGCATTTCAGCACGGAATGGCCGTGGTAGTCGTAAGCGACAGGATCTTCCACCGTCGCCGACCAACGCGCGAAATCGTCGGCCGCCAGCAGACCGCGATGATGGCGGCCGGTCACATCCAGCACATCTGTACCACTGAAGAAACGATCCACCGCCTCGGCAACGAATCCGCGATACCACGACCCGCGCGCCGCATCGATGCGGGCTTCCCGGGATTCGCCGACCGCTTCGCGACAGATGCGTTCGTAGGTCGCGGCCAGCGCGGGCCGCGCGAACAGTGATTCGGGCGCGGGCACCTTGCCGCCCGGCAGGAACACCGCGGCGGATGATTTCCATTCCGCCTCGAACAACATGCGCACGCCCTCGATGGTGGCGCTGATGCGCGGCACGATGTGGATGCCGCTTTTCGCGTAGCCGATCGCGAAGGACAGTACGTCCGACAGCTCCCACGTGCCCCAGTCGCGCAGCAGCAGGCACCAGGCGTCGAATGCGCCGGGCACCACCGCCGGCAGCACGCCGGTGGCCGGTATCAGGTCGATGTCCAATTCGGAAAATTTGGCCAGCGTGGCGGCCTGCGGCGCGACGCCCTGGCCGCAGATCACGTGCTGGCTCTGCGTCCGCGCCGCATGGAGGATGATCGGTGCGTCGCCGCCAGGTCCGTTGAGATGCGGCTCCGCCACCTGCAGCGTGAACGCCGTGGCAGCCGCCGCGTCGAATGCATTGCCGCCGCGTTCCAGCACAGCCATGCCAACCTGGCTGGCGATCCAGTGCGTACTGGCAACGACACCGAACGTGCCGGCAATCTCGGGGCGGGTGGTGAACATGCAGAGTACTCCGTTGCGTGGCGCGCAGGGCAACACGGTGTCGGCCTGTCCCCACTGTCATCGCGAGCAGTGAAGTCGACGCGGCAAACTCCAA
This sequence comes from Acetobacteraceae bacterium, assembly GCA_035511435.1. GTDB lineage: Bacteria > Pseudomonadota > Alphaproteobacteria > Acetobacterales > Acetobacteraceae > JAMXLO01. The sequence goes on along the minus strand of DATKFJ010000255.1, from coordinate 3,587 downwards.
GCCGTTGCAGCCCTGCCGGACCGAGATTGCCGCGTCGCCGCGGGTCTAACAAGCAAGCGATGCAGTTTTTCGTCGTCATGGCCGCCTGCAACTCACTCGCGCTCCCTTTGCGGCTAGCCAAGCGGCGGCGCACGACGTTTCATTCTGCACCCGAACCGCTTCCAGAGCGCGCTTGCACGCTCACCCGTTCCATCTCCCAACCAGGTGGTTCAGCGGCCCATGCCCGGCGCCAAATCCCGGCGCGGCGGCGATCGCGGCGCGCACGTAGGCCCTCGCATTGACCACCGCGTCGCGCAGTCCGAGACCTTGCGCCAGCCCCGCCGCCACCGCGCTCGCCAGCGTGCAGCCGGTGCCGTGCGTATGGCGCGAGGCGATGCGCGGCGCGGCAAATTCTTCGACGCCGTCAACCGTGGCCAGCAAATCCACCACCTGCTCGCCCGGCAGGTGGCCCCCCTTCAGCAGCACCGCCGGCACGCCCAACCCCATGATCGCCCGCGCCGCATGATGCATCGCCGCAACATCGGCAATCGTCATCCCGGCAAGCGCCTCGGCCTCGGGCAGATTCGGTGTGATCAGGCATGCCAGCGGCAACAGCCGCCGCCGCAGCATCGCCAGTGCGTCCGGCGCAAGCAGACGCGCGCCCGTCGTCGCAACCATCACTGGATCGACCACCACCGGCACGCGCTCGACATGCCGCATCAGCGTGTCGCACACCACCTCAACCGTGGCGGTGTCACCCAGCATGCCGGTCTTGATGATGTCCGCGCCGATGTCGTCCAGCACCACCGCGATCTGCTGCGCCACGAATTCCGGCGGCACCATGTGCACCGCATGTACGCCCAGCGTGTCCTGAGCAGTCAGCGCGGTGATCGCGGTGGCAGCGTACGCACCGAATACCGTGATGGTCTTGATGTCCGCCTGAATGCCGGCACCGCCGCCGGAATCCGAACCGGCGATCACCAGCACGCGGCCATGCATCAGTCGACGTGCTCCCACACCCGGGCCTCTGCTGCGATCATCTCGCATAACTCGTTGACCACGCGGCAGATCAAGGCATCGTCCTCACCTTCCGCCATGACGCGAACCAGCGGTTCGGTGCCGCTCTCACGGATCAACAGACGGCCACAGCCATTCAACTCCGCCTCCGCCGCCACGATCGCCTGCTGGATGCGCTTGTTGTGCAACGGCGACGCACCGGTGAAGCGCACGTTCTTCAGAAGCTGCGGCAACGGCGTGAACACGCGGCACACCTCGCGCGCCGAGCGTCCCTGCTGGACGATCACCGCCAGCACCTGCAGCGCGGCGACCAGCCCATCGCCCGTGGTGGCGAAGTCCGACAGGATCAGGTGGCCGGACTGTTCGCCGCCCAGGTTCATGCCGATCTCGCGCATCCGTTCGGCCACGTAGCGGTCGCCGACCTTGGTGCGATGCATGGCAAGGCCGCGGCTGGCAAGGTGCCGCTCCAGCCCGAGGTTGGACATCACGGTGGCGACGATGCCCTCGCCGCGCAGCCTGCCGTTGCCGGCCCATGACTGCGCAACCAGCGCCAGGATCTGGTCGCCGTCGATCAGTTCGCCCTTCTCGTCGGCCATCACCAGCCGGTCGGCATCGCCGTCCAATGCGATGCCGAGTTGCGCGCCATGCTCCAACACCTGGGCACAGAGATAGGAGGGCACGGTGGATCCACAGCCGCGATTGATGTTGAAGCCGTCGGGCGCGACGCCGACCGGCACGACGGTGGCGCCCAACTCCCACAGAACTGTCGGCGCGACGCGATATGCCGCGCCATGCGCGCAGTCGATGACGATCTTAAGGTCGTCCAGCCGCAGACCGCGCGGGAAGCTGGCCTTCGCCGACTCGATATAGCGGCCGGCAGAGTCTTCCAGGCGGGAGGCACGCCCCAGCAAGCCGGGCGCGGCAAGACGATGGCCGATGTCGGTCGCCATCAGCGCCTCGATCTCGAGCTCGGTCTCGTCACTCAGCTTGAAGCCGTCCGGTCCGAACAGCTTGATGCCGTTGTCCTCGAACGGATTGTGCGAGGCGGATATCATCACGCCCAGATCGGCGCGCAGGCTACGGGTCAGCATGGCGATCGCCGGTGTGGGCAGCGGGCCGACCAGCGTCACGTCCATGCCGGCACCGATGAAGCCGGCGGTCAGCGCCGGCTCGATCATGTAGCCGGACAGGCGCGTGTCCTTGCCGATCACCACACGGTGGCGATGACTGCCGCGGGTGAACAGCAGGCCGGCGGCCTGCCCCAGCCGGAGCGCCATTTCGGCGGTCATCGGATCCGTATTCGCCGTGCCGCGAATGCCGTCGGTGCCGAACAAACGTCTCACGCGCGTCATCGAATCTCCATCGGTATTTGGGCAGTATTTGGTGTCGCGCATGTTGCCCGCGCTGCCTCTGCAATGGAAGCATTACGCGGGAAGGATGACGCGCAATTCAACACGATAAAGCCTGCCAGGTTCTTACGGCCTGAACAGTTTCCGCCACGTCGTGCACGCGCAGGATGGCGGCCCCGCGCGCCAGGGCAAACAGGCCGGCGGCGAGTGACGCGGGAAGCCGCCGGCGCGGATCGGTCTCGCCGGTGACCGAGGCCATGAACGACTTGCGGGAGACACCGACCAGGATCGGGTAACCGAGAGAGCCAAGTTCCGGCAGCCTGCGCAGCAGTTGCATCGATTGCCCTGACTGCTTGGCGAATCCGATGCCGGGATCGATCGCGATCCGGTCCTGGGCGATGCCGGCCTGCCGCGCCGCGGCGATCCGATCGGAAAGCTCCCGCCTCACATCGTGCACCACATCGACGTAATGCGCTTCGGCGTACATGTCGGCGGGCGTGCCCCGCATATGCATCAGCACCACGGGACAGCCGCGTACGGCGACCAGCGACGCCGACGCCGGATCGAAGGCGAGCGCCGACACGTCGTTGACGATGGTCACCCCGGCATCCAGCGCCGCCGCCATCGTCGTGGCATGGCGCGTATCGACCGAGACGCGTAATCCCGCCGCGGCAAGGCCGCCGATTACAGGCAGAATGCGCGCCCGCTCGACCTCTGGCGACGTTGCCTGCGACCGTGGCCGCATGCTCTCCCCGCCAACATCGATGATGTCCGCCCCGGCAGCAGCCATCGCGAGGCCCGCCGCAATTGCTGCGTCGGCGTTCAGGAAATCGCCGCCGTCACTGAAGCTGTCGGGGGTGACATTCAGCACGCCCATGATGCGGGGGCGGTCAAGTGCCAGACCGGCCCAGCAACCGGTGCCGGACGTCGGTTGGCGCGTGGTGGCGGGAGCCTGGCTGGGGTCGGCTGGATGACCACGCATTTGGGTGCCTCGGCCGCCGTACAGCTACACAATCCCACTGCGGGGTCCGCCGGCACTTGCCACGGATCAACCAGGTTACAAGCCGAAGGCGAAGCAATCTCGGGCCAGTTAGGCAACCCGAGCGAAATTCCCGCGTCGCCAAGCTCCTCGCGACGCCCGGCCGTGCGCCGGCTAACCTGGCTGCGGTTGCGGTGCCGGACCGCCAGCCGGGGGGGCCGGCGACGCCGGCCGTCCCGAAGTCGGCACCGACGCGCGGCGGT
>DATKFJ010000254.1:0-3462 GCA_035511435.1 Acetobacteraceae bacterium | reverse complement strand
TCACCGGCGTGCACGTGATCGACATCCCTTCGGCCAACTACTTCTACGGCGCGGCGATGCCGTTCGTTCCCGCCAATCCGGAAACGATCGTCGAGCGCATGCGTGCGGATGCCGCGGCCGCGGCGGTGCCTGTGGAAGCGGCGTTTCGCGAATGCCTGCGCCGCAATGGCATCGAAGGCGAGTGGCGCCTGGTTGAAGGCAACCCGCAAGCCACGGTAGCTCTCCACGCCCGCTACGCCGATCTGACCATCGTCGGCCAGCCCAACCCGGATGAACCGCAGGATGGCGACGCCGTCACGGTGACCACCGTCATGACATCGGGCAGACCGGTGCTGGCGATCCCGTTCACCGGCGATTTCCCGATCATCGGCGAACGCGTCCTGGTCGCCTGGAATGCCAGCCGCGAGGCGGCACGCGCCGTCAATGATGCGCTGCCCCTGCTGGCCGGTGCCAAGCAGGTCACCGTGCTGGCAATCAACCCGCAACGCGGCATCGGCGGCCACGGCGACGTGCCGGCCGCCGACATCGCCCTGCATCTGGCACGCCATGGCCTGAAGGCCGAGGCGGCTCACACCGTGGCCAAGGACATGTCCGACGGCGAGGTGCTGCTGTCCTATGCCGCGGATCTCGGTGCCGACCTGATCGTCGCCGGCGGCTATGGCCACTCGCGAGCCCGCGAACTGATATTCGGCGGCGTCACCCGCACCCTGATCGCAGAAATGACCGCCCCAGTGCTCCTGTCACACTAACTGGGTCGGGGCAGGCACAGGGCAGGGGGCAGGGGGCAGGAGCAGGGGAGGGGTGCCTACATGCTCCCACTCCCGCGAGCGTCGCGAATTCCGCATCGCCACCAGAGGAACCCAACAGCGCCAACCCCGCCGCCGTACTGAGATCACGGCCGGACGGTTCGCAACCTGCGCACCCCCACATGCCGCCCGATCCGCCAAAGCAATCAGTATGCAAACGCACCGCGCCGACGGGCGCCTCATCCGGGCGCTCGCCGATTGGTGTCCGCCGTACCCGGGCCGCCACCTCTACTACCCCAGCCGCCGCCAACCCACGCCGGCCTTCACCCTGCTGGTCAATGCACTGCGTTACCGTGGTTGAACGGTTCGGCGTGCGAGCCCCCGGCCAAACGGCACCACCCACATGCAAGTACTCGAACTCACCTGACGCCGCTCCCGACATCGATCCGCGTCACCGGCGCCTCATCGATCCGCGTCACCACCGCCAGCCCGGCAACCGGGATGCCAGCCCCGCCCCGACGCCGCACGCTCAGCATCCGGCGCGCATCGTCCAGGCGCTCCGCACCGAGGTACGCCTTCAACAGCGTGAACTCCACGAGGTCGAGCTGCGCGCGGCTGCCGCCGATGCGCTCCAGTTCGCCTGCAACCGGTGCCAGCGCATCGATCGCCGCGGAGAAATCCCCCCGCTCGAACGTGGCGAACCCCTGCGCCACCGCCGGAACAAAGCGCCCCGATGGATAACGCCCCTCGCGCGCAAGTCCCTCCATCTGCCGCACGCGCGCCTCCAGCGCGGCATCATTGCCCGCCACCGCCTGCGCAAGCGCGACATGCATGTCGGAAAACGCCAGACCGGCGTTCGGCAAAGCGCTGTTCGCGAAGTCATGGATGATGCGCCATGCGTCGACGTCGCGCGGATGTCCCGCAAGTTCCCAGCGCCACAGAAACGATACCGCGTCGGTCACCCTCGCGCGCGGCGGTCCGCTGTGCACATCGAGTGAGAAAGCCTCCCGGAAAAGCCGCAACGCCGCCACTGCATCGCCGGCTTCAAGGTGGCCGAGCGCGAGATGCCAACTCAGGTGGCTGTACAACAACCCGTTGCGCGGATAGCGGGTGAGCCAGGACGCCAGGAACCCGCGGGCTGCGTCCGGATCGCCCTCCTCATAGCAAAGATGCGCGCGGGCGTGCGCCGCCCACGGGTTGTTCGGGTTCTGCGCGAGCGATCGATCGATCTTCGGGCGCGCCGCGTCGCGCTGTCCATTCTCCGACAGCGCCATGCCATGATGCGCCGTGAACCACCAATCGTCGCCGTAGTGCGGGGCAAGCGTGTCCAGCAGTTCCAGCAGTGCACGCTTCTGCCCGGCGCGGCCGGAACTGCCGATCAGGCCGTTGGTGAACGCGGTGGTGCCAAGCACCAGCGCGTCGCGCGGCCAGGCATTAAGGTGCGTCCGCAACGCGGCAAGTGCTGCTTCGCTGTCGCCCGCCGCAAGCAGGTCGAAAAACGCGATATGGCCGGCTTCCCGCGCAGACAGGCCGGCGGCGAGGGAATTGGCCGCCGCCATCGATCGGCGTGCCGCCACGGCGTCCCCACGTTCCATCATCGCGTGCGCCCTAGCGGCATGGGCGAGGGCAAACGCGGGATCGGCCGCGATGGCGCGATCGAATGCCTCGATCGCGTCGGGCTGCATGGTCAGCTTCGCCTGGCACCCCTGCACGTAGGCGTCCCGCGCGGCGGACGAGGCAGTGGACAGGGGAAGATCGTAACGGTCCGTCAGCATAATGGAATTCCTCGTCGCGGAATTTGCCGGAAACCATACGATCCGCCATGGCGCCCGCGGAAGGGGCCTGCCCGTCGCGCACGGTTCAGCGACTGCGCGATTTCAGCAGACGCAAAGGCGTTCTACACAGCCCTCGGCTTCGATGGGCGGCGATGGTCGCGCATTACTTCCGCCAGAGGCCAAGCGCGCTTTCGTGGCCTACTGCGGCAGGCATACTTTTGACGGGACGAAGCTCTTCACCCGCGTCGATGGAGGATCCAGCCCAGAAATGATGGAGGACCAGGTTCGCCACATCCGCTTTGACGGGTCCGGACGGATGATCGCGGTCCCTGTCTCACGTCTGTTTGGTCCGGGTGGCGGCCTTGAGTTGGTGTGGGAGCGCTGCGGCTAGGTTGCGAAATGTATGAATTTCGCACAGATGGCGTTGACCCGATCGCCGAGCGATCCTGTATCTACCACATCAGCATGTTAGATCACGCGGGAAGCCGACCTTATCGAATCTGGCGCGCCAGCAGAATTTGGTTCCGGAACCGGGCGAGTCATGCGGCACCACGGCCGCTGGTCAGTATGCCAGCGGCCGCGCCTTCAGCCAGAGAAACAGCGGAATTCGGGTCCAGGGCACCAGATGGTTCCGTCCGTGATCGAGGTCGGGATGCGGTTCGCGCAGAGACGTGATCGCGAGTCCCGCTCCCTCCAACGCAGTCGCGTAGTCTTCGAGGGGCTGAGACCAACCGGCGAAATGCATCTGCAGCCCATTGCGTTCCTCCACGCCTTCGAAGCGGTGCCTGCCGAAATAAGTGTCTTCAACAACGAAGGGGGCGTTCGTCTCTATGCCGGCGAAGCGCCCACGGTCCGCAAATGGATGACAGACGGAAATGATAAGCCGCCCCATCGGACGCATGACGCGCCTGATTTCCTTCAATGCGCCCGGAACATCCTCG
>DATKFJ010000253.1:0-5301 GCA_035511435.1 Acetobacteraceae bacterium | reverse complement strand
AGCGGGAGAGCTGCAGGATGGCGGAGTTAGCTTGCGTGCGACAAATTCCCGTCTGTTGTCGCCCTGCTCCGCCGTGCATGTTCGTTGGCCCCTCGCCTCATACATCTAGACCAGACACCAACCCATTCTTAGCGGGCGAATCGTCCAAATCATCCGAGGCTCAACTGCCGGTTGGACGCTCATACAAGGCGCGCCTGTCCTCCGCCTGTCTTCAAAGTGACGATGCCATAAACATCGTTGTGCAACGTATTGATTTCCTTGGCGTCCCGTAGGGGAGTCGAACCCCTGTTACCGCCGTGAGAGGGCGGTGTCCTGGGCCACTAGACGAACGGGACATCGGCCAATCCGCGCCTTCTATGGCACCCGGCAGCCGAGTTCAAGCCAACTCACGGGCCGCTCGCCCGCAGCCCGATCCGCCCCGCTACCGCACCCGTGCGGGGATCCACCAGCAGAACGCGATCCGGGCCGCCGCCCTGCAACCAAACGGCCAGCCGATCACCCGCCGCCGCGATCCCCGCAATGTGTGTCCCCACCGGCTCGTCCAATACCGCGGCGATCGGCGCCGTCACCACCGCGCCACTACCGAGCCGCTTTGCGATCACCACCAGCAGCGCCGTTGTGCCGACCACGATCAGCACCGCCATGGCGATGGTCAGCACCTTCAAGAAACGCATGCCGTTGCCCATCCGCCGCTTCCCCGCCAGCCGCAATCACGTTATCCGCCGATGCGATGCCTGATCCCGCACCGCCGGCCTGCTCGTTCACCACCGTCGCAGAGGGGGCGGCACGGGGACAGCGGCTCGATCGTTTCCTCGCCGATGCCATCGGCACGCTATCGCGCTCGCGCGTCAAGTCGCTGATCGAGCAGGGCCAGTTGCGCCGGGATGGCCAAGTGTGCAGCGAGCCGGCGGATCCCGTGCGTCCCGGCGCCACTTACCGGCTCGATCTACCGGCCCCCCTGCCCGCCACGCCGCAGCCCCAGCACATTGCCTTCACCATCCTCTACGAGGATGCCGATCTGATCGTACTCGACAAGCCAGCCGGCCTGGTTGTCCATCCGGCGCCCGGCAACCAGGACGGCACCTTGGTCAACGCCCTGCTCGCGCATTGCGGCGACCAGCTTACGGGGATCGGCGGCGAGCGCCGGCCAGGGATCGTGCACCGGCTGGACAAGGATACCTCCGGCGTCATGGTGGTCGCCAAGACGCAACAGGCCAACGCGGCACTGACCGCCGCCTTTGCCGCGCGTGACCTGGACCGCGCCTATGTAGCGCTCGCCTGGGGCCTGCCCAATCCCCTGGCCGGCGAGATCGAAGGCACGATTGGTCGCGACCCGCGGGATCGCAAGCGCATGGCCATCGTCACCCGCAACGGCAAGGCCGCCCTCACCCATTACTGGACGCTTCGTGCGTGGCAAACCGCGGTCGCCCTGCTGGAATGCCGGCTGGCAACGGGACGCACGCACCAGATCCGCGTACATTTGGCCAGCCGAGGCAATCCGATCGTCGGCGATCCGGTATATCTGCGGCGGATGCCGGCCGCGGCGCGCATGCTACCCGAACCGGTCAGGCATCGGCTGCTGGATTTTCCTCGCCAGGCGCTGCACGCTGCACGGCTCGGCTTCGCTCACCCGCGCACTGGACAGGCGCTGAGCTTTGCGACCGAGCCGCCGCCCGACATGGCCGCGCTGATCGCTGCGCTGAATCGTGATCTGCGTGCAACGCAGAGCTGAGGGCGGACGGATTCATTGACAGGACTAATCCGGTCCTGTATAGGGAATAGGCCAGCGCGAACGGGTGTATTGCGTTGGCGGGGACGTCCGGAAACGCCGCCGCCAGGAAGGGGTGGGTATCCGGGACGTGAAGTCCCTTCCCGCACCCTTGACTGGTTCAGTCACAATCCGGCCTCAGTCTTGCGCCGTTCTGGGCAGACCGAAGCCGCCGGCGAAAGGAGCCTTCAGTTGGCCTCTGCCGTCATTAACGTCGCTCCCGAGGGAAACCTTTCACGGTATCTCCAGGAGATCCGCAAGTTCCCTATGCTCTCACCGGAGGAAGAGCTTTCGCTCTCCAAGCGGTGGCGCGATCACGAGGATATGGAAGCGGCACATAAGCTTGTCACATCACATCTCAGGCTCGTGGCAAAAATCGCCATGGGCTATCGCGGCTACGGCCTGCCGGTCGGGGAGCTGATCTCCGAAGGCAACGTGGGCATGATGCAGGCGGTAAAGCGGTTCGATCCGGATCGTGGGTTCCGTCTTGCCACTTACGCTATGTGGTGGATCCGCGCCGCGATCCAGGAATACATCCTGCACAGCTGGTCGCTGGTAAAGATGGGCACTACCGCGGCGCAGAAGAAGCTGTTCTTCAACCTGCGCCGGCTGAAGGGCCAGATGCAGGCCATCGACGATGGCGACCTGCAGCCTGAGCAGGTGGCGAAGATCGCGCACATGTTGGATGTGCCCGAGCAGGACGTGGTCAGCATGAACCGCCGGCTCGCCGCGCCGGACCACAGTCTGAATGCAACGGTGCGTCAGGACAGCGAAGGCGAGTGGCAGGACTGGCTGGTCGATGAGACCGACAGCCAGGAAACCACCTACGCCGATCGCGAGGAACTGAGCGGGCGGAAGGCGTTGCTCACCAGCGCATTGAAGACGCTGAACGAACGCGAACGCCACATCCTGATCGAGCGTCGGTTAAAGGACAATCCGACCACCCTCGAGGAGTTGTCGCAGCAATACGGCATATCGCGCGAGCGCGTGCGGCAGATCGAGGTGCGCGCATTCGAAAAGCTGCAGAAGGCGATGAAGGCGCAGATAGCGGAGCGCCGGCTACAATCGCAGTCGGCCGTCGCGGCGCGTCAGGCACTCGGCCGGCAACCGGCAATCGCCGATCACTGATCGCCGGACTTCTTACTGATCGCCGGACTTCTCACTGATCGGCAGAGTTCGGATCCAGTCGCCATTCCTCCATCAGTCGCGTACGCGCGGCGCGCAAATGCGCTGCCCGCGCGCGACTGGTCGTCTCCAGCATAGCGCGAACGGCGATCGGCATGACCTCTGCCAGTAGCCAACCACCGGCGGCAGCGCTCCACGCTGCCCCGATGATCTCCAGGTTGCCCAGCAGAGCCAGTGCCGTCGCCATGCTGTGATCGGCCATCCATAGACTTCGGAGGGGCTCGATCGACGCAGCCATGCTGCACAGCGCGATGCTGCGTGCTGTCGGTCGCCCCGCTTGGCGATCGAGCACCAACGCCAGCAGTGCCGGGCCCAGCAGAACGCCCAGCAGCAGTGCGGTCGGCGTGGCCAGCGTGACCATGGCGCCGCACAGCAGGCCTTGCAGCCAAACCATCGACCGCTGTCGCGGCGGATTGGCGATCCCGCTGCTTCTCGCCGTCTTCGCCGTGTTGCGCTTGGCCAAGTTGCGCTTCAGCCCAGTGCCACGACCGCGAGCACGGTGGCCAGCGCGGCGAGGCCCAGGCCGGCGGCAATCTCCTGACCGAGCCGATTGGCAGTCACGATCCTGCCGGCGGCACCTCCCGCGATCAGAGCCAGCTCCGCGTCTACCCGGTGCAGTTGTTCGGCAGCCCGTTGCGCCTCCAGCGAATCGGTACCACGCGCTACGGGGTCGTCGAGTGCAGCCAGCAGTGGCGCCAGAAACCCAGCCTCGGCCAGCACTTTCAGTTGCTCCGCCACCGCGGCGCGACGGACACGATTGTGCCAGGTCGCCAACACTGGTTCGGCCAGCCCTGCCAACCAGGCAGCAAGGGCCGGCAGCGGCTGCGCCTGAAATCGGGATTGCAATTGAGCCAGTAGGCGCAATTGCGCCAAACAGATCGCGGCGGCCTGGCCGGTACCGGCCTCCGCCGTCAACTCGCTCTCCAGGCGCCGCTCCAGCCGTGCGGAAATAAAGGCAGCGACGTGCGCGTCCACCGGGGCCGTCTTGCGGTCAACCCGGCCAGCGGCCTCCTCCAGCGCCAACGGCAGCTCCTGGAGCTTGACAACCCATCGGCCACCCATAAGCGGGCTCGCACAAGGCAACATTGGATTGAGCACATAGGTCAGTCGCGCCATTGCGCTAGTATTGGCGCCTTGCTGCAACCAGGCGTGCCGCTGCCGGGCGTCGATTCGGATCTCGGCGAAATCGCACCGCTCCGGCCGCACGGCAGCCCAATTGCCAGCCTCCTCATGGGCGATAACCTCTTCAAGCCGAGTCATCACGTCCAGATCGCTGTCCTGGGCTGCGGCAAGTGCCGCACCGATACCGTCCGGCCAGAGTGCCATTCCACGCCAACACAGCGGCGCCAGAGGATCCAGCAGAGCGATCGCCCGCATCACCAGTGTGGCGTCGCCACTGCCATCATCGGTGAAACCATCAAGGCTGCGGTGCCTTACCAGATCTTCCAGACGGGTAGCGAGGAGCGCGTCCCCCAGACCACGGCGCAGCCACGCGACGATGGTGCCGCTGCGCAACGCGCGCAGCGCGTGGTCTGCCTCAACCCCCATGGCATGCGCCAATGACCGCGATTCCCATACTTCACAGTCCGCGATCGTGATCGAGCGCTGCGCGCGTCGCGGTGGTCGTGCGGCAACCCGGCGACCGCGTGCGCTCGCCGGATCGAGCAGCAACGTTGGTGTCGGCCGATGCTCGGGGTCCTCTGCCAGCATCCCACGCACCAGATCGCCGATAATGGGCGGCAGCCGCTCATCGGCGGCGATGGCGATATAGCTGCCCTGCTCCAGCTTGCGCCTGATTACGGCAGCGTCGTCGAGTTGCGGCAGGGCTGCACGACCGAGCGCGAGACATAGCAACAGCACGCCCAGCGCATAGACATCATCGGCAACGCTGCCGTCGCCGCGGCCTGCAGGCAGGCACATCGCGGAGTAAGGCGGATCGAACAAGGCCGTCTGCGCCATGGCGGGCGGCGCGGCCCAGGCGGTGCCCAGCACGACAGGCTGCCCCGGTCGGCTCTGAAAGACGTTGTCGAAACGGATGCCGCGATGCGTCAGGCCACGGGCTTGCAGTTGCTCCAGCACATGGGCCGCCGGCCTCAGCACGCATTCAAGCAACTCGGCTTCCGCCCAGGGTCGCGTTCTGCCCACCAGGCTGGGCCCTGGCGGAGCAAGGCAGATCATGTAGCAGGCATCCTCCGCGCTACCGGCGGCCGACGTTGCACCGTATGCCACGGGGGTCAGCAGACCGACGATCGGTGTTTGCAGCGCCTGCAGCGCGCGGGGCCGAATGGGAAGCTGGCGTTGTACACGCACCGCCATCAGATCGGTTCGCCCGGTGAGTTGATCGGTCA
>DATKFJ010000252.1:0-2323 GCA_035511435.1 Acetobacteraceae bacterium | reverse complement strand
CGCCTGCGCATGACGGCGAACGTCAAGCGGGCACTGACGAAGATGATGGCCGAGCGTGACTGGACGAATGCCGGCCATGGCTGGCAAGGCAAGGAGACGACGCTGCGGCTGGTCGGCTGGAGCCGACAACGCCGTGTCGTGCTGCTGCGCCGCAAGCTCGATCGGCCTTTGGTGCTGGTGGACCGCACCGAGCCGGAGCAGCCATTGCTCAGCTTTGCCGAGGTCGGGCCGGATCGGGAGATGTGGGAATACGCCGCGCTGGTGACCTCGCTGGACAGCGAGATCGTCACGCTGGGCCAGTTGTACCGCGATCGGGGCGATTGCGAGAACACGTTCGACGAACTGAAGAACCAGTGGGGCTGGGGTGGTTTCACAACACACGACCTGAAGAGGTGCCGGCTGCTCGCCGGCAGTGTTGCGCTGATCTTCAACTGGTGGAGCCTGTTCGTCCGTCTCGCCGACCTCGATCACCGGCCCGAGGCGATCACCAGCCGTCCGTTGCTGATGCAGGCGATCGCGCGGCAGACCCAACATGCCGGGCAAGTCACGCTGACCATCACCAGCACGCACGGTGAGCAACGCATAGCCCGCCGCGCCTACCGACGGATCGCGGGCAGAGGTGGCCGGCTTCGTCGAGACAGCGTTTCGCCCTCGATAAGTGGAGCCTCTGCCGGTTGATGTTGTAGCTTGCCGTTGTCGGGACGTCACGCAGGAAGGGCGTAGCCCGACCGGAGTGATGTCCCGACAACGACGGCGAAATTCAGGCTGCCGCGAGCAGCGGCAGGTGGTCGAAGTAGGCGCGATCCGGCGTTCGAGCCGCGAGACTCGAATGCGGTCGCTTGCGGTTATAGAAGTCCAGATATCGGCCGAGCGAGGCACGAGCCTCGCCGACGCTGTCATAGGCCCGCAGATACACCTCCTCGTATTTGACCGACCGCCACAGCCGCTCGACAAAGACATTGTCGCGCCACGAACCGCGGCCATCCATGCTGATCGCGATCGCGTTGTCCAGCAGCAGGCCGGTGAATGCGGTGCTGGTGAACTGGCTGCCTTGGTCGGTATTGACGATCTCTGGCCGACCGTAGCTGGCCAGCGCCGCCTCGACTGCCTCGAGGCAGAACTCGACCTCCAGGGTGATCGACAGCCGCCACGCCAGGACCCGCCGGCTGAACCAATCCACGACCGCAGCCAGATAGACAAAACCCCGCGCCATCGGGATATAGGTGATGTCCATCGCCCAGACTTGGTTCGGCCGTTCCACCGCCAGGTTGCGCAGCAGATACGGATAGATCTTGTGCCCGTCTGCCGGTTTGGATGTGTTCGGCCGGCGATACAGCGCCTCGATCCCCATCCGTCGCATCATCGCGGCCACCAGCTCGCGGCCGATCGCGATGCCCTCGCCACGCAACAGATCACGCAGCATTCGACTGCCCGCGAACGGATAGTCCAGATGCAACTCATCGATCCGTCGCATGATCGCAAGCTCGCCCGCAGGTACAGGCCTTGGCCCATAGTATAGAGTGCTGCGGCCCAGCCGCAGCAACTGCGCCTGCCGCACCAGCGGTAGATCGTGGTTCCGGTCGATCATCGCTTTGCGCTCAGCAGGCCGGCCTTGCCGAGCGCACCGGCCAAAAAATCAACTTCCAGCGTCAGCTCGCCAATTTTGGCGTGCAATACCTTCACATCCACCCCCTGGGCCGCCTCGACACCTGCGGCGCCAGACCCGAACAGTCCAGCGACACCGTCCATCACGTGCGCCTTCCAGGCCGTGATCTGGTTCGGGTGCACGTCATACTGCTGCGCCAGCTCGGCCAGCGTCTTTTCTCCCTTGATGGCAGCCAGCGCCACCTTGGCCTTGAAGGCCGGTGCGTGCTTCCGGCGTGCTCGTCTTGTCATTGTCGCTCCTGATCCGCGGCATTCTGCGCCGCTCTCAGGCAGAAACTCCACTTATCGACCTGTCCGAATTTCGCCAGCCACCTCTGGCTTCCTGGCGCGTCTGCGCCAAACTGCGGAGCAGTTGGATCCGGTGCAGCGATGGTATCGCATACTCAGCGAAGCGCTGAAACGCTACCTGAAGGGGCGCCAACTTGACCCGCCAGCGCGTCTCGCGCCGGCGTGAGATGCCCCCAATGGTTGTGGACGGCGGCACACCCAGCGCGCACGTCAACATCAAGTGCCGGATTTAGCCCGACTTTCGCAACTCGACCACGATTTCGGGAAATTCGCGCGCACTGTGGGCGGGTAAGTTGCTGAAAATCCCAGCATCATCGCGCGAGGATCGGCGAAAACCGCGTGCGGTGCCGACCAAGTCTCTTGCGAAACG
>DATKFJ010000251.1:0-2912 GCA_035511435.1 Acetobacteraceae bacterium | reverse complement strand
ACGGGCGGTTGACTTACTGAACGGATGCGCAAGATACTGATGAGTATTCGCAACGCGGGGACGCGCAATGAAGCTGATGTGGTTCCACCTGATGCCCTACACGGAGCTGCCGGACGATTTCCGCGACACGAACCCGTCCGTGTGGGTGGACATCCACTCCTCGCTGTTCGATCCGAAGCGCGCTCACCTGATGTACAACGACTTCATGGATGAGCTGGAATACGCGGCACAATGCGGCTTCGATGCGATCTGCGTGAACGAACATCATTCCAACGGCTATGGTTTGATGCCATCGCCGAATCTGATCGCGTCTTCGTTGGCGCGCTGCACGACCGATACTGCGATCTGCGTGATGGGCAATTCACTGGCGTTGTATAATCCGCCGACCCGTGTCGCCGAAGAATTCGCCATGATCGATGTCATTTCCGGTGGACGGCTGATTGCTGGCTTTCCAGTCGGCACGCCGATGGACACGTGCTTCGCCTATGGCCAGAACCCATCCATGCTGCGGCAGCGCTACCTGGAAGCGCATGACCTGGTGATGCGCGCATGGCAAGACCCAGACACCTTCACGTTCAACGGGCGGTTCAATCAGCAGCGTTATGTGAACATCTGGCCTCGGCCGATACAGCGGCCACATCCGCCGGTGTGGATACCGGGCGGCGGTTCGGTCGAGACATGGCAGTGGTGCGCGGAAATGGACTATGTGTACTGCTACCTAAGCTACTACGGTTACAAGGCCGGTCAGGCGACGATGACGGGCTTCTGGAACGAAATGGCGCGGCTGGGCAAGGACCGCAATCCGTATCGCGCCGGGTTCCTCCAGTTTGTTGGTGTCGGCGAAAGCCGCCAGCATGCGTTCGATCTTTATGCCGAAGCGGCCGAGTACTTTTACGGCCGCTGCCTGCACGTTGATCCGCGCTGGGCCGTGCCGCCGGGCTACACCAGCGAAGGCAGCCAGCGCGCCGGCATCGAAAGCCAGGTGAAGAAGGCGGCCGATGCGAATGTGCGCGGCAAGTCCACCGGCGAACGCTTCGCCTCTGTCGCGCGCGAGATGGACGCCATCGTCGACCAGGGCTACGTCATCATCGGCAATCCGGACGAAGTGGCGGAGCAGTTGCGCGAGGTCGCGAACAACCTCAATGTAGGCCACCTGATGCTGCTGCTGCAGTTCGGCAACATGAGCAAGGATCTATGCCGCTACAATACGAAACTGTTCGCCGAACAGGTGATGCCGAAGCTGAAGGGACATTTCGCCGATTGGGAAGATCGTTGGTGGCCGAAGCCGATGGACGCGGCGCAACGTGCTGAAATCCCCGCCTTCATGCCGAAACTCGCCGCTGAATAAGGGAAGCATGCCGTGAGCGAACCCGAGACGTTGGCCGTCGATGTCAACGGCTTTGCTGCCCGCATCTGGCGCAAGGGCAGCGGCCCGAAGCTTGGCTTTCTTGCCGGCTACGGTGGATTGCCGCGCTGGGTGCCGTTCCTCGATGAACTGGCGAAAAGCCGCACGGTGATCGTGCCGTCGCTGCCCGGATTTCCCGGCGGCGATCGCGGACATACCGTTCTGGACACGCATTTGGACTGGCTGCTTGCAGTGCGCGATCTGCTGGCGAAGGCGGAATTGGATGGCGCCGATCTCGCGGCGAGTTCCGTTGGCGCGTCGTTGGCCGCGGAGATGGCGGCGTTATGGCCCGCGAGCGTGCGTCGTCTGGCATTGATCGCACCGTTCGGTCTGTTCGATGAGGCCGATCCACCGACCGATCCGTGGGCGCAGCGTGGCGATGCTGTGCCTGGTCTGATGTGCGCCGATCCGGAAATCTGGAAGGCGCTGAAGGCGGTGCCTGAAGGTGCGAATTCAATCGAATGGCCAATCGAACAGACGCGCGCGAATGAAGCCGCCGCGCGCATTTTCTGGCCTCTCGGCAACACCAGGCTGGAAAAGCGGCTGAAGCTGATCAATGCGCCGACGCTGCTGATCTGGGGCGACCAGGACGGCATCATCCCGCGCAGCTATGCCGCTCGTTTCGCCAAGGGTATCTCGGGGCGATCCGACACGAAGATAATCGCAGGTGCGGGCCATCTCGCGGAGCTCGACAAGCCCGGTGAGGTTGCTTCCGCCATCATCGGCTGGACCAACTGAGGAGCCACCCATGCCGCTCGATCCAGACGCCGCAACGCTGATCGCCATGATGCAAGCGGCGGGGCGTCCACCAATGGAGACGCTCTCACCGGACGAAGCGCGACAGGCATTCAAGGCCGGGCGTGCCGTGACGCAACCTGATCCGCAGGACGTGGCGGAAGTGCGCGATCTGTCGTGTCCCGGTCCCGGGGGTCAGATCCCGCTCCGCGCCTATCGGCCAATCGGCACGAAGGCGGACGAAGTGCTGCCTGTCCTGATGTATTTCCATGGTGGCGGCTGGCTGCTCGGCGATCTTGATTCGCACGATGTGGCGTGCCGGCATTATGCCAATGCCGCGCGCCTCCGCGTCGTGTCGGTGGATTATCGCATGGCGCCCGAATACAAGTTTCCAGCTGCGGTCGATGACTGTGCCGAGGCGACACGTTGGGTGATTGGACAGGCCACGGCTTTGGGAATCGATCGCACACGCGTCGCGGTTGGTGGTGATTCAGCGGGCGGCAATCTCGCAGCTGTCATGGCGTTGATGGCGCGCGATGGCGATCTTCCGCCATTGGCTTTTCAGTTGCTGGTGTATCCTGCGACGGACATGGGAATGACCCACGGGTCGTATCAGCGCGTCACAGAGGGGGTGCCGCTGACAGCGAAGACCATGGACTGGTTCATCGACCACTATCTGCATGGCCCGAACGATCGTCGCGATTGGCGTGCCTCACCGTTGCGCGCAGCCGATCTGTCCGGCACTGCGCCCGCTCTGGTGTTGACCGCCAAT
>DATKFJ010000250.1:0-2461 GCA_035511435.1 Acetobacteraceae bacterium | reverse complement strand
TGCCGATCGGCAGGCCAGGGCAACGTCGCGTCGTCTGTGGGGTCTCCAGGTCGGCCAATGGTGATCATCAGGCGCCATCGCAGCGGATGCTGGTGAATCTGCTCGATCAGGTCGTCGAAGAGATAGTTCTTGTCGCTCGATGCCGACCGCGCCGCAGACTCTGCCGCGAACGGCTGCATGGGCACCGTGGCCCAGCGAACCGGAATGTACGCACCGGCCGCGGTGACCAGACGGAAGACATCGAGACTGTTGAAAGTTGAATCGGCGAAGCCCTGGGACGGCGGGCTTTGCTTGATGACCGCCATGGCCCTTACCGTCTCCGGGTGGGCAGCCATGAACGCCTTGACCTTGACGGGATCAGGCTTTCCGGTGGCCGGGTCAGGGATGGAGGCGAGGATCTGGTCGCGGAAACCTTGCGTGGAGTTCACACCAAACACCGCCTCGTTGTTCATCGTAATCCGCCATTCCCCGGCGCCGGGCAGTAGGAACTGGACGGCCATGCTGCGCACGATTGCTGGCTGATCGGCCTGGAACGCGTTGGCGCCAGAGAGGCCGAAACGGCCGACGATGGCGGTACGGCCCGGCTTGAACACGGTGGCCGTGGAGAACGGGACTGCCTGTCCGTTGCTGTCGAACCACCCGCCGACGCAGACGCCTTTCGCGTGATTCCGGCGAAACCCGGGGTGCAGGCCTTCAGCGTCCGTGAAAGCCGCCAACATCCGGTCTTCGGTCAGCCGGCGGGGCGAAAGCCAGCCCCCCGTGTAAGCGAATGCGCCGGCGGCGCAGAACACGGCTACGCCAATCGCACCCAACCGGATGACCACCTCTGCGGTCGTCAATGGCCGTTTGCTAGTAGTTTCTCCTGACTGATCATCCGACATCTCATCAAACTCCCTGCATATGGGACAGCTCTGCGACAACCCGCACGGCGATGGCGGCCGCCTTCGGCCGTCCGCCGAGCTCCGCGCCCAACTGGTCCAGTCGGCGAACAGCCCGTGCACAAGGACAACGTTTCGGGCCTTGGGCGCGCTGCGCGGCGGCGGCGTTACCCTGGAAAAGAGTACTCGCCGCCCCCGCCGCGACCATGCTCACGAAGGTGCGTCGATTCATTGGATTCCTCTGCCGCAGATGTCTTGGGTCTTCAAGGAAGTTCTCCTTCGCGTAAAGTTGGCCCCTGGTAGAGTTTGAGTTCGCTACTGGTAGAGTATGAGCTGGCTACTGGTAGAGTTTGCGTTGGCTATTGGTAGAGTTTGAGTTCGCTGCTGCTGGCAGGGGTTGAGTTGGCTACTTGGAAAATTTGCAGGCGCGCCGGGTCGGCGTTCGCGAGCGCTGCCGCCAGGAAATCGGTCTGCATTGGTTGTCACCGTCGATCACGGCCCGGTCGCCGGGCTCGAGGATCGCCCTCGAGCCATTCGGTGGCTCGCTCAGGTGTACACCGCTGGCGTGGCCGTCAGCTCGTCCACTGCCAATCTGCCGGCAGCCAGCGGTAACCGCTCGCCTCGCGCACTACGTGCCCGAAGCCGGGGAAGGGTAGATGGTAGCTGCCGACCAGCGTCTTGTCGGCCGCTGCGCGGTCGAGGAAGGCCATGCGCGTCTTGGTTGCCAGTGGCACGTCTATGTCGAACCCGAACGGCCATTCCGGATGCAGGAAGCTGACCGCCGAGTTGACCACGACGTCGCCGGTGAGGAGCAGTTCTTCGCTGCCGGAACTGATACGAACCGAGATGTGGCCTGGCGTGTGACCGGGGGTGTCGAAGGTGGTCACGCCCGGCGCCACCTCCGCCACCCCCTTGATCAGGCGCATCCGGGGGCTGGCCAATTTCAGATTCGCCTGGGTAACCCGCGGCTGCTGCGCAGGCGGCAATTTGCTTGGCAGTTCCGGGTCGCTCCAGAAGGCGACCTCGCTCTCGCTGGCGACGAATTCGGCCGAGGGAAACACCAGCGACGCGTTTTCGTGGTCGCTGATGCCCCACAGGTGGTCGAAGTGGGCGTGAGTTAACAGGATCATGTCGATATCGCTCGGCGCGTAGCCCGCGGCGACGAGGTTGCCGAGCAACCCGCCGGCCGTTTTCTGGAATTTGTCGACGCCGCAGCCTGCGTCGATCAACACCAGCTTGTCGCCGGTGTCGACGAGGATGGTGTTGATTTGCAGCCCCACCGGGCGAGGCGTTTGGAACGTGGATGTGAGCAAGCCTCTTGCGTCCTCGGCCCGATCGCCCCACAGCGTTTCGGCGGGGAACGCGAGCATGCCGTCGCTGACGACGGTGATCTCGATGGCGCCGAGCTTGAAGCGGTAGAAGCCAGGCTGCGCCCGCTTGCCCGCTTGGGGCGCATGGGCGAGGGCGGGGGCGGCCATTGCGGCGGTCCCGACCGCGGCAGAGCCGGCACGCAGGAGGGTCCGGCGGTTGAGCATGAGCATTTTTGTTCTCCATTTTTTTGCGTCCGGCGACCCAAAAAATAG
>DATKFJ010000249.1:0-11191 GCA_035511435.1 Acetobacteraceae bacterium | reverse complement strand
GGTGGGTCTCCGCCTTGTCCATGTCCTTCACGGTGATCAGCCCGACGCATCTGTAGGCATCGTCCACCACCAGCAGTTTTTCGATGCGGTGGCGATGCAGCAGGCGGCGGGCCTCCTCGGGACTGACGCCGGCGGTGACGGTGACCAGGTTCTCCCGCGTCATGAGCTCGTACACCTTCAGCGTGGGGTCCGTGGCGAAACGGACGTCGCGGTTGGTGACGATGCCGACCAGACGGTTGGTGTCGCGTTCGACCACCGGGATGCCGCTGAAGCGGTTGGTGCTCATCAGGGCGCGGACATCGGCGAGCGTCTGGTCGGGGTGGATGGTGAGCGGGTTCACCACCATGCCTGACTCGAACTTCTTGACGCGGCGGACCTGCGCGGCCTGCTCGGCGGCTTCAAGGTTCTTGTGGATGACGGCGATGCCGCCCTGCTGGGCCATGGCGATGGCCATCGGGGCCTCGCTGACGGTGTCCATGGCGGCGGAGATGATGGGGATATTGAGCGGGATGGTGCGGGTGAAGCGGGTGCGCGTGTCGGTGGCCGACGGCAGGACCTGGGAGTAAGCCGGCACGACAAGTACGTCGTCGAAGGCGAGCGCTTCCTCGACGCGGTTGGTGGCGGTGTGGGTGGTCTGCGAGTGGGGAATGTCGAGCGCCATGGGCGGGAGGGCCTTTCCGCTACCTTGGCGGCGCCTTGTAGGCGGGGCGGTGGGGGGAGCGCAAGGGCACGGTGTGTCGATCGGTCTGTGTACAACGGGGTGTGCAAGCCAATCAGCTCTCTACGTACAGACCGGAGCGCGTGAAGTCTCGGCAACGTTTCGCATAATGAGCGTCGGGCGCCGTTCCCGGCTGTTTCGCGCGGTCAGCCGCTCGATCGTCCGACGGAAGTCGGTGAGCTGAGCGTGCGAGCGGTTCGGGCTTTGCTGAAACCGGTCGGTGTGCTGGTTTGGGGTTTTGAGAAGGTTGAGGAATGGATTGCAGAGACCGTCACACGACGTATCAACCGGATCCCCTCAGGGTAGGTGCGCATCGAACCGAAACCGATGATTGCGGGTCCAACTATCGACGCAATGAAGTACTGCGGCAGTAAGCCGCATCTTCGGGATCTGTTCGCAAATCTTCCGGCAACTGCGATGGATGCGCGAACTGCTGAGAACGTTCATCCAGCCTTCGTGGAGATAATCAAGCAGCTATCTGCTGATCAAGCCAAGATGATCAAACTTGCCGCTCGAGGATACAAGCGGGCGTTCGCGTTCATCGAAACATATAGAGCATAGCCCGCGCAAACTGACCGGTGGATATCACGTCGTGTCGCGGCAAAAACATTCGGCCCGTACACGATGCTAGGTTTTTCGCCGGCTGCGGACGGCTGAAGGCGATGCCGAGCCTGATAGGCAATCTGATGAGGCTGCAGATAATATTGCTGCCCGATCCCATCATTGCGAACATTCGGACAGAAACCGAGAACCACGCACTGCGCGATCCCCGTTCTCAATTGATGGCCTTAGCTGGATGTCCAGGCTGGTTTCGATCCCACAAACGCGGAATTCCGGTCTGCTGAGTCATCCGCGCGAACCTCGAAGTCGCGACCTCGCACCTGTGCAGCGGAAGTCACAGGCGGAATGGTCAGGATCGATCTGACACCGCTTGAGGCGGTGACGTAGGTTTGTGCTACAGTTCTCTATCATATGAGTTCTAACCATGGCCTTGCGCGATGACCTTCAGTTCCGTCGTGACGCGCTGCACCAGATTGCCGCACGGCATGGAGCATCGAACCTGCGCCTGTTCGGCTCGGTGGCCCGTGGCGAGGAGCGTCCAGACAGCGACGTCGATTTGCTGATCGATCTGGCGGAGGATCGTGGCTTTGGCGACTACCTCGCCCTGGCCGAGGAACTCGAGACCCTGCTGCACCGCAAGGTCGATCTCGTGCTGGCCCGCAGCCTTAGTCCCCACTTCCGGCCATACATCGAGGCCGACGCCACGCCGCTGTGAAATCCGATCGTCCCTACCTGTCGCACATCGCCGACGCCATCGCCGCAATCGACACCTATGTCGCCGGCGGCCGCGAGACGTTTCTGCGCGAACGGTTGATCCAGGACGCGGTGGTGCGGAATTTCGAGATCATCGGCGAGGCTGCCAGCCGTTTGTCCCCCGCCCAACGGGAGGACAGCGCCGTACCCTGGGCCAGGGTCATCGCATTCCGCAACCGGCTTATCCACGGCTACTGGAGTATCGACCTGCACTTGGTATGGGACGTGATCGAGCATGAACTTCCGACGCTGAAGGTTGTTGTGGACCGGATGCTCGCGGATCCAGAACCCGACTCATAGGATAGCCACCTCGAACAGCGGTGCATCACGCCGCCCCAATCGGCTCGAACAAAATCCGCAGCCCCATCCCGGTCGCCTCCGCGAAGCGCTCCAGCGTACGGATCGAAGGCTCGTGCGCCCGCTCTCCCGGGATCGATCACCGCCTGCGTGGTGCCCATGCGCCGCGCAAGCTGCGCCCGCCAAAGATCAGCACTGCCGCGCCTGGATCATCGCCGCGACCAGATTGCCTCATCACCCGCCTCCTCGCACTGCCCTCCACCCCAATCACAATGGCGTCGGCATCGGCGGTCCCTCCGTCGGGTGTGGGGTGGGGCGCGGAGGAACCTCCAGCGGCGGGGGGGCCGGATTGGGGTCCGGCTGCGGGTTGGGCTGCGGCGGCTGCTGTGCATGCATCGTAGATCTCCCTTATCCAGGATCGAACGGCTGACGCGATGCCCGGTTGCCGTCGCCACTCGGCACGTCCCCGCCGGCATCAACAAAATTTCACCCGCCACCAGAATTTCGCCGCGATCCCGCCGCCATGCGGCCGCGCCGCACCACCACCATCAGCACTCTGGAATTGCCAGGAGGATTACGTCCATGCGCAAAACACTGATCGCTCTCGCGGCCACCACTGGCCTGCTCACGCTCGGCTCCATCGGCGCATCGGCCGCACCGCTCGCGCCGCTGCACGATCCCGCGCAAGCCGTCGCCATCGGCGGTT
The DNA here is from genome assembly GCA_035511435.1 of Acetobacteraceae bacterium. GTDB lineage: Bacteria > Pseudomonadota > Alphaproteobacteria > Acetobacterales > Acetobacteraceae > JAMXLO01. The sequence continues at coordinate 8,156 of DATKFJ010000249.1, read as the reverse complement.
CGGCCATTCAGCAGGCTGACTGGGGCTGCGGTCCGCGCTGCCACTACTGGCGCCATCGGCATTGGTTGGAAAGCCACCGATGGTACCATCACGACTATCATCGTTACGGCTACAATGGCGGATATTACCATTCTTACCGCTGACCCCCGACGGGCATGACGCCGCTTCGCTGATGGCGCGGACGGGCGTATCCTGCGCGGAAATCGCCGAGGATGCGTCATGCCCTGCGTGCTTTCACCGGCCGACGTCGCACGGTTCCATGCTGACGGCTTTGTCATCGTGCGTGCGATGTTCGACGCCACGGAAACCGACCTGCTGCGCCGCGCGATGGAACAGGACCCGGAAGTCGCCGGGCACTTGCTGGATCGCCTCGATGCGCACGGCGCGGCGACGCGCATCGCTCTATGGAACCGCGCCGGCGGTTCGGTCTACGGCATGGCGGCGCGCTGCGAGCGCATGGTCGACGCGATGGAGGCGCTACTCGGCGGCCCGGTCTATCACTTTCAGTCGAAGCTGACCGCGAAGCAGCCGTTCGTCGGCGGCGCGTGGGAGTGGCACCAGGATTACGGCTACTGGTACCACAACGGCTGCGTATTCCCTCATCTGGCGAGTTGCCAGGTGGCACTCGATCGTTCCGGGCAGGAAAACGGTTGCCTGCAAATGGTGCAGGGTTCGCATCTGCTCGGCCGCATCGATCATGTGCCCGTCCCCGGTGAGGGCCAGAACGTCGCCGATCCCGCACGCATGACGCACATCCTGGCGCGGCTGCCGGTGGTGCCATGCGAGTTGCAGCCAGGCGATGCCGTGTTCTTCCACGCCAACACACTGCATCGGTCGGATCAGAATCGCTCGCCCGACCGGCGCTGGACGCTGATCTGTTGCTACAACCGTATCGACAACGATACCGTGACGCGCGACGACGACCGATATTACGTACCGCTGGAGAAGGTGCCCGATGCGGCGGTGAAGGCAGCAGGCTTGCGTTTCGCCAGCGGCGCGGAGCACTTCACCAGCAAGCCGTTTGTGCCGAAGGTGGCGTAGCGGACTGGCATTTCGCCCATTGGTTGGCAACGTGTAATCCTGTTGCGTTTTCAATTGGGGACACACCCCAATGCGGCGCCTCGTTGCCGCGGGTGATGGCGGTCGGCTGAAGGTGGTACTGCGGCCAGGCCAACGACAAGAAATGCCGCGATGCTCAACATTGCGCCGGGGGGCATGCAGCAATACCCTCGCACCGAACGGGAAACACAGAAGTCCCGCGCAGTGGAGGAAACCGAACAATGAACCGCATCACGCGCCGCAGCCTGGTCGCTACGGCCCTCGCCGCCACTACACTGTCGCGCACCGCCGGCGCGGTGGATCCAATCAAGATCGGCATGCCGCTGGCACTGACCGGTCCCCTCGGCTCGGTCGGTCAGGAGATGAAGAACGGCGCGGAACTCTGGGCAAAGGTGGAAAACGCCAAGGGCGGACTGCTCGGCCGACCGATCCAGTTGTTCATCACGGATACCGCCGGCGACCCCGCCACCTGCGTGCGCAAGGCACAGGAATTGGTGGAGCGCAACGATTGCCACGTGTTCTTCGGCATGACCCTGTCATCGGAAGCGCTCGCCGTGGTGCCGAAACTCGCTGAGTGGAACGCTATCTTCATGTCGTCGGACAATGGCGACGGACGGTTGACCGCGTCGTCGTTCGTACCGAATTTCTTCCGCTCCAACATCTCCGGGCCGATGGGAACACGCGCGGTGTCACTGTATCTGCGCGATTCGTCGTTCAAGCATTTCTATGCCCTCGGCATGGACTACGCCTGGGGCCGCGGCAGCGTCGCCGTGTTCGAGGATGAGTTGAAGAAGGCTGGACGCCCGCTGATCGGCACCGTGTTCTCACCGATCGGCACCACGGATTTTGCAACGTATATCAGCAAGATCCGCGCGTCTGGCGCCGATGCGCTGTACATGGTGCTGGCCGGCGATGACTATAACGCGTTCCTGACGCAGGCGAAGCAGTATCGCCTGTCCGACAAGGTGCAGTTGCTTACCGAGGTCGTCGATCTTACGTCGATCCGCGCGGTGGGCGACGCGGCGGTCGGGCTGATCGGCTCGACACGCTACACCTACACGCTCGACAATCCGGCCAACAAGGAATTCGTCGCGCTGTGGCAGAAGGAATACGGCAAGCTGCCGGACAACAACGAAGGCGAGCAGTGGCAGGCCTGCCAGGTGCTGGCAGAGGGAATTCGCAAGGCCGGAGGCGTCGAGACGGATAAGCTGCGAGCGGCATTGGAGACGGTGGCGATCGACAGCATCAAGGGTCATGTCGCCATCCGCGCCTGCGACCACCAGGCCATTCAACAGGGCTACATCGTCAAAGTGGTGAAACAGGAGAACGCGATGCCGGCGCCGCAGGTCATCGCCACCTATCCCGGCGATCGCACCGCGCCGGCTTGCAACCAGATGACCTATGATGGTTGATACCACCGCAACGCAACCAGGAGCCTGATCACGTGGCAATGATTCCGAAAACACTGCAACCGCATATCAATACGGCATTCCCGGAGCATGTCTGTTTGGTCGGTACCGTGCAGCCGAACGGCTACGCTCAGATCACGCCGCGCGGCAGCACGATGGTGTTCGACGATGACCACATCGCGCTGTGGGAACGCGGCAAGGGATCGACGACCGCAAGTTTGCACGATGGCTCCAAGGTCACCGTCTATTTCCGCAAGCCGCAGCTTCGTACCGACGGCATGCTGCCGAAGGGCGGCATCGCTCGCTTCTACGGCACCGCCCAGGTGGTGAAGTCCGGCACTGCGTACGAGGAAGTGTGGCGCAAGCTGGTGCAGCCAGAGAAGGATCGCGATCCCGACAAGAAAGGCTTCGCCGTTTTGATCAAGGTCGAGCGAGCGGAAGACCTGGACGGGATGGCATTGAAGCTGGACTGAGATCAGAACCCTCCAGCAAGGAGAGGAGGCGTGCATTGCAACCACGGCCTCCCCTTCCCCCCTGATGGGAAAAGGGGGGCGCGGGAGAAGGCGGGCGCGGAAGAAGGCGGGCGGTTGATCAAGTCCGAAAGCCCGTCGCCACCACGTAGAGTTCGCTCGACTCCTTGCGGCTGGCGGGCGGCTTCGCGTGCCGTACACTGGTGAAGTGCCGCTTCAGTTGTTCGAGCATCTGGCGCTCCGAACCACCCTGGAACACCTTTGCTACGAACCCGCCACCCTCGGTCAGCACCTCCAATGCGAATGCCAGGGCAGCGTCGGCCAGCGCCATGATGCGCAGATGGTCGGTGGCCACATGGCCGGTGGTGTTCGGCGCCATGTCGGACAACACCAGGTCCGCCTTGCCCCCCAGTTGCTCGGCCAGCAATGTCGGCATCGCCGGATCGGTGAAGTCGCCCAACAGCAGCGTCGCACCTGTAACGGGATCGACCGGCAGCAGATCCACCCCGACCACCCTGCCCGCACCACGCTGCACCGCCGCCTGGCTCCAGCCGCCTGGCGCGGCGCCCAAATCCACCACCAGCGCGCCACGGCGTATCAGATGGAACCGGTCATCCAACTCCAGCAGCTTGAACGCGGCGCGCGATCGCCAGCCCTGCTGCTTCGCCGCCGCGACATACGGATCATTCAGTTGACGGGTGAGCCAGCGCTGTGAGGCACCGGTGCGACCTTTGGCCGTGCGCAGCGGAACCGCCAGGGCCCGTGGCGCGGCCATCTTCCGAGGCGGTTGCGTCATGCGCCGCGACCGCGTCCTGTCGCATGGGTCCGGTCGGTGCGGATCATGCGCAGCAGCATGCCCTCGCGCAGGCCACGGTCGGCCACGATGACGCGTGGCGCGGGCCACAACCGGATCAGCGCGGTGAACACTGCGCAGCCGGGCAGCACGAAGTCCACGCGATCCGGGCCGACGCAGGGATGCGCCTCCAGCCCCGCGCGGCCCAGCGCGCGCAGACTGGCCAGCGCCTCGTTGGCCGCGTCACCGCTCAGCACCGTGCCGTCGACCAGCGGGCGCCGGTAGCGCGCCAGCTTGAGTGCGACGCCCGCCAACGTGGTCACCGTGCCGCTGGTGCCGAGCAACTGCACGCCGCCTTCACGGATCTCGCGGGCAATGCAATGCACCGCCTCGAAGCTCGCCAGTCTTGCGGCGACATCGTCCACCATCGCCTCGAAGCCGTCGGGATCGAAACCGCCCTGCCCGAACCTCTCGGCCAGGGTCACCACGCCGACGGGCAGCGAATCATAGCCGATCAGCTCCGGACGGCCGTTCGGATCGATCCGCACCCACGCGAGTTCGGTCGACCCGCCGCCGATGTCGAACAGCAGCGCTCGCCGGCCCCAGCCGCCCAGCAGTGCCGCGCAGCTTTCCAGTGCCAGTTCGGCTTCCTCGCGGGTGGAGATCACGCCGATGTCCAGCCCGGTTTCGTCCCTTACTCGGGCCAGGAACGCGGTACCATTGGCAGCACGTCGGCAGGCCTCGGTGGCGATGGCGCGCAGCCTGCGGACCGGACGGCGTTCCAGTCGCGCGGCGCAGGCGCGCAATGCGACAAGAGCACGCTCCATCGCGGCCGGGCTGAGCTGGCCGGTTCGGTGCAGCCCTTCGCCCAGCCGGACGATGCGGCTGAAGCTGTCGAGCACGCGGAATCCCTCGCCCGCGGGTGCGGCCACCAACATGCGGCAATTGTTGGTTCCGAGGTCGAGTGCGGCAAAAGCGGGGCAAGAAAACCGCCGCGATTCACCCGCCTGATGTTTGGCGCCGATCAATAAGCGGGCATTCCGCGGGATCATCGCTGTATTGTCATCCGTGGCTGCCAGCCGCGGCAAGGGCCGTCGCGGCAGGTTGCCGTGATTTCATCTGGGCACGCATCGCTGGTTGCCAAGTCAAGGAGACAACTCATGGACGCAGCGGCCGATGTCGCCAGCAGCTTGCACCTGCCGCGCAAGCAGATGCGCAAGATCCTGGATCGCTACCGGGTGACATCGGGCAAAGGTTTTCGGCTGAAGGATCATGACCCGGCCGACACGGCGGGGCACCTGCTGTCCAGGGCGCAGGCGGATGCCACGCTCACCCACGGCGTACACCGTCTGGCAGAGATGCAGGAGAAGCTCTACGCGCAGAAGTCCTGGGCGATGCTGTGCGTGCTGCAGGCGATGGACGCGGCCGGCAAGGACGGCACGATCGGGCACGTGATGTCGGGGGTGAACCCGCAGGGCGTGCAGGTGACCAGCTTCAAGGCGCCAGGACCGGAAGAACTGGCGCATGACTTCCTGTGGCGTGCCAACCGCGCGCTACCGGAGCGCGGCCGCATCGGCATCTTCAATCGCAGCCACTACGAGGAGGTACTCATCGTCCGGGTGCATCCGGAATGCCTTGAACACCAGCATCTGCCGAAGAAACTGATCGGCCGGCGGCTTTGGGAGCAGCGGCTCGAGGCGATCGTGGCGTACGAACGCCACCTGACGCGGCAGGGCTACGTGGTGCTGAAATTCTTCCTCAACGTCTCGAAGCAGGAGCAGAAGCGCCGCTTCCTCGATCGGTTGGAGGAGACCGACAAGAACTGGAAATTCAGCGCCAGCGACCTGGCCGAGCGCGCCTTCTGGGACGACTATCAGCACGCCTACCAGGAAGCGATCGCTGCCACCGCCACGCCGCATGCGCCGTGGTTCGTCGTGCCGGCGGACCACAAGTGGTTCACCCGCCTGATCGTCGTCGCCGCGATGATCGAGGCGCTCGACGCACTGCATTTGACGTATCCCGTGCTGTCCCCCGATGAGCAGTCGGCGCTGCGGGTTGCACGCCTGAAGCTGGAGAGTGACGAGGGTTAGGCGATGAAGTCATAACAGGCGTCTACAGGATCGGCTCTTGGACTCCGCTTCCAGGTCATGCGCCTGTCCTTGCAGCGATCCGCAAAGACTTGGAGGCTGACTGTCATCAGCGCTGCGGAATGCAACGGTCCGAGGGTCGAAATTTCGTCTGGCCGCTTGCGCCAGTTCCGGATTCTCGTCTGCGCGGGACTGACGCAGCGGAGTGATGATCGCGCAAATGCGATCGCCCCAGGCCCGCCGCGGAGTCGCGGAACGCGGCGGCCTCGTGCTTCAGCAGCCATCGTTTGCGCTCGATGCCGCCGCCGTAGCCGGTCAACGAGCCATCGGCGCCGATCACGCGATGACACGGTATCACCACGCTGATTGGATTGGACCCGTTGGCCATGCCGACGGCTCGCACGGCTTTCGGACACCCAAGCATCGCCGCCAGGCTGCCGTAGCTGAGCGTGTCGCCCGGCGCGATCGTGGTCAGAGCGATCCAGACGCTGCGTTGGAACGCCGTACCGGCGGTGCGCCACTCGATGGCTGCAAGACATCCGAGTTCGCCTTCGAAATACCGCCGCAGCAGGCCTTTGATGTCACCGGGTGCGGCACCCGGTTCCGGCACGAGCGAGCCGTAATGCAGGCGAAGCAGCCGGGCCATGCTGGACGCGCGATCGGCCCAGTCGAGCGCACGCAGGGTGCCAGCCTCATCCGTGACAATCAGCGATTCGCCGATTGGCGTTGCCAGCCGGTCCAGCCGGAGGCGTTCAGGCGGCTTGCTGGTCATGCTGCACCTTTTCAATTGTCAAGGCCGCGTGTGTTTCGGATGCCCAGAGATGGAGTGTGGCGTAGGCGCGCCACGGTCTCCATCTCTCGGCGTGTGCGAGCAACGCGGCGGGTGATGGCCGCACACCGCCGGCATCACGCATCGCTCGCAGCAGACCGATATCGGCGGCGGGAAAGGCATCTGGCTCGCGCAATTCGCGCATGGCGATATATTGGGCGGTCCATTCGCCGATCCCCGGCAGCGAACGCAACTGTGCGACGGCATGTTCGAGGCTTCTGCGGGGGCCAAAGATCAGCGGATCAGCGACGACAGCCGCCGCCAGCGAGGCTAGCGCCAGGCGTCTGGCTTGCGGCATGCCGATCGCGGCCAAATCCGATCCGGCCAGTTGCCGGGCGGTGGGAAACACATGTGTCAGCCCTTGGTCGAAGGCAGCGGGATCGACAATTTTCTCGCCGTAGGCTGCGACCAATTTGCCGGCGAGCCGGGTCGCCGCCGACACCGTGATCTGCTGCCCGAGTACGGCACGCACGGCGAGTTCAAATCCGTCCCACGCACCAGGAACCCGAAGGCCCGGACGAATGGCGACAAGTGGCGCCAACGCAGGGTCTCGGCTGAGATGAGCGCCGATCGCCACAGGATCGGCTGCAAGATCGAACACGCGGCGGATGCGTGCGATGATCGTCGGCAAGGCCTTGAGATTTGCCAGGCGGACGGTTGCCTTGAGGCAGTTTCTGTCGGCGGGTTCGACGACCAATAGACCACGTGCATCGCCGATCGCGATCGTGCGTGAATATCGGTTGCTCGACACCAGTTCGATGCCCGGGATTGCGCGCTCACGAAGAAACGACAGGATGGCATCCCAGTCGTAGGGTGGTCGGTAGCCCAGCTTGACGGTAACCGCGCCTGTGGTTGCAACGGATTCGTCTGTGATTCCGGTCCGCCGCAATGCTTTGGGTGGACGCCGGTAGAGTTGCTGAAAAATCTCGTTGAACCGGCGAATGCTGCCAAAGCCGGCCGCGGAGGCGATTTCGGCCATCGGCAGCCGCGTGTCCTGGATCAATTGCTTGGCCAGGAGGATCCGCCGGGTCTGGGCGATCGCGATTGGCGACGCACCGAGGTGCTGGCTGAACAGGCGTCGGAGCTGACGCTCGCCAATTCCCAGCCGTTCCGCCAACGCCTCGACGTTCGCATCGTCCAGGGCGCCCGCCTCGATCAATCCGAGTGCGCGGGATACGGAGTTGGAACTGCCGCGCCAGAAGGCAAGCTCGGGTGATGTTTCCGGGCGGCAGCGCAGGCATGGGCGAAACCCGGCTTCCTGTGCCGCGGCGGCGGTGGGAAAGAACCGGACATTCTCTCGTTTGGGTGTGGGTGCCGGACAGAACGGGCGGCAATAGATGCCGGTCGTGGTGACGGCGACGAACAGGCGCCCATCGAACCGATGGTCTCGCGTTTCGATGGCGCGGTAGCAGGCGTCGTCGTCCATATCCATGCGGCGATGATTGCTGATGCGGGCGCGGTTGTCTCGCGGTTTTCGGACGTCAACGGAAAAACGGTTGGGCGGTGATG
>DATKFJ010000248.1:0-5921 GCA_035511435.1 Acetobacteraceae bacterium | reverse complement strand
ACCGGCAGTCACGGCACTCTCGGCGTAATCACCGAGGTCACTCTGAAGGTGCTGCCCGCGCCGGAAGCGGTGGGCACCGTGATACTGCCCGGCCTGAACGCGGTGGCGGGCGTGGCGGCGTTGTCGGCGGCGCTTGGCTCGCCGTACAGCGTGTCCGCCGCGGCGTGGCTGCCTGCCGAGGCGGCTGCGCGGGTTCCGGTGCTTGCCGGTTTCGGTGATTCTGTCGCAATGGCGCGCATCGAGGACTTCGCCGCGTCAGTGACCTACCGCACCGCGCGGCTGCGCGATGACCTGAACTACGCCGGAGCGGAGTTGCTCGATGATGGCGCATCCCGCGACGTGTGGCGGTCGGTGCGTGATCTGATGCCTTTGCAGGCAAGTGTGGCGGATGCGGTCTGGCGGGTTTCCGTGCGTCCTTCGGCCGGGCCGGTCGTGCTGCGGGCGGTGTCGGATGCCATCGACGCGCGTGGCTTCCTCGATTGGGGTGGCGGGCTGGTGTGGTTGGCCGGACCGGCCACCGCAGCGGCACATGCGGCGGTCCAGACGGCCGCAAAAGCCGCCGGTGGCAGTTGGATGCTGATGCGCGCGGCCGAACCGCTACGCGCCTCGGTGGAGGTGATCCCGCCGGAACCGGAACCGCTGTCGCGCATCACGCGGCGGGTGAAGGCGGCGCTCGATCCGGGGGGCATCCTCAATCCTGGCCGCATGTACGCCGGTCTGTAGGTGCAGATGTATATCCCAAACGGCGCAATCGTGCCGCTGTTCATCGCCAGCTTCATCGTGCTGGCGTTCCAATATTACCGCATCAACCCCGATAGGCGTGTTCTGAACCTTCAGTTCGGTCTGATGGCGGGAGCGATCGTGCTGATGTTCATGGCGATCTCCATGGCCGATCCGTTCATGTCGCTGGTATTCTTTGGTCTGGGCCTGTTATGGCTTGGCCTTACGCTATACCTGCTCCGCAATATTCCGCCGCCCAGACACTGAGCCATGCAGACCAGCTTCACCGCCGAGAGGTTGCGCGATCCGGATATCGCTTCATCGAACCAGGTGCTGCGTAGCTGCGTGCATTGCGGCATATGCACCGCTACGTGTCCGACGTTCCTGCTGCTCGGTGACGAACTGGATAGCCCACGCGGTCGCATCTATTTGATCAAGGACATGCTGGAGACGGGGCGTCCCGCGACCGAGGAAGTGGTGCGCCATATCGACCGCTGCCTGTCCTGCCTGTCCTGTATGACCACCTGTCCGTCCGGCGTGAATTACATGCACCTGGTGGACCACGCGCGCAGCTATATCGAGCAGACCTATCAGCGACCGTGGCACGAACGCATCCTGCGCGCGGCGCTGGGTGCGGTGCTGCCTCGGCCGATCTTGTTTCGTGTGGCGTTGCGGGGTGCGCGTGTCGTGCGGCCGCTGGCCGCGCTGATCCCCGCATCAGGCCATCTGGGGCGGCGCCTACGCGCGATGCTCGAACTGGTGCCTGGCGGACTGCCGACGCCCAGCGGCGTTGAGCGGCCGCAGATCCACCGCGCGCACGGCGAGCGTCGCGCACGCGTGGCGTTGCTTGCCGGTTGTGCCCAACAGGTGTTGGCGCCGCAGATCAACGAGGCGACGATCCGTCTGCTGACGCGCAGTGGTGTGGAAGTGGTGATCGCACCAGGTGCCGGCTGCTGCGGCGCACTGACGCACCACATGGGTCAGCATGCGGCGGCGATGCGCAGCGCGCGGGCGAATATCGCAGCCTGGAGCAGCGAAATCGCAGGCGAGGGGCTGGATGGCATCGTCATCAACGCCTCCGGCTGCGGTACCACAGTGAAGGACTATGGCTTCCTGTTCCGAGCCGAGGCGGAACCTTGGCGCGGCAATGCGGCAAAGGTTTCCGCGCTAGCGTGCGATATCAGCGAATTCCTCGTGCAGCTTGGATATGGCCCAGCGCGCGAGCGGCCCGGGCTGACGGTGGCCTATCATTCCGCATGCAGCCTGCAGCACGGACAGCAGGTCACCACCCAGCCGAAGGCTCTGTTGCAGCGTGCCGGGTTTACCGTCGTGGAGCCGGCGGAGCCGCATATCTGCTGTGGGTCCGCGGGAACCTACAACCTGCTGCAGCCGGAGATCGCCGGACGCCTGCGTGAGCGCAAGCTCGGCAACCTGCGCGCGACGCATCCTGATCTGATCGCCGCCGGCAACATCGGTTGCATCACACAACTCAATGGCGGCGGAATTCCTGTGGTGCACACGGTTGAACTGCTCGACTGGATGGCCGGCGGGCCCGTACCCACGGCGATTGCGCACTTGCGAAGCGGGGCCGCTGTTTGATGCTTGCATTCACTCGCCACGCTGCGCCAGCATCGGGCATGCGGTACATCCTGCTGCCGATCCTGCTGCTGTGCGTGGTGCCGGCGTTCGCCCAGAACGCCGGAGGTCCTGGCGCGGAAAGGCGCGCCGCGATCGACAAGCTGCTTGGCACGCTGAAATCGGCGCCCAGCGAGGAGGTTGCCGGCCCGCTGGAGAATCAAATCCAGCAGCTCTGGTTGAATGCCGGGACGCCCGCGGTGACGTTGCTCATGAGTCGCGGGCTGCGCGAGTTGAAGGCAGACGCCGATCCTGATGCCGTCGAGGACTTCACCGACGCGATCACGCTCGATCCGAACCTGGCGGAGGCGTACCACCAGCGCGCCATCGCCCGCTATGCCAGCGGCGACACGCCAGGTGCGATCGCCGACATCGAGGAGGCTTTGCAACACGAGCCCCGCAACTTTGCCGCGCTGGAAACGCTCACCGATATCTCTGAGGCACGCAAGGATTGGAAGGGTGCCTATGCGGCGTGGCAGAAGGTTTTGGAAATTGATCCGAAGACTCCCGGCGGCAACGATCGTCTGAAAGATCTGCGGCGGCACGCACTTGGCGAGGAGGCCTAGGCGCCGCCCAGGAACAACCGCTAACACGGCCGGCTCTGAGCGCGGCGGGCGTCACTCCGCCTGCCACGTCCAGCCGACAACTTCGGGCATGTCCTCACCGTATTGGTGTGCGTAGGCACGACAGGCGATTTGCTGGTCGCGCAGCATGTCCCTCGCGTGGGCGCCGCGATTGCACAAACCCGGTACCCGATCGATCGCGTCGATGGCCAGCGTAAAGCGATCGATCTGATTGAGGATCGCGAGTTCCATCGGCGTATCGATGCTGCCCTTCTCCTTGTAGCCCCGCACATGAAGGTTGTCATGATTGATGCGGCGATACGTCAGCCGATGGATCAGCCACGGATAGGCGTGGAAGTTGAAGATCACAGGCTTGTCTCGCGTGAATAGCGCATCGAATTCAAAATCGCTCATGCCGTGCGGATGCTCCGTGGCGGGGAGCAGACGGAACAGGTCGACCACATTGACGAAGCGGATTTTCAGGTCGGGAAAGTGGTGGCGCAGCAGGTCGGTTGCCGCCAACGCCTCCATCGTCACGATGTCGCCGCAACACGCCATCACCAGATCAGGCTCGCCGTCGGCATCAGTACTGGCCCAGCGCCAGATGCTGGCGCCCTTGATGCAGTGGTTGATCGCCGCATCCATGTCGAGAAACTGCAGATGCGGCTGCTTGTCGGCGACGATCACGTTGACATAGTTGACGCTGCGCAGGCAGTGGTCGGCAACCGACAGCAGGCAGTTGGCGTCCGGCGGCAGATAAATGCGCGTTACGTTGGGGCTCTTGTTCGCCACGACATCAAGGAAGCCGGGATCCTGGTGCGTGAAGCCATTGTGATCCTGCCGCCAGACGGTGGAGGTGATGAGCAGGTTCAGCGAGCTGACATCGGCGCGCCAGGCCAGGTCGTTACACTTTTCCAGCCATTTGGCGTGCTGGTTCACCATCGAATCAATGATGTGGACGAAAGCCTCATAGGTGGAGAAGAAGCCGTGACGGCCGGTCAGCAAGTAGCCTTCCACCCAGCCTTCCAGGTTGTGTTCGCTCAGCATTTCCATCACACGGCCGTCGGGCGCCAGATGGGTGCCGTCCGCGTCCTCGGGGAAATACGTGCCGAGAAATGTCTTGCCGGTTGCTTCGTAAAGTGCGTCGAGGCGGTTGGAGGTGTTCTCGTCGGGGCTGAACACACGGAACGTTGACGGATTGCGCCGCACGATGTCGCGCAGGAATTTTCCCAATTCGGTGGCGGCGCTGATTCTTTCGCTGCCGTGTTCGCCGACCTTCACCGTGTAGTCGCGGAAATCGGGCATCGCCAGCGGGCGGCGCACCAGGCCGCCATTCGCGTGCGTATTCATGCCCATCCGCCGGCTGCCCCGCGGCGCCAGTGTGCGCAGCGCCGGCCGCACCCGACCTTCCTCGTCAAAGAAATCCTCCGGCTGGTAGCTGCGCAGCCACTGTTCCAGCAGCGCGAGGTGCTTGGGATTCTGTCGGATATCGGCAATCGGAATCTGATGGGCGCGCCAGAAGCCTTCCACGCGATGGCCGTCTACTTCCTTCGGGCAGGTCCAACCCTTCGGGCTGCGCAGCACCACCATTGGCCAGCGCGGCCTCTCTGCTTTGCCCGTTGCCCGCGCGTCGGCCTGGATGCGACGGATTTCGGTGACGCAATGCTCCAGCGTCGCCGCCATTGCCTGGTGCATGCTGTCGATGTCGGAGCCTTCGACGAAGCACGGTGCGTAGCCGTAGCCGCGGAGCAGCGATTCCAGTTCGTCGCGCGGGATGCGCGCCAGGATGGTCGGATTGTTGATCTTGTAACCATTCAGATGCAGCACCGGCAGCACCGCGCCGTCGCGTAGCGGGTCAAGGAATTTGTTGGAATGCCAGGAGGTCGCCAGCGGCCCGGTCTCCGCCTCGCCATCGCCCACGACCACCGCGGCGATCAGGTCGGGGTTGTCGAAGGCCGCACCGTATGCGTGCGAGATCGAATAGCCGAGTTCGCCACCCTCATGGATCGAGCCTGGTGTCTCTGGCGTGCAGTGACTGCCAATGCCGCCGGGAAAGGAGAAGCGGCCGAAGAAATGCCGCAGGCCGTCCACGTCGTCGGTGATCTCGGAATAGATGTCGCTGTAGCTGCCTTCCAAATACAGGTTCGACAGCACGCCGGGTGCGCCGTGGCCGGGCCCGGCGAGATAAATCATGTCGAGGTCGTATTTGCGGATCAGCCGGTTGAGATGCACGTAAACCAGACTTAAGCCGGGGTCCGATCCCCAGTGGCCGAGTAGTCGGTGCTTCACATGATCGGGCTTCAACGGCTCGCGCAGCAGCGGGTTGTCGCGCAGATAGATCATCGCCGCCGACATGTACAGCGTGGCGCGCCAGTAGGTGACGGTGGCACGCAGTTCGTCCGCCGATAACGGTGCGCCCGCGATCGTGGAGCGTGCCGGGCCGTAGGCGCTGATCGTGCTCAGATCCACTGATATGCTGTCCATCGCTGTCTCTCCGTCGTGTTCGGTGAAGCCACAGCCACCCGTCATGGCGACGCCGGTTGGCACGACGGCTCGCCGATCACAGCGAGGCAAGTCTGCCGACCCGCGTCGGCATGACATTTGCCATCGAGACTACCTGTCTGTCAGCCGCAGCTCGATCCTTCGATTCTTCGCGTACGCTTCCGGCGTGTCAGCCGTATCCAGCGGTTGGTTGTCGGCAAACCCGGTCGCGGCGAGATGATCTGCTGGCACACCATCGGCGATCAGCAGCTTCACCACCGTGATGGCACGCGCCGACGACAATTCCCAGTTGGACGCGAACTGTCCGCCGGGCTTGATCGGCTGGCGATCGGTATGGCCGTCAACCCGCAGTATCCAGTTGATGTCCTGCGGAATTTCGGCCGCGATATTCTTGATGGTAATAGCCAGCGCAGTGATCTCATTTTGCCCCGCCGGTGTCAGGTCGGCACTGCCGACCGGGAACAGCACTTCACTCTGGAACACGAAGCGATCGCCGACGAT
>DATKFJ010000247.1:0-2297 GCA_035511435.1 Acetobacteraceae bacterium | reverse complement strand
CGGGGTGAACTGGAGGGCGTGAAGCTCGCCAAAGTAAAATCGGTGACATATCCCGCGGGCGATGGGGAAATGGTGCCCGGCTATTTGACCTTGCCGCCGGGGATGGACGACCGCAAGGGGCTTCCCGCCATCGTGCTGCCGCACGGCGGTCCCGCCGATCGTGACGAATGGGGTTTCGACTGGCTATCTCAGTACTATGCGTCGCGCGGCTTCGCGGTACTGCAGCCCAATTATCGCGGGTCAGCCGGGTATGGAGACGCGTGGCTGCATCGGAACGGCTTCCGATCGTGGCGGATCGCGATCAGCGACGTGCTGGATGCCGGACGCTGGCTGGTCGCGCAGGGCATTGCCGATCCCGCCAGACTCTGCGTCGTCGGATGGTCCTATGGCGGATATGCGGCACTTCAATCCGCCGTGACCGATCAGGGTCTTTTCAAGGCTGTTGTGGCGATTGCACCCGTGACCGATTTGCAGACACTCAAGGAAGAACATCGCGGCTGGTCTGACTTTTACTTGGTGAGCGATACAATTGGCGATGGTCCGCAGGTGCGCGAGGGATCGCCGGCACGCAACGCGGAGAAAATCAAAGTTCCCGTGCTTCTGTTTCACGCCGCATTGGACCGCAATGTCGGTATCGCGCAGTCTCGGTTGATGGCGTCGCGCCTTGAATCGGCCGGCGTCAAACACGAGCTGGTCACGTGGGATGATCTCGATCATTACCTCGAGGATTCAGCAGCACGAACCGAGATGCTGCGCAAGAGCGACGCGTTTCTACGCCAGGCCACAGGAATGGCCCCATGACGCGACGGGTGGTGTGAGGGCTCGGAAGAAAACTACCGACCGCTGCGGCGGCGGATCAGAGATTTCGCGCCTTGTTCCCCCTGGCATGTCGGTGGCGGGCATACTTGGCCGTCCTTGGACGAGATACCGGAGGACTCATGCTCTACGCCATCCTTTGCTACCACGATGAGGACGTGGTTTGGTCCTGGACGAAAGAGGAAGACGATGCGGTCATGGGTCGTCTGGCGGTGGTGCGTGAGCGCCTGGCGCCGGTCCTGGGGCCGTCCGCGCGGCTCCTGCCGACCACGGCCGCAACCACGTTGCGTAAGTCACCCGAACCCATCGTCATCGACGGCCCCTACGCGGAAACCAAGGAGCAACTACTCGGATTCTACGTGATCGATGTGAAGGATCTCGAGGCAGCGTTGGACGTTGCCCGCCAGTTGGGGGCCGCCAATCCGGGCGGCGCCTATGAGATACGACCCATTGCGCTCTACCAGCCGGACAAGCGTCTGCCATGACCGATATGGGTTGGATCAACGGCGCGATTACGGGCGCCCGTCCGGCGGCGATCGGCGCCTTGTTGCGCTATTTCCGCGACCTCGATACCGCCGAGGAAGCCTTCCAGGAGGCGGCACTGCGTGCACTCAAGAGTTGGCCGGCGAATGGACCCCCGCGGGATCCCGCGGCGTGGCTCATCCTGGTCGGGCGCAACGCGGCGCTCGATGGGCTGCGGGTGCGAGCCAAACACACAGCTTTACCGCCCGACGAGGTGCTTTCCGATCTCGATGACGCCGAGACGCCCCTCGCCGAACGGCTGGACGGCTCGCATTACCGCGACGATGTGCTGCGGTTATTGTTCATCTGTTGCCATCCGGATTTGCCCGCCACGCAGCAGATCGCGCTGGCGCTGCGCATCGTCTCGGGATTGTCGGTGGCGCAGATCGCGCGGGCATTCCTGGTGGGCGAGGCTGCCATGGAACAGCGAATCACGCGCGCCAAGGCGCGCATCGCCAAGGCCGATGTCCCTTTCGAGGCGCCGGGCGCCGCCGAGCGCGCCGAGCGCGTCGGGACGGTCGCATCCATGATTTATCTGGTGTTCAACGAAGGCTACTCAGCAGGCGGCGATACCGCGCGCGGTCCGCTGTGCGACGAAGCGATCCGGTTGGTTCGACTGCTGCTGCGGTTATTCCACACCGAACCCGAGATCATGGGGTTGACGGCGTTGATGCTGTTGCAGCACGCACGATTGGCGGCGCGATTCGACGCCGCAGGGGAAGCCATCTTGCTGGAGGACCAGGACCGAACGCTGTGGAACCGCCGGATGATCGCCGAAGGTCTGGCATTGATCGACAAGGCCATCCGCCACAACCAGCCTGGGCCATTCCAGCTTCAGGCTGCCATCGCTGCCACCCATTCCCGAGCCGTCGGGGCCGCGGACACGGACTGGGCTGGGATCGACGCCCTGTATGCCGCCCTCGAACGCATGCAGCCCTCTCCGCTGGTAACGTTGAACC
>DATKFJ010000246.1:0-21558 GCA_035511435.1 Acetobacteraceae bacterium | reverse complement strand
ATCGATCACCTGTCCCGTCAGCAGGCGGAACACTGACTGATAGGCCAAATAACCGACACGAAACCCGATGCCTTCGGACCGCTGCGTACGCTGCGCGAGGATGACGCAATCTGGCTGCGCCGCCGCCGCGGCCAGCAGCATCGCGATGTCTTCGGGCCTGTCCTCGCCATCGCTGTCCATGACGATGACGGCATCGATGTCCTCGCGCCGGGCAACCAGCGACAGCCCGACGGCTATGGCGCGCTGGTGGCCCAGGTTGACCGCGAGATGGACAATTTCGATGCTGTCGATGCAGCCGCTCGCGGCCAAATTCGCACGGTCGGGCGTGTATCCCACGCTGGAACCGTCGTCGACCGCAACGATGTTCAGGCGCCGCTTCGTGTCGGAATACTGCGCGGCGATCCTGGCGACGAGGACGCTAAACGATTCCCAATCGTCCAGCACCGGCATGACAATGGCAATTCTCTCGGCTCCGACAAGGTCGACTTTGCCGTGCCCCGACACCTTCAGCGCTTGGCCAGCCGGCGCAGCGTCGGAACCGGCTCGGTGAACATGCTGTAGACCCGACCGGACGGCTGGAAATCCGCATAGGCTTGACGGGGCGGGGCGAAGTCCCGATAGGCGGTCGCCGTCGAACCGGCGAAGAACCCGGGCGCCCCAGGCTGCCAGCGCGCCATCACACGCCGTTCGTAGTCGGCGCCGATCGCCGGCGTTTCGGAGTGATAGGCCGCGGTCGCCTGAATCCAACTGCCGCTCGCGGCATACAGCGAACTCAGGAAGCGAGCCCCATACAGAGCGTTGCTGGTCGGATCGAACGCCGCGTCCAGGGAGGCGAATGCATTCGGGTGGTGCATCAGGTTGATCTGCATGCAGCCGACATCGATCGACCTCACTCCCTGCGCCTGAAGCGCGCTCACGGCGGCGATGGCCTGCGCCTTGGTGGCGAAGAATTGGCCGCGTCCTTCGGCATCGATCGTCCAGGGCCAAGGGTAGACCTTGCCGGTATTGGCGTCCGGCCGACCGCTCTCCACCTCGGCGATGGCCCCAAGCAGGTGCGGCGGCAGCCGGACAACCCTCTCGGCACCGGCGATGGCCGTAACGCACAGCAGGCTGGGAGATGGCGGGATCAGGGGAGTGCCGGCAACGGCGGTAACGGGCACGATTATAAAGAGGAATTGGAGCAGACGGCGCATCCACTTGTCTTGCGCACGAATCCGCGAGCTTGGCCAGAAGAATCCGGTTTCAGGCAGTCGAACCCAGGCCAGAATGGCCGATACCGGCCCCACGCCAGGATCACCTTCATGCGCATCAGGAAGAGCAGCGGCAATGCGATGGTGATCGAACATCCTCCCCTTCCAGTACGCGCGAAGATAGGGGCAGGGGCGCGCGCACTCATCGACACGTGGCGACACTCCGCCACCGGTAAACGGGTGATCTCGGCCTCGCCCAGCCACGCATGCATCACCGGTGCAACTCGGCCATCAGCGCCGGGCTTTCGCACCAGGACGGCGGGGGAATGAGTTTGCTATGATGCGGTCATGATCACCCTGCACTTCGCCGGATACCAGCCGCCCCGGTCGGTACACACACGCGGATTGTACACCTTGCGCGACAGCGTCGCCCGGCGCTCCGACGGCAAGCTGGCCATTACGGTGACCGACAGCATCGTCGGCCTCGGCCGCAAGGCGGGCGACCTGCTCACCATGGTGGAGCACGGCGAACTGGACGGCTGCTATTTCGCCTCCAGCTACCTCGCCGGCCGCGTCCCCGCCCTCGGCGTGTTCGACCAGCCGTTCCAGGCTGGCTCTCGCGAAGCCACATTCTCGGCGTTGGATGCGGCTACGGGCGCGTCGCTCGCGGCCGAGGTTGCCGCTGCGACGGCGTATCGCGTACTCGGCTTCTGGGACAACGGGATACGCCACATCAGCAACGCCGTGCGGCCGATCCGCTTACCGACCGACTGTGCCGGGCTCCGCCTGCGCACGCTCGACAATACGCAGCACCAGGACGCATTCCGCCGCCTCGGTTTCCGGCCAATGTTCATCGACGTCGCGGACCTCGCGCGCGCGGTAGCCGACGGGACGGTCGATGCGCAGGAGAACCCGCTCACAAACATGGTGAACTTCGGCATCCAAGCGCACCACAAGCATGTCAGCCTGACCGGACACCTGCTGGGCATCGCACTGCTGCTGGTCAACCGCGCGTGTTTCGCCGCACTGCCGGCAGAGCTTCGCGGTGTGCTCGACGCCGCGGCGCGCGACAGCGAGGCAACGCAGCGCGCGCAGGCCGCGGCGGAGGACGCCGACTGCCTAAAGCTGCTGGCCGATGCCGGGGTGGCGGTGATCGAGCCGGATGCGATCGACCTGCCGGCGTTCCGCGCCGCGGTAGCGGACCGGCCGGCCTAGGCCGTTCTATGCTATCAGTGACCGGATTGGCTGTGACAGGACCGGTCGCCTTACCGGCTCGCAGTGTGGCGACCGATCCGCTTCCCGGCGGCCGCTACACCGTTTGCAATATCGCTTCCCGCTTCATCTCCGGCGTCAATTCCTCACGCCAATCCACCGCGCGCGGCAACACCGCCTCGTGCGCGCGCAACGTGTAGTAGCTGGTGCCGGTACCATCCGGCATACCGCCTGCTTCCACCGTCTTTACTGCCTGGCGCAGCAGCTTGCGCGCCTGGATGATAGCCTTGTCGGCCGGGCCGAGATGTTCCTTCGATCGATCGACGATGCGTCCCATGCTTTCCTGGATCGCGCGATCCTGCACGTTGATGCCGTCGATGCCGGTGTAGCTCTCGGACTTCTGCACCAGACGATCCAGCAGGTAGTTGTTTTCCCGATTTGCCTTGGAGCGGAAAGTCACCGGATCGACATGCATCGGCCCGTTGCCAAGCCCGCGTTCCAACCGGTCATCGGCGCTCAGCGGCGGGCCAGGACTGTACGCCCAGTTGTACACCGCCGTCGTTTCATCATCGATCGGAACCCAGATGTGCCCGGCGTCGAGCGGGATGCCGCTTTCCGCCTTCGACGGGCGGATCTGATGGAACGGCAGGATGAAGTGATACGTTCGTATATGCATCTCTGCGTCGCCAAGGGGACGCAGGCCAGCGTACTGGTAGCCGTAATCGGTGATATCGACGACAAGGTTCGGCGCCTTGCCGCGCACGAACGGGTTGGACGGCTTGAAGCCACCGCGTGTCGACGTTTCCGACAGCAGGCGATGCATGATCGGCGCATGCGACGTGTCGATGCCGCCTTCCAGACCCTGCAGCCAGTTGGAATCCTGGATCACCTTGGTGACATGGCGATGCGATTCCGGCGCCTGCGTCCAAGCAAATTTCGGCATCGCCGGCATGCGTTCGGGCGGCCCGAGATACGCCCAGACGATGCCGCCGAGTTCGCAGGTCGGATACGCGGTGAGGCGCACCTTGTGCTTGAAATCATTTTCGTCCGGTTCGTTCATCATATCGATGCAGGCGCCGGCTACGTCGAATTTCCAGCCATGATAGACACAACGCAGGCCGCATTCCTCGTTACGCCCGAAGTACAGCGACACGCGGC
The DNA here is from genome assembly GCA_035511435.1 of Acetobacteraceae bacterium. Lineage (GTDB taxonomy): Bacteria > Pseudomonadota > Alphaproteobacteria > Acetobacterales > Acetobacteraceae > JAMXLO01. The sequence continues at coordinate 17,998 of DATKFJ010000246.1, read as the reverse complement.
GATGCGGGCAGAATTCGTCCAGCAGCCCAATGCGGCCTTCACTGTCACGAAATGCCACCAGGTCTTCGCCGAGCAACCGGACACGCGTGGGCTGGCCGTCGGGTTCGGCGATTTCCTTCGAGAGGAGCGCGGGGATCCAATACATCCGCATCGTATTGCCCATCGGGGTACCTTGGCCCACCTGGGTGACGAATTGGTTTTCCTCGCGTGACAGCATGGCGGTTGTCTCCTTCCCTTGTTGGCACTCTTCGGCCTGACGCGCTTGGATCGAGCCCGGCTCCGATTGAGCCTAGCGCCGGTCAGGCGTAGCGACAACAAGTGACCAGCACTCCACTTTTGAATGGCGGTAACTTAGGCTCAGCTCACTGTCGCTGTGATGTGCCCGTGTCGCTGAAACCTATAAGGCATCTACTGGCTCTGCACGTTACGCCCGCCAACGTCGATGATCGTGCCGAGGTGGCGCGTCTCGCTGATGCCATCCAGGATGCCACCGGCGAGAGCGTCACGCTTGCCTACGTCGATCAGGGATATACCGGCGAGAAGCCGGCTGAAGCGGCCAAGCAGCGCGGCATCACCCTGGAAGTTGTCAAACTGCCCGAAGCCAAGTGCGGCTGCGTGCCGCTGCCCCGACGTTGGGTGGTCGAACGCTCTTTCGGCTGGGCAACGCGATGCAGACGGCTGGTTAAGGACTATGAACGATACGCCAGTACTCTGGCCGGTCTGGATGTCGTCGCATTCGTCTGCTTCATGCTGCGCCGGGCCGCTTTACCGGCGGCAGGTTGCATAACACCTTCTAGGGCGCGGGCCAGGATGCAATGTGCGGCGAATGCCGGGCGCTCGGTCGGGACCACTGGTGGTCAGACCCGCGCCGCGCCGTGCGCCAGCATGCTGACGGCCACCAGCACGATCACCGGGATGAACAGCTTGCGCACCCACGCGTTAGGCATGCGAACCAGCACCTTGGCCCCGATCATCGCGCCCAGCAGCACGCCCAGCGCGACCGGCGCCGCGATCGTTGGGTCGATGTCGCCGCGTTGAAAGAAGATCCCGGCGGATGCCGCCGCCGTTACACCGATCATGAAATTGCTGGTGCTGGTGGACACTTTCATGGGCAACCGCATCGCGGTATCCATTGCCAGCACCTTGAACACGCCGCTGCCGGCACCGAGCAGACCCGAAACCATCCCGGCGCCACACATCATGCCGAAGCCGCCGGCGACATGTGCCACGTTGTAGGGCACGAGCTGGCGAGTGCGCCGGTCTGGATAGCTGGCGGACAGACGTAGCCGCTCGGCCCATTTGTGATTTACCACTCCCGTCGGCAGTTCCTCACCGAGGCGCATGACAAGCGGTATCACGGAGCCCAGCAGCACCAGGCCGAACACAATGGACAGTACGCCAGATCCGAGGACGGTGCTGAGCAACGTGCCGCAGATCGCGCCAAGCGTTGTGGCGATTTCCAGAAACATGCCCAGGCGAAGGTTGGTCAAGCCGTCCCTGACATAGGCCGCTGCCGCGCCGGAAGAGGTCGCGATGATGGAAACGATCGACGCGCCGATCGCGATGGGAAACCCAGTATGAAACATCAATGTGAGGATCGGCACGCCGCCCAGGCCGACCAATGCGCCAATGAAGCCGGCCGCGGCAGACGCGATGAGGAGAAAGGCAAACGATGGGGTGGCGTGCTGGATGATCGGCTCCGGCTGGCCGAGCCAGGCGCCGACGCCGAAAATACCGAACAGTAAGATCGTCAGGACGATGGAGGTGATGATGATGTAGAGTCGGTCTCGCTCGATGGCGAATGCCGCGATCGAGACCGTGACGCGCGCCAAGGGCGTGGCGAGCAGGATCAGCAGTCCGAGCATGACGATGGCGAGCGGGTTGCCCTGCAGTGATCCGCTCAGGACGGCGGGCAGAGTATCCGGAAAGGTGGCGGGCAGGGCTGCCCGCGGGAGCGAGATGTAAACACCGGCGATACCCACCAGGATTACAACCACGCTGAGCAGTACGCCGCCGCGCAAGATGCTGCTGATAATCAGATCGCCCTGTGGACCGACGGCAGCGTCCTGGGCAAATTTACCGGAGGTCGTGGGGCTCTGCATCGAACGTCCTGTGGGGCGAGCTTCCATTCTGGTTGTAGTGGCGTTGGTTTGATACGCAACCCTGCTGTCACAGCGACACGGGCAGCACGGGCGCCCGGTGCTTCCCTCGTGCAGCGTGTCGTGGGGGGCGGGCCCAATGACCTGTCCTTTGGTCGAAAGAACCGTGACTGACCGGGCAGCGCCCGGCATCGATCGCACTGTCAGGCAAGACAAAAGCTGGATAAGCTGTGAGCGATGCGGCCCGGTTGCGCGCTCGCCCGCGCTACGCCGCCGCCGCTGCCTGCTGGCCCGCCCGACGCACCCGCAGCCGCCTGATCCGCCGCGGATCGGCATCCAGCACGCGAAACTCGATCCCCGACGGGTGGCTGATCACCTCGCCCTTGGCCGGCACCCGCCCGGCCAGCGTGAACACCAGCCCGCCGACAGTCTCGATGTCCGCGTCCCGCTCGTCCTCGGACAGCACCGGCCCCATGCGATGCTCGAATTCCTCCACCGGCAGCCGCGCATTGATATCCAGCGCACCGTCCGGCCGTTCCACCATCATCGCCGTTTCCACCTCGTCGTGCTCGTCCGAGATGTCGCCGACGATCGTCTCCACCAAATCCTCGATCGTCACCAGCCCGTCGATGCCGCCGTATTCGTCCACCACAAGCGCCAGGTGAATGCGCGCCTGGCGCATCTGCAGCAGCAGGTCCAGCACCGGCATCTGCGGTGCCACCATCAGAGGGCGACGCAGGATCGCCTCCAGCCGGAACGCCTCCGGCCGGCCGACGTAGGCGATGACGTCCTTGATGTGCACCATGCCCACGACGTCATCGAGCTGCTCGCGAAACACCGGCAGACGCGAGTGTCCCTCCCAGCGGATCTGCTGCAGCGCCTCCTCCAGCGAGACATCCACCCGCATCGCGACGATATCCGCGCGCGGCAGCATTACATCGTCCGCGGTGGTCTCGCGCAGGCGCAGGATGTTGGCAATCAGTGCGCGTTCCTGGCGATCCAGCTCCGGCTGTTCACCGGCAGCCGGCTGTTCATCGGCCGCCTCCTGCACCAACTCGGCGATCGACTCGCGCAGGCTGGGCTCCGTCTGTCGCCGCCCGAGCAACTGACGCAGCCGTGCCAGCAGCGACAGCCTCGCGGTGTTGCCGTGCGCGCTCATGCCCGTTTCCACGGATTGGGCACGCCGAGACGATGCAGGATACGGGCTTCCGCCAGTTCCATGCGCCGCGCCTCGCCGGGGTGGTGGTGGTCGTGGCCAGCCAGATGCAGCGCGCCGTGCACCACAAGATGAGCCAGATGGTGCCCTGGCCGACGGCCAGCGGCCGCCGCCTCGCGCCTGATCACACCCAGCGCCAGCACCATCTCATGCGCGGGTGCTGTATAGGTCAGCACGTTGGTCGGCCGGTTCCGTCCGCGATGGCGTGCGTTCAACCGGCGCACCGTGCGATCCGCCGCCAGCACCACCGAACCATGGGCACCCGCGGCCCGCGCCGCGCGGCTGGCAATGCTTTCGGCATGCAGCACGAGCCGGCGCCATGCCGGCTCCGTCACAATCACACTGACTGCGTCCTGGATCCCCGCTCGCGCGGGGCTGCTACTTGGGTATGGGTCCATCGTTACTTGCCGGTCGCATCCCCGGCTGATTGACATCGCGCGCCCGATCGGCTTCCCGACGCTTGTCGCCCACGGCTGCGGCGCGCTGATCGTAAGCGTCCACGATGCGCGCGACCAGCGGGTGCCGCACGACGTCGCGCGTGCCTAGCCGAACCACGGCGATGCCCGGCACGCCTTCCAGCGTATCCAGCGCATCCCGCAGGCCCGACCGTATGCCGGTCGGCAGATCGACCTGGGTCAGGTCGCCAGTCACCACCATGCGCGTACCTTCGCCCATCCGCGTCAGCCACATCTTCATCTGCACCGCCGTGGTGTTCTGGGCCTCGTCCAGAATCGCATAAGCATGCGCCAGCGTGCGCCCGCGCATGAAGGCCAGCGGCGCCACCTCGATCTCGCCGTTGGTCAGCCGCCGCACCACCTGTTCGGCCGGCATCATGTCGTGCAGCGCGTCGTACAGCGGGCGCAGATAGGGATCGACCTTCTCCTTCATGTCGCCGGGCAGGAAACCCAGCCGCTCACCGGCCTCCACCGCGGGCCGGGACAGTACGATGCGATCCACCTTGCCGGCTTGCAGCATGGCCACCGCCTGCGCCACCGCCAGATACGTCTTGCCGGTCCCTGCCGGGCCGACGCCGAACACCATCTCATGCGACGCCAGCGCCTCGATGTACGTCGCCTGGCCCGGGCTACGCGGCCCCACCGCGCCGCGCCGCGTACGGATCGCCGGCACATCGGACAGCGGCAGCCGAGGATCGGTGTCGGCATCCGCCAGCTTCATCGCCGCTTCCACATCAGGCCGCCCGACGCTCTCGCCGCGTTCCAGCCGCCGCCACAGCGCTTCCAGCGTGGCCTGTGCCACATCGACACGCGACGGTTCGCCGGTGATGGCGACGCGGTTGCCGCGACACGACAGGCGCACGCCGAGAGCCTGCTCGATGCGGACCATGTGGCGGTCATGGTCGCCGAGCAGCATCGGCAACAGCGTGTTGTCAGCAAACTGGAGGGTCACGGCCTTGCCGTGCGGAGAGGCGGCGGGGATCGCGGGGGTTGCGGTGGCTTGGCTCAAGCGCAGGCTCTCTCCTGGGTGAGGGTTCCGGACAATGAGTTGGGGAGTGCCGCGGCAATATGCACGGATATTTCGCGGCCGATCAGATCGGCCGGGCCCGCTACGTGCACCGGCTGAAGGAATGGTGACCGTCCGGCGACCTGTCCCGGATGCCGGCCGGCACCGGTGAACAGCACCGGCAGCGTCAATCCGACACACCCGGCGTTGAACGCCGCCTGCTGTGCGCGCAGCAGCGCCTGAAGTTCGGCTAGTCGCGCATCCTTCGCCGTGTCCGTCACCTGCGACGGTGCGCCGGCGGCGGGCGTGCCGGGACGGGGCGAGTACTTGAAGCTGTAGGCCTGCGCGAAGCCGACATCGCGCACCAGCGTCAGCGTGGCCTCGAAGTCGGCGTCGGTCTCCCCCGGATGGCCCACGATGAAATCGGACGACAGTGCGAGCTCGGGCCGCGCCGCACGCAGTTTCTCCACCAGGCGTAGGTAATCGGCGGCGGTATGCTTGCGGTTCATCGCGGACAGCAGGCGGTCGGCGCCCGACTGCACCGGCAGGTGCAGGAACGGCATCAGCATCGGCAGGTCGCGATGCGCCGCGATCAGAGCGTCATCCATGTCGCGCGGATGCGACGTGGTGTAGCGCAGCCGCAGCAACCCGGGCAGTTCCGCCAATTCCCGCAACAGGCGCCCGAGTCCCCAGGTGCCGCCATCCGGCGCCTCGCCGTGCCAGGCGTTGACGTTCTGGCCCAACACCGTGATCTCGCGCGCGCCCTGCGCCACCAGCCGTCGGGCCTCGGCAATCACCGCCGCGGCTGGCCGGCTCTGCTCCGCGCCACGGGTGTACGGCACCACGCAGAAGCTGCAGAACTTGTCGCAGCCCTCCTGAATGGTGAGGAAGGCAGTAACGCCCTGCGGCGCCGCCGCGTCGGGCAGAAAATCGAACTTCTGCTCGGCCGGAAAATCGGTCTCGATCACCGCTCCGCCGGCCCGCGCCACGCGCGCCACCATCTCCGGGAGTCGGTGATAGGTCTGCGGCCCCAGCACGATGTCCACGTAAGGTGCGCGCGCCAGGATTTCCGCACCTTCCGCCTGCGCCACGCAACCGGCGACCGCCAGTATCATGCGCCCGCCTTCCGCCGCGCGCTTTTCTTTCAGTCGCCGCAGCCGGCCAAGTTCGGAGAACACCTTTTCCGCCGCCTTGTCGCGGATGTGGCAGGTGTTGAGGATGACCATGTCCGCGCAATCCGGCACCGAGGCCGGGGCGTAGCCGAGAGGCGCCAGCACGTCGGCCATCCGCGCGCTGTCATACGCGTTCATCTGGCAACCCCAGGTGATGACATGCAGACGCTTGCGACCGAACTCCTCACGTCCCGTGACACTCAACGACCACACTCCGCCCTACCTGTCCGGACCAGTCCGGCGCGAGGCGAAGGATCAATCGTCGGGCGGCTCGATCGGGTCAAGCGCAGCAGTGCGGATTCGCCTCCTGGGTCGGGTCGCAGTCTGGCAGGAAATGCCCCAGCCCTGTCAACCAGAACCGCAGCCGCCCCGCCCCTTGCGGGAGGGGGCAGGTCGAGGGGTGCTTACAGCCGCCGCCTTCGCCGGAGTGCCCGTCCCTGCCCGCTCCCGCACAGGGCGGGAAGAATACGTATTACTATTACCCCGCGTTGCGCCCATCACGGGTACGCCGGCGCCGCCACCACATCCACGCTCCGCTGCGGCATCACCACCCGGTTTTGCCGCAGCGTCGCCGCACCATCCGCCACCACCTGCCACACAGCATGTGACAGCGCCTTGCGGCTGGCGAAGCGCGACGGATCCAGCGGCGGGTGGACCAGCACGCTGACCCGCAGCCCGCCATGCCGGGCGAACCGCCAGAAATGCGACGCCAGATCCATATCGCCGTACCAGGCGAACACCGGTCGGCTCGCCCGACCGGTCGGCAAGCCGCCCAGCCGGTCGTACACGATCGAAATCGGCTGTACCAACGGCTGCTGCGCAGTCTCCGCCACCGCAAAGAACGAACTGCGGAACGGCAGCACGCGCGACCCGTCGGACGACGTACCTTCTGGGAACAGCAACAGATTGTCGCCGGCGGCCAGCCGATCGCGCATCCGGTCCAGCTCCCGCGCGGTGGCGTGGCGCCGTCGGGACACGAAGACCGTGCGCCCGAGCCTGGCGATGGTGCTGATGAACGGCCACTGCGCCACGTCGTCCTTCGAGACGAAACAGGCATCGAGCCGTCCGCCCAGCACCGGGACGTCGATCCACGACGAGTGGTTGGAAACGAACACCACCGGTCGCCCGCCGGCCGACCTGACGGCGGAACCGATCACCCGCACCTTCAGCCCGAGCAGGCGACACACCGTTGCCCAGTAGAACCGTGCGAAAACCACCTTCGGCCGACCCGGCAGCAGCAGGCAGATTGCCTGGACCGGCATGCAGGCCAGCGTCCAAATCAGGATGCTGATGGCGCGTCTGACGACTCGGATCGACCGTAGCAGGCCCCGACCGCCAGCAGCCGACTGCGAAGCAACGTCGAGATCAGGAAATTCGGCGTGACGCGCCAGCAGCGGGCGGGCTGCGGCGAGGCGGCGTGGATGACGGGACGTTTGCCTCATGGCAACCGGGGATAGCTCGCTCACTCTTTGCTAACAATGGCGCAACCGTGACAAGTCGCGGAACACGGCACCGGATACCGTAGGCGAATGCGCAATGTGCTCTGCTGCCTGGCAATGGCTGCACTACTTTTCTGCGGCGGCTACGCACACGGCGCGGATCCCCAACCGTACAACGTGACGCTGAAGCCGACCGGCGACAAAGCTGTCGATCAGGCGATCAAGGACTCCTCGCAGTTGGTCGCCCTGCGTGACAAGGCGCCCGTCGGTCCATTCGCGCTGGTGACGCGATCGCGCGACGACCTGACCCGCTTCCAGGCCGCTTTGAACAGCTACGGCTACTACACGGCCAAAATTACACTGACCATCGCGGGCCATCCGCTTGACGATGCCAACCTGGCCGATGTGCTGGAGCACGCGCCCGCCGATCCGCCGGTCGACGTCGTCGCGGCGTTCGATCCAGGCCCGCAGTTCCACATCGGCCGCATCACCATCGACGGCGATGTGCCGCCCGATACGCGCAACAAGCTCAGCCTGGCGCCCGGCGCACCGGCCGTCGCCGCCGATGTGCTGACGGCGCAGCAGACTCTGCTGTCAGCAATCCGCGAAGCCGGCCATCCGCTCGCCAAGGTCGATCTGCCGCCGGTCATCCTGCGGCCACGGCAGCACCTGCTGGACGTCACCTTCAAGGTAACCGCCGGGCCATACGCGAATATCGGCCAGATCCAGATCAAGGGCCTGCGGACCGTGCATGAGGATTTCGTCCGCCGCCGCCTGTTGATCCAGCCCGGTCAGCGTTTCAACCCGATCGGGATCGAGGCGGCTCGGGAGGATCTGGCGTCGCTGGGCGTATTCTCGGTGGTGCGCGTGGAGCCGGCCGACCACCTGGCCCCCGATGGCACCATCCCGATCCTGATCGACGTGACCGAGCGGCCGCTGCATGCGGTCGACGTGGGCGCCGGCTACTCGACCGACCTCGGTGCCAATTTCAACGTCGGCTGGCACCATCGCAATCTGTTCGGCAACGCCGAGCAGCTCAATCTCACCGCGGGCATGCAGCTTGGCGGCGACGCGGAGCAGCATCCGGGCTATAATTTCGGCGCGCAGTTCATCAAGCCGGATTTCCTGACCCGCGACCAATCGCTCCAGGTCGACCTGAATGCGGTCAAGCAAAGCCTCCAGGCGTACGACCAGCGGGCGCTGCTTGAGAAGATCGCGATCAACCGCAAACTGCTGGCGCATTGGACCGCAAGCATCGGCCTGTCGGGCGAGCAGGAGGAGATCGGGCAGGAAGGTGTCGACCGACCCTTCCAACTGGTCGGCGTGCCGATGTCGGTGAAGTTCGACAACACCACCAGCCTGCTGGATCCCACTTCGGGCTTCCGCGCCGCGATCCTGCTCACGCCTACCCAATCGTTCGGCCATTCCTCCGCGACTTTCGTAATCGCGCAGATCTCCGGATCGGCGTATTTCGATCTCAGCGGGTCCGGTCGCAGTGTCGTCGCGGTACGCGGCCTGGTGGGCAAGGACTACGGCGCCGAGCAGTTCGACCTGCCGCCCGACCAGCGCTTTTACGCGGGCGGCTCCGGCACGGTACGTGGCTTTCGCTACCAGTCGGTGGGGCCGCAGTTTCCGGACGGCAATCCGATCGGCGGCACGGCGGTCAGCGCCGGATCACTGGAGTTGCGCCAGCGGATTTTCGACAAATACGGTGTGGTGGCCTTCGTCGATGCGGGCCAGGTGACCGCGAACGGTTCGCCGTTCACCAGCAACTGGCGTGTGGGCGCCGGCATTGGCGTGCGGTATTACACCTCGATCGGCCCACTTCGTCTCGACGTCGCAGTACCTCTGAACCGGGAGCCGGGTGGCGACGCTTTCGAATTGTATATTGGAATCGGACAGGCCTTCTGATGCGCCACGCGGCGAAATGGATCGGCTGGATACTGGCGGTGCTGATCGGTGTTCCGATCGTACTGGTCATTGTGGTCCTGATCGGCGCCAACACCGGACCGGGCAGGCGCGCGATCGAACGCCTTACGCCGAAACTGACCGGCGACACGGTACGGCTCGCCGGCATCTCCGGGCGCTTCCCCGATGCATTGCGCGTGGCCCACGTCGATTTGCGCGATCCGGGTGGCGACTATGCCACCGCCGACGACCTGAGCCTCGACTGGTCGCCGATGCAACTGCTGCATCGGACGATCGTGATCGATCGGTTGGCCGCCGCGCATATCGATGTGATGCGGATGCCTGCCAGTTCATCCTCCACCAGCAGCAGCTACAGTCTTCCGGCGCCGGTGGTGCTGCGTGATCTGCAGGTTGCGCGAGTGGATGTCGGCGCGCCGATTGCCGGCACGGCTGCCGCCATAGCAGTGAACGGTTCCGGTGAATTGACCACACTGACACAGGGGCACGTGGCGCTGACCGTGCATCAGCTCGACGGGTCCGGCAGCTACGTGCTGAACGGCGCCAGTGATGCCGCGGGACTGCACGCCACGCTGCACGCCAGCGAGCCGGCGCACGGGCTGCTCTCCGGCATAGCCGGGTTGCCGGACCTGGGCGCGGTGACGCTCGATGGCAGGATGGACGGTCCACCCAATGCCGTCGAGACGCATGTAGCGCTCACGGCTGGCCCGTTGCATGCCGCCGCCGATGGCACGGTCGATCTGCAAGACGCAGCAGCCGATCTGACGGTATCCGCGACCGCGCCCGCCATGCATCCGCGCACGGACCTGGCCTGGCAGTCGATATCGTTTGACGCCCATGTGACAGGTCCGTTCACGCGCCCGGACGCCACCGGCCAACTGCGCATTGACGCGCTTGCCTCGGCCGGCGCCAGTATCGGCAGCGTCACCGCCGGCATTTCCGGCAACACCGGCCAGATCAAGGTGGATGGCGAGGTCACCGGGCTGCGTTTGCCGGGACCCAACCCGGACCTGCTCGCCGGCGATCCGCTGGTCATCCAGGCAGACGCGCGGTTGGACCAGCCGGATCGGCCGGTACACATAACCTTGCGCCACAAGATGTTCACCGCCGATGCCAATGTGCTCACCGGCGACACGAAACGCATCGACGCCACGATGACGCTGGCCAACCTCGCGCCGTTCGCAGCGATGGGGAAGGTCGATCTGCAAGGCGGCCTGACGCTCGCGCTGCACGCCGCGATGCGTGGCGATGCGACAACGATCGCACTGGATGGCACTGTCGGCGTGACCGGCGGCTTGCAGCAAGCCCGCTCGCTGGTCGGCGATACAGGACAATTCCGGTTGGCGGCAACGGTGCGTGGCCGGGACCTGACCCTGTCAGAATTGCGGTTCACCGGGCAGTCCGTCGCGCTGTCGGCGAATGGGACGGTGGCCAACGACCGGGCCGATCTGAACTGGACCCTTGGCGTGACCGATCTGGCCGCCGCCGAACCAACTTTGGCGGGACAGCTTCAGGCAACCGGAAAGGTCAGTGGACCGACCGACGATCTCGCTTTCACCGCTGTCATCAATGGCGGCGTCGCCGCGCGCGGCATGTCGTCCGGCGCGCTCACCGTCAATATCGACGCGCACGGTCTGCCGCATAATCCCAGCGCCCGGATCACCGCGCAGGGTGCGTTGCTCGATGCGCCGCTCGATTTCGCCGTGGCGCTGCAGCGACGCGACAACGGCCTGGCGATCGATATCGAGCGCGCGACCTGGAAGAGCCTGCAAGCTGGCGGATCGATGCAGATGCCCACCTCCACCATGGTTCCCGCCGGCACCCTGCATATCGCCATGACGCGGCTTGCCGATCTGGCGCCGCTGGTCGGCCGGCCCCTCGCCGGCAGCCTCATTGCCGATCTGGTTGCATCGCCCGACAAGGCGCACGTCACCGCGCAACTGAACAACGCCGACGTGACCGGGACCGCCGCGGCGTCGCGGATCGCACTGGTTGCCGATGTCGACCAGCCGGAATCGCACCCCACGCTGAACGCAACTCTCGATGTTGATGGTGTGCGCGCGGCGAACATCGGCGGTACGCTGCGCATGTCGGCCAAAGGGCCTGCTGACGCACTTGCATTGAAGCTGACGGCGTCGCTGCCCGATCTGCACGGCGCGCCGGCGCAACTCAACGCCGCGGCGACGCTCGACACGGTCGGCCGCACGCTCAACGTGGCGTCGCTGCAAGGCGAGTGGCGCAAGCAGGGCATTCGCCTGCTGGCTCCGGTCCGCATCGGGTTCTCCGACGGCGTGTCCGTTGACCGTCTGCGTCTCGGCGTGCGCCAGGCTGTGCTGGACGTTTCCGGGCATGCCGGCACGACACTCGACCTGACGGCGACGGTGCGCAATCTGCCGGCGGACCTGGCCGCCGTGGTGTCGCCGGCATACGCAGCCGATGGCATGTTGCAAGCCGACGCGCGCATCACCGGCACGTCAGCGCATCCGGTCGGCAAGGTGAAACTCGCGGCGACCGAACTTCGCGTCAAAAGCGGTGCCGGGCGCGCGATGCCTCCGGCGAGCATCACCGCCAATGCCGATCTCAATGGCACCGACGCCCGGATCGACGCGCGTCTCAGCGCCGGTACGTCGCGCCTCACGGTGACCGGGCGCGTGCCGCTCACCGCGGTCGGCGCAATCGATCTGCGGGCCGGCGGCACGCTCGATCTTGCGGTGTTCGATCCGGTGCTCACAGCCAATGGCAGACGGGTCCGCGGACAGGTTTCGCTCGACGCCACCATCGCCGGCACGGCCGCCGCGCCGCGCGTTGCCGGAACCGCTCAACTCGCCGGGGGCGAGGTGCAGGATTTCGAAACCGGCATCCACCTCACCGATATCACCGCCCGCATACAGGGCAGCGGCGACACAGTCCGGCTCGTGCAATTCAGCGCCAAGGCGGGGTCGGGCAGCATTTCGGGCAGCGGCAGCATCGGCGTGCTGGCGCCGGAGCTGCCGATCGACCTCACCCTGACAGCGCGCAACGCGAGGCCGCTGGCCAGTGACCTGATCAATGCGGTGCTCGATGCGAACCTGACGGTGCGGGGCCAATTGACCGGCCAATTGATGCTGGGCGGCAACGTGCGCGTCCAACGTGCCGACATCCGCGTGCCGGAAAGGTTGCCGGCCAGCATTGCGCAACTGCCGGTGCAACAGCCCGGGGTCACGCCCGCGCCGTCCGCACCGACCGCGGCACCGATGCAGATCGTGTTGAACCTGACGCTGGATGCGCCGCAGCAGGTGTTCATCCGCGGGCGCGGCCTGGATCTGGAGTTCGGCGGATCGATGAAGATAACCGGTACCGCAAGCCAGCCACGCACCCTGGGCGCACTCGAAATGCGCCGCGGCACACTGAGTTTGGCCGGCCGTACCCTCGATTTCTCCGAGGGCCAGATCACGTTCAACGGCGGCAGCATCACCAATCCTGCACTGCACCTCGTGGCCAGCAGCACCAACGGCAATGTCACCGCGACGCTGACGGTCGGCGGCACCGCGCTTGATCCGAAAATCTTGCTGACCAGCGTGCCCGATCTGCCGCAGGACGAAGTGCTGGCGCACCTCCTGTTCGGCAGCGGCATCGGGCGGCTGGGCCCGTTCGAGATTGCCGGGATCGCCGCCGGCCTGGCGACCCTGACAGGAACCGGTGGGTCAGTTATCGGCGATCCTCTGGACAAGGTGCGGCAAGGCCTCGGCCTGGATCGCCTGGCGATCGGCAGCGGGAGCACTGGCAGTCCTACCCTGGAGGCCGGGCGATACCTGGCGCCGGGCGTCTATCTTGGCGCCAAGCAGAGTGCCTCCGGTTCCGGCACGCAGGCCGAGGTGCAGATCGACATCACCAAGGGGCTGAAACTCCAGGGCACCGCGGGAACCGGCACTTCGTCCGCGGTGGGCGCGGCCGGCGAATCGAATGGCACCGGCCTGGGCGTGACTTATCAGTTCGAATATTGACCTGTCGTTTCCTATGCATCGGGTTTCGTTCGCACCGACGGCAAGCCGCCGACCTGCGCGCCGCACGGGCAACAGGCCGGCGGTGCTTCGCGCGAAGCGCATCAAACGGTTATCAGTGCAACTTCCAGGCTTGATCCGCACAATCCGGGTCGGCGTGATTGCTGTCGGACGGCACCTGACACGGCCGCGCCAGGCCACGCGGCTGCGAGATGCGATTGCGCTGCGTGGTCCCGGATTCCTGCCCTCGCGGCAACGACGAGACCCACTGAACCCTTGGCCAAAACGATCGACCCGATGTATGACAGCATAATGGCGACACTGAGCCAAAGGCCGACGTTGTGAGCGAAAGGAATTCGATGCGATCGATTGAGGCCATGCTTCGACCGGTGCCGGGCTTCGCCGAATTGGATGGCGACGTCCTGGAGCGCGTGGCCGCCTATGGCGACATGGCGGAACTGCGCGCCGGCGAGGTGCTGTTCCGCCAGGGCACCCTGCCCGCGTCCCTGTATGTCCTGCTGGACGGGCAGATCAGCCTGACCGGAACGACGGCCGACGCTTCCAGCACCATCATCGACATTCTTGGCCCGAAGACCAGCTTCGTCATGGCCAGCGTGCTGGCAGATGAGCCCTACCTGACAGGAGCCGAGGCGATCTCGAATTCGCGGCTGGTGCGGATCGCGGCGGAACCGTTGCGCGCTGTCATCGCGGAACGGCCGAACGCGGCGATGGCCATGATCCGCGCCATGTCAGCCGAATTGGGCAGCATGACCCGCCAAGTGGTTGATCTGAAGGTTCGCGTCGCCACGCAACGTCTGGGGACCTATCTGCTGAGCCTCGTCACGGACCCAGCCGCCTCACGCGCGGACTTCCGGCTGCCGGTCAGCAAGGGATTGCTGGCGCCCTGGCTCGGCTGCCGCGCTGAAAATCTGTCCCGTGCGTTCATGAGCCTGCGTGAGTTCGGCGTAGAGACCCATGGCTCCCGCGTCACGCTGCACGACATCTCCCGCTTGCGAGCGTTTGCCGGCGCCCGCGATCCCGTCGAGACCCGCGGCGATGCGTTCACTCGTCCGATTGAACCGCCGGTTGAGAAGGTCCTTGGCGACGCTTTCCGGCTGCGGCCCAGGCGACCGCGCGGGATCTGAGCGGAACCGTCGTGGATGGTCATCGCCTGGACCGGCTCTCTGTTGGAAGGCGTGATCTACCTGCTTTGCGTGGTCACCAGCGCGCTTTGCGCCTATCTTTTGCTGCGTGCTTATCGGCGGGGGCGAACGCGGCTGTTGATCTGGAGTTCCATCTGCTTCTTGCTGATGGCGCTCAACAACCTGGTGCTGGCAGTTGATGTTCTGCTGCTGCCGGAAAACGATCTCACCATCGTCAGGATCATCACGGCACTGCTCGCGGTCAGCGTACTGCTGTACGGGTTCATCTGGGAAGTGTAGTGAACGATCAGGTTTGGAACACCTATCTGTCCGGCATGGTCACGGCTGGGTTCATGGCCTGCGGGTTGTTCTTCGCTCGATTCTGGTGGCGTAGCCGGGACCTGCTGTTCCTGGCCTTTGCGGCGGCGTTCTGGTTGCTGGCGTTGAACACGGCACTTGTCGTCGTGGTGACAGGGTCGGACGAAAACAAGAGCTGGTTCTATCTTCTGCGCGTAGCAGCATACGTGCTGATAGCAATCGCCGTTATCCGCAAAAATTCCGAAGATCCCGAAGAGGACTGAATTCAATCGCCCAGCTTCGCCTCGATGCGGTCCCAGATCATGGCTTCGATGCTGATGCCGTCGAACCGGTCGATCTCCTGGATGCCAGTGGGCGACGTCACGTTGATCTCGGTCAGCCAATCGCCGATCACGTCGATGCCGACGAAGATCATGCCCTGCTCGCGCAGGGTCGGGCCGATCGCGGCACAGATCTCGCGATCGCGGGCCGATAGAGAGCATTTCTCCGGCCGGCCGCCGACATGCATGTTCGATCGTGCCTCACCCGCCGCCGGCACGCGGTTCACCACGCCCACCGGCTCGCCATCCACCAGGATGATGCGCTTATCGCCCTGGCGCACCGCGGGCTCATAACGCTGGAACATCAGGGGCTCGCGTGAGCGGGCGAAGTGCATCTCCAGCAACGCGCTGAGGTTCTCATCGTCCGGCTTGATGCGGAACACGCCGGCGCCGCCGTTGCCGAACAGCGGCTTGACGATGATGTCCTTGTATTCGCCGCGGAAGGCCCTGATCGCTTCAATGTCCCAGGTGACCATGGTCGGCGGCATCAGATCGGGGAAGTGCGTCACCAACAGCTTCTCCGGCGCATTGCGCACCGCGGCGGGGTCGTTCACCACCAGGGTCTTCGGCTGGATGTGCTCCAGCATGTGCGTGGCCGTGATGTAGGCCATATCGAACGGCGGGTCCTGGCGCATCAGCACGACATCCATCGAGGCCAGGTCCAGCAGCGTCGGCTCGCCGAACCGGTGATGGGCACCGCGCGTGCGTTCCACCGTCACGGGCTGGGCGCGTGCCTTCAGCCGCTCCTCACGTCCGGCACCCTGCCGCTTGACGCCTTCGCGCAGCGCCATGTGGCGCACTTCGTAGTGCCACATCGCATGGCCACGCTTCTGCGCTTCCAACATCAGCGCGAAGGTGGAGTCGGCATCGATGTTGATGTTGTCGATCGGGTCCATCTGGACCGCTATCTTGAGCTGGCGCGCCATGGCGATACCCCGTCCGGTCTCTCGGTGGCCTGTCTATGGTGCAGCGGCGGGAAACGCCAGAGGGGTGACGGCATGGGGTAGGAAACGGGCCGACAGCACGTGCGGATTAAGCCCGCGAAGCGCATACACCTGTCATCGCGAGCAGCGCAGCGACCAGGCAATTCCAGGCCAGTTGGGCAACTCGGCCGGAGTGCCCAACTGAATCGGGATTGCTGCGCTCTGCTCGCAATGACAACAAACCCCGGCCCCTTCATTGCGAGCAGCGCATTTCCCTGTCATTGCGAGCGGCGCAGCGACGAAGCATTCTCGGACCGGTAGGGCACCACGATCGAAGTACCCGCCTCGCCCAGGATTGCGTCGCCCCGCTCGCAATGACAACAAAAGCCGGCCATCGGCAGCGTCGGCGTACGGCTTGCTCTCTCTGGCTGGTTGGCTGGCTGACAGGCTGGTTGGCTGGCTGGGCGACTGTCACGGAAGGAAATGATCAGATGCAGGTCGGCATTCAGTTCTTCCCGGACATCGGGCCGGAGGTGAAATCGGCGCGCGACTATTGGCAGGAAGCACTGACGCTGGTCGGTCTGTGCGACCGCTACGGCTACAGCCACGTCCGCACGGTGGAACACTACTTTCATCCGTACGGCGGCTACAGTCCTAATCCCGTGGTGTTCCTCGCCGCCGCAGCGCAAGTGACACGACGTGCGCGGCTGGTGACCGGGGCGGTGCTGCCGGCATTCAACAATCCATTGAAGCTCGCCGGCGAACTGGCGATGCTGGACGCGCTGTGCAACGGCCGGCTCGACATCGGCTTCGCCCGCGCCTTCCTGCCGCACGAGTTCGCCCGGTTCGGCGTGAAGCTCGATGAAAGCCGTGCGCGATTCGACGAAGGCATGGAGCAGGTTCGCCAGTTGCTAGAACAGGAGAACGTGACCTCGGCAGGGCGCTTCCACGATTTTCGCAACGTCACGTCGCTGCCGCGACCCACTCAGAAACCGCGACCACCGTTCTACGTCGCCGCACTCGCGACGAAAGAGTCGTTCGAACGCGCCGGCACGGCAGGCCACGGCATCATGGCGATCCCGATGGCCGGCGGCGCAATGGCCGAGCTGATCAAGATCTACCGCGAGGCCTGGCAGCGCGCTGGCCATCCTGACAACGGCACCGTCATGCTGGCGTTCCACATGTTCTGCCATGACCACCAGGCGACCGCCGAACACCTCGCCCGCGAGCCACTGAACCGCTACCTGCATTCGCTGGTCACGGCGGCATCGGAGTGGATGTCCGGCGAGAGCTCGGCGGACTACCCTGGTTACGACAAGATCATCGCCGCGCTGGCACAGGACAATTTCGACACTCAGGTTGCGAAATGCGCCGCCTGGGTGGGAACACCGCAACGCATTCTGGACACCGTCGCCAGCTATAAGCGGCAGATCGGCGAATTCGAAATCGCGTCGCTACAGGTGAACTTCAACGACATCACGCTGGCGGATGCGGAAGCATCGATGCGGCTGTTCGGCGAGAAGGTGTTGCCGCGGCTGTAACGCCGCTACGCCGCGTATCTGTCATCCCGGCGAACAGCGGGGACCCAGGAATCCCGCGCCGATGACGCGCGGTCCTCAGCCTGTCACGCGCGCCAACGGCCGCACCAGCAACAGAGCCAGACCCGCGACGCCGGCCATCGCCAGGAATACCAAACCACCAAAGCGCGCATACAGCACGCCGGCCAGCAGCATCAGCAATCCACCCGGCGCGCCCATGCCAAGTGCCGAGTGCAATGCCTGCGCGGTGGCGGCACGTTCCGGTGGCATCGCGCGGCTCAATACCAGCATCGCTGACAGATGCTGCATGGCAAATGTCGCGGCGTGCAGCAGTTGAACAGCAGCCAACACCGTAAGCGGCGGCGCGCAAGCGGTGACGCTCCAGCGAATCAGCGACGCACTCGCCGCGCACGCGGTCAGTCCGGCTGGCCCTAGACGCTCGACCAAGCCACGTCCCCAGGCGA
>DATKFJ010000245.1:0-21649 GCA_035511435.1 Acetobacteraceae bacterium | reverse complement strand
GTATCTTGATCCCGCAGTCGCGCACGAAATGTTCGGCCCGCCGACTGGAATTTTGGCATGGGGACCGCCGGGCGCGCCTTACGAAGCACAGCCGGTGGACGGCGGCTATCGCATCAGCGGCAAGTGGCGTTTTGCCAGCGGCTGTCACCATGCGAAATGGCTGGGCGCACATATGCCGGTCGCCGGGACGGGCAAGGTCCGGACCATGCTGTTCCCGAAATCCAGCGTGGAGATGCACGATATCTGGCACACCATCGGACTGCGCGGTACCGCGAGCAACGAGTACGTGGTGAAGGACCTGTTCGTGCCGCAGCGCTTTTCGACGGCGCGTGACGCACCGGCTGAACGGCGGGAGCAGGGGCTGCTGTATCGTTTCACGAGCAACCAACTATATTCGTGCGGGTTCGCCGGCGTGGGTTTGGGGATTGCGCGCGGCACGATCGAGGATTTCCTGAACCTGCCAGCGAACAAGGTGTCGCGCGGGGCGTCACGCCCAATGCGCGAGAATAACGTGGTACAGTCGCAGCTTGCGCAATGCGAGGCGCGCTGGCGGTCGGCGCGCGCGTTCCTGCACACCACGTGGGAGCAGGCATGGCAGCACGCGGAGGCGACCGGCAAGCAGACCGGTGAGGACCGGGCGATGATCCGATTGGCCTCCACGTGGGCGATCCAGCAGTCGCGCGAGATCGTCAACACGCTGTATCATGCCGCCGGATCGATGGCGGTGTTCGAGGAACAACCGTTCGAACAGCGGCTGCGCGATATCCACACAGTTGCGCAACAGTCGCAGGGGCGGCAGTTGCACTATGAGTCGGTCGGCCAGATTCTGCTTGGTATGGAGCCGGAAAACCAGTTCTGACGGAGAAACAACATGCCTGCGATGTCACTCAATCACTACACGATTCTGGCGCGCGATCTAGAGGCTACCAGGAAATTCTACACCAACGTTGTCGGCCTGTCGGTCGGCGATCGACCGCCGCTGAACTTCCCTGGCTACTGGCTGTATTGCGGCGGCGTGCCCACGGTGCATCTGATCGGGCGCCGCGCCGACGACCCGGTCATTGCCGATGCGCCGAGTGATCCGGCGAAAACCGGGCGGTTGGATCACATCGCTTTCGCCTGCGAGGGGCTGCGGGACATGAAGGCAAATCTTGAAGGCCACGGCATCAAGTTTGACGAGCGGGTGCTGCCGCGGATGAACATGACGCAGTTGTTCTATCTCGACCCGGACGGCATCGCGGTGGAATGCAATTTCCCCGCGCAGGAAACCGTGGCGCGCTGATTGTCATTGCGAACGGAACGAAGCAATCTCGGAGGCGTCAGGTTGCCACGAGATTGCTTCGTCGCCGGGCTCCTCCTAATGGTAGTGGGTGCTACTCCGCCGCGAGCCGTTCCACGCCGCGATCCTTGATCGAAACGCGCCAATGGATGCGGTCCTCCTGCGGCGGATAGTCGCCCGCTGCGCGGTGATATGAGCAGCGGTTGTCCCAAATCACGATGTCGCCGACGCGCCACTTATGGCGATACTCGCCATCCGGCTGGATCATGGCGCTGGTCAGTTGCTCGATCAGCGCGTCGTTCTCCTGCGGTTCGGCGCCCTGGATCGACTCGATCTTGCCAGGATCGAAATACAGCGACTTGCGGCCAGTCTCCGGATGCGTCCGGACGATCGGGTGAAACACCGGCTGCCAATCTCGATCTTCCTCATTCAGCAGTTCGCGCTTCTTCCTGCGACCGCCATAGGTGAAGGCTCCCAACACGCCTTCCAGTCGCTGCTTCAATCGCTGCGGCAATGCGTCGTACGCGGCGTAGCCGTTGGCGAAAAGCGTGTCGCCGCCGGTGCTGGGAATCGCCAACGCGTAAAGCTGCGTCGCCTTGAACGGGTCGGCGTCATAGGCGCCATCGGTGTGCCAGCCTTCCGCGCCGCGCCGGTAGATCGCTTCATTCAGCTTGCCATCGGGATCGAACTTGTTGATGCCGAGCAGCGTGATTTCCGGCACCTCTGGATGTCGCGTACTTTTCGACGGATGCGGCACAACCAGACCGAAGCGGCGGCTGTAGTGCAGGAAATCCTCGATCGTCAGTTCCTGGTCGCGCACCACCATGACATTGTGGTCCAGCCACGCCTGATAGATCGGCGCGAATCCCGTATCGTCCAGCGTACTCACATCGACACCGGTCACCTCGACACCGATCTGCGGTCCCATACGACGGATTTCAACCATTGCTGCGTTCCTCCTGCTTCATCTGGCCGCCGCGCCGCGCTATGAAATCCAGCGTCGCCTCGGCCGCGCGGTCGGCATGTGTTGCTGCGACGTGATAGGAATTCCCCGGAAGGACCAGCAGTTCGGAATCCGCAATCTGCTGTTGCCAGTTACGCATTTCCTCGACCGAGCCGAGCCCGCTTTGCTCTGTTGTGATGACCAGGGTGGGGCAGGTTATCTTCGGCAGGTCCGCGCGAATATCGGCACAGGCGATGGTGCCCATGAAGCCGAGCTGGGTCGAAACCGCGGTGCGGGCCATGAATTTGGCCCACCACTCGGCGCCTTCCGGTGGGAACGCGCTGCCGAGCCGGCTGGCCATATTCTGTCGCGCCCAGTATTCGACGCCGTGCGTTTCGAAATCGCGGATCAGTTCGGGCACACGTTCGGCGGCGCCGATGCGCAATGGCGGCGGCGTGCCGACGACCGTCAGTGTGATGAACCGTTCGGGCCGGCGCGCGGCAACGGCGCGAGCAATCGTGCCACCGATCTTGGCGCCGAGGAGATGGCAGCGCTCGACCCCGAGATGGTCCAGCAGCTGGCAGAAATCGTCGGTGAGCCGGTCGAGGCTCCAAGGATAGTCGCGCGGCATTGCGGTCGATTCACCGAAGCCGCGCATATCGGGTCGCACCACGCGGAAGTGACGCGCCAGTTTCGGCACCCAGGCATACCAGGCGAGACCGCTTTCCGGATTGCCGTGCAGCATCAGGATTGTCTGCGGTCGGAGCCAGGGGTCGGTGAAGTCATCGACCTGGTAGTGCATGTCGAGATCGGGGGAGATCCGGTAATTGGCCATCTCAACCATTTCCCTCCTCTTTCCACCGCATGGCCAGCCGTTCGCTCTGCTTGAGCAGTTCGTGCAGTCCAGTGGCGATGATCATCAGCACGAACAATGCAGCGAACACGCCGCCGGTATCGTATTGCCCGGCGGCTGCCTCTATGAGATAGCCCAGACCCTTGTTGGACGCCATCATCTCGCCGACCACCGCACCAATCAATGCGTAGGGCACCGAGCTCTTCATTCCGGTAAAGATCCAGATCAGCGCTGAGGGAAGTATGACCTTGCGGACGATCTGGCTGCGCCGCGCGCCCATCAGGCGCAGGACGTCCACCAGTTCGGCCTCGACCGCCAGCGTGCCGGCATAAGTGTTGTAGAATACCAGGAAGAATACGACGAACGTCGCAAGCACGACCTTGGATGTCAGGCCGACGCCGAACCACAGGATGAACAGCGGTGCGAGCGCGATCTTCGGCAGACTGTAGAACGCGATGATGAAGGGATCGAGCACCGCGGCAAGGCGACGGTTCAATCCAAGCGCCAGTCCAACGGCGACGCCCGATACCGCGCCGAAGCCAAAGCCCATCACTGTTTCCGTCAGTGTCACTTCGACATGCAGCCAGAGTTCGCCGGTGGCGATCCAGTCCGCGAGCTGTCGCCAGATTTCCGATGGGCTGGAGATCCAGAACGGCTTGATCAGGCGCCCGCTGGCGAACTGCCAGAACCCCAGGCCAACGACAAGGATGCCGATGCGCCACGCCCACACTATCAACCGCTCATGATGCACCGTCGGGCGGTCGCTGCTGCCGAACTCCGGTTCCCGCAATTCAAGCGGGACGGATCCTGGGGTGGCATCGGCCTCGGACATCGTTCAGTTCACCCTGATATCGCCGCGAACGCTGGCTTCGAGATAAGACCATAGCCTGTCGTGCAGTTCGCCGAAATGTGGGTCGAAGCGAATGCGGAACACGTCGCGCGGGCGCGGCAGATCGACGATTTCGACCGCGCGGATGCGACCGGGTCGCGGGGAGAACACGGCGACGCGGTCCGCCAGCGTGAGTGCCTCCGCCAGGTCGTGCGTAACGAAGACGATTGTTTTGCGCGTGCCGGTCCACAGCTTCAGCAATTCATCGTGCATCACCAGGCGAAGCTGCGCATCCAGCGCGCCGAACGGTTCGTCCATCAGAATGGTTTCCGGCTCGTAGGCCAGCGTGCGTGCCAGGCAGGCCCGCCGACGCATGCCGCCGGACAGTTGTGCGGGATAGGATTTTTCGAACCCGGATAGGCCTACGCGATCCAGCCAGGCATGCGCAGTGCGGTGGCGATCGGCACGTGATTCACCGCGCAGTTCCAGCGCGATGGCGACGTTGTCTTCCACGGTGCGCCAGGGCAGCAGCGTGTCGCGCTGCGTGAGGTAGCCGACATCGGTGTTGGGGCTTCGCACCGGGGCGCCGCGGTAGAACACCTTCCCGGCGGAAGGCGCCAGCAATCCGGCTGCCATGTTCAGGAGTGTGGATTTGCCGCAGCCGCTGGGTCCCACCACAGCGAGGAATTCGCCCTGATGCACCGTCAGGTTGACCTGCTCGCACGCGGTTACAGCGCCGGTACGGCTGACGAACCTGCGGGCCACGTCGCGATATTCGATCAGCGGTTCGCCGCTCAATGTGTCGGTTCCTGTTTGGGTGTCGGTTCCTGTTTGGGTGTCAGTTCCTGTCTGGCCTTTCGCACGAACGACGCATCCACCACCGCGTCGTACGGCACCGCGGCACCAGTGTTGGCGGGAAGCACTGCTTTTTCGAACGCCAGTTCCTTCGCGTAGTTGGCTTCGGTTATGTCGGCGTCCTTGGGGAACGCCGGCAGATACGTCGCCCACGCGGCGTCGAACGTGGCGTCGTCCATCTCTTTCAGGAACGGCCGCGTTGCCCGCTTGGCTGCGTCGGGATCGTGCGCGATCAGCAGCGTGGCTCGGGTGATCGCGCGGGCCATCGCAAGTACGACATCGGGATGCGCCTTGTTGTACGAAGCGAGGCCGTACAGCGTGCCGTAGGTCACGCCGGTAAGCTGTGAAATGTCCTGTGCCTGGTTGAGCACATTCACCGTCAGGCCCTGCCGGTCGGCCAGCACATCGACCGGCGGCAGGCAGGAGCAGCCGTCGACGCGACCAGCCTGCAACGCGGCAATCTGGGAGCTGACACCGCCGAGGGGCACAATCACCAGATCGTGGTCAGGATCGAGTCCGTTGACCTTGAACAGATAACGCATGAACTGGTCGGACGTGGCGCCTGGCGTGGTGATGCCCATGCGCAGCCCCTGCATCGCGACCAGGCGATCCTTCAGCGGCTTGTCCAGCGAAATGCCGCGCTGACGCGCGATATCGGCGCGCACCGCCATCGGCGCCTGGAAGTAGGACAGCGTCGCGAGCGCTCTGACATCGTCCAGCCCGCGACGGTGCGCCATGATGCCGTCGAACAGCACCGATGCGGAGAATTCGCCGCCGCCGCCGACCAGCGCCGTCATCGCCTTCGGGCCACCGCCGGCAAGCACCACGTCGAGCTGTATACCCTCGTCTTTGAAATAACCAGCGGTCTGGGCGAGCATCAGCGGCACGAAATTGAAGCTCAGGCTGCTCTGCACCAGCGTCACGGGAATGAGGTCCTTCGCCTGGATCGGCGTGCCGATGAACAAAGCGAACATGGTAGCGATCGTCAGCCGGACCAAGCGACGCATGTATCCTCCCTGCTGTCTGCTGTTGGGTTCGGACGGTAGGGTCGGGTCCGTGCCGGGGTCAAACTGGCAGGGTCGCACTCACGCTCCTATACTGCCGGTGAGGCAGCGGTAGGGGCGAGGAATGCATCTGTTCAAGCAGCACGCGGTCAAGGATTTTGCTGTAGCAGCGGCGAAGATCCCGGTGATCGATTATGGGCCATATTTTGCCGGCGAGCCCGGCGCGTTGCGGCGGCTTGCCGAGGACGTGCGATATGCCTGTGAGAATATCGGGTTTCTATACGTGCTCAACCATGGTGTGCCGCAGGAGATCATCGATCGAGGATTCGCTGCGTCGCGGCGATTTCATGCGTTGCCGCTGGAGGAAAAGCTGAAGCTGCGGCTGAATGAGAACAATATCGGCTACATGCCGATGAACGCTTCGGTGCAGGCAGCATCCCAGGTGCACAAGGCGACCAAACCGAACCAGAACGAGAGCTTCTTCATCAGCCACGATCGTGGGGCGGAACATCCGGAGGTGCTGGCAGGGATTCCCTTGCGCGGCCGCAACCAGTGGCCCGATGGGCTACCTGCGCTGCGTGAGGACATGATGGCGTATTTCCAGGCGCTACGTGGGATGTGTGATCGCATGCTGCCGGCGTTCGCCGTGGCACTGGACATGCCGGCAGATTTTTTTGCTGCGTATTTCGCCAACGAGGGACACGCCAATCTGCGTTTCCTACATTATCCGCCGCAGGAGGACATGAGCGAAAATACGTTCGGCACCGCGCCGCATACTGACAACAGCTTCATGACCGCGCTTGCGCGTACCGACGTGCCGGGCCTGGCGATCCGCTTGCCCACCGGCGAATGGTTCCCGCCGCCGGTGATCCCCGGCACGTTCCTGGTCAACCTTGGCAACATCATGCGGCGTTGGTCGAACGATCGGTTCCTGTCCACGCCGCATGGCGTGATCAACGAATCCGGCACCGACCGTTATTCGATCGCGTATTTTCACAGCCCGAATCCGGACTGCACGATCGCGTGCTTGCCAAGCTGCGTATCGGCTGACGATCCACCGCACTATCCGCCAGCGCTGTACCGCGACCTGGTGCTGGAGTTCTATCGCGCGAACTACTTTCACCAACACGGCCACAAATCCGCTGCTGCCGCACTGGCCGGCGTGGCCGAATGATCAAGGGGAACAGGACACGATGAAAGCCTACGAAGCGATTGCGCAGTCACTCCTTGCCGAAGGTGTGACGGATTTTTTTGGCTTGATGGGCGATGGGAATATGTGGCTGTGGGGCGCTTTGTGTCGCGATCCATCGGTCAAGCCGTACAATGCGCGGCACGAGTCGATGGCCGTGTCGATGGCCGACGGATATACCCGCACCACTGGCAAGATCGGCGTCGCAATGGTCACCTGTGGACCTGGCCTGACGCAGTGTGGAACCTCACTGATCGCAGCTTATCGCGGCAAGACGCCGCTTGTGCTGATCGCGGGAGAAATCGAGGCAGGGGCGAAGAACAAGACGCAGACGATGGATCAGCGTCGCTTCGCCGAAGCGAGCAGCGCGCGTTTCTTTACCATCAGCAGCATCGACAATATGGCCGAGGAAATTGCCGAGGCGTTCTACGCTGCCCGCCTGGGTCGCGGACCGGTGGTGCTGAACCTGCCGATGGGCCTGCAGGAAGAGTCCTTCGATTGGGACTACGAATATCGGCCGTCCACCGAGTTTCTGCCACCGCGGCTGGAGACACCGAGCCCCGATTTGCTGGCTCCCGTCATCGAAAAGCTGATTGCCGCGGAACGTCCGGTCATCATCGCAGGGCGCGGCGCGCGGGCTTCCGGGGCCAAAGACGAAATAGTCAAGTTGGCGGACCGCGTTGGCGCATTGCTCGCGACTTCGCTGCAGGGCAAAGGCTATTTCGCCGGCCATCCGTGGGATATTGGGATCGCAGGGGCATTCGCTTCGGCACCGTCCGAACAATTGCTGGCCGACGCGGACTTCGTGCTGGGAGTTGGTGCGGAGCTTGGCTATTACACGACGGAAGGCGGGCTGCTGTTTCCATCGGCGGAGGTCGCGCGCATCGACATCAAGCCGATGCCCGAGGAAATCGGGGTCATTCCCGGCCTGTACGTGCAAGGCGATGGACGCAAGGCGGTGGCCGCGATCAATGAGGCACTGGAAGCGCGCCAGGTTCGCAAGGAAGGGTTCCGCGGCGCGGCGACAAAGGCGGTGCTGGATGCGCCACCGCACCGGTTCGATGCCCCGAAGGACGGACTGGATCCTCGTGCATTGGCGTGGAATTTGGGAGTGGCGTTGCCCAAGGGTGCGCTGTTGACGTGCGGCGCTGGCCACTTCTTCTCCTGGGTCGGGATGTACACACCAATGCCGGAAGGGGTGGAGATCCAATACTCGTACGGATTCGGCGCAGTGGGTCAGGGGATCGGTGTTGCAATCGGCACGGGCGCCGGCAATCCCGGGCGGCAACACATCGCTGTCGAGGGCGACGGCAGCCTGATGTTCAACATCCAGGAGCTGGAAACCATCGTCCGCCACAAGATGCAAATGGTGCTGCTGGTGTGGAACGATGCGGGTTACGGCGCAGAGGTGCATAAGTTGGTGGCAAAGGGCTTCGATGAGAAGCTGGCGCAATGGGAGTCACCGAATTTCGTAGCTCTCGCCAAGGCTTTTGGCGGTGACGGTGTGCTGTTGAAGGAGCCGTCGGAACTCGGCGAGGCGATCGCCACAGGGCTGCGCAAGGGTGGACTCTATCTGATCGATGCGCGCGTATCGCCTACCACGCCGACCGATCCGTACGCGAAAGTGCATTTCGGCATTGAAAGCCACGCGCCGCTGCTGCGTCCGGTCGCGTGACCGATGCATTTTGAGGGCGAATTCCGCGTCCCCGGCAAGGCGGAGGATGTGATCCGCCGCTTTGCCGATGTGCCGCGTATGGCACGTTGCATGCCGGGCGCAGTGCTGGAACCGCAGACTGACGACGGTGCGTGGCCCGGCGCCATGGTCGTCGCGTTCGGACCGAAGAAGATCAATTTCAAGGGCCGCGTGACCTGCGAGTTCGACTTCGCTGCGAAGACCGGCACGCTGCATGGTCGCGGCAGCGCGGACATGCGGGCAGCTCGGATTGGTGTGAAGGTCGCCTTTGCATTGCGTGATGATCCGGCAACCGCGACACCGACGACTATCGTTGCGGTTACGTCCGATGCGGAACTGGGAGGCGTGCTGGCTGACTTTGCCCGCACCGGCGGCATCGCCGTGGCCAACGTGATCATGCAGGATTTCGCTCGTCGCGCGGCGGAGGAATTCGCCAGCGACGCACCGTCAGCACAGACGCAACAGATTTCGCCGGCAGCGTTGTCGGCACATAGCCTGCTGTGGCAGGTCGTCAAGACGAAGCTGATGCAGCTTGTGCGGTGGCTGGGAATCGCGCGGGCATGATGGCGACAGATGCGGACTATGTGGTGATCGGTGCCGGCTCTGCGGGTTGCGTGATCGCCAGCCGATTGAGCGAGACAGGCGCGCGCGTGGTACTGTTGGAAGCCGGGCCGCGCGACTGGCATCCGATGATCCACATTCCCGCCGGTGTGCTGAAGCTGCTGCATCATCCGGTGGTCAACTGGAATTACAGCGCGGACGCCGGACCTGGCACATCGAACCGACCGATCCATTGGCCGCGCGGCAAAGTGCTGGGCGGGTCGAGTTCGATCAATGGCATGCTGTATGTGCGCGGCAATCCCGCCGATTTCGACGGCTGGGCGCAGATGGGCTGCCGTGGCTGGAGCTTCGACGATGTGCTGCCGTATTTTCGTAAGTCGGAGGATTATGCACCAGGCGACGCGGAGTTCCGTGGCAAGGGTGGGCCGCTTCGTGTCGAGGACTATCGCACCATCCTGCCGCTGACGCATCGCTTCGTCGAAGCCGCGCAACAGGCTGGGTTCGCTTTCAGTGCAGACCTGAACGGCAAGACCCAAGAGGGGGTCGGGTATTCACAGATGACTCGCAAAGGTCGCTTCCGCGGCTCTACCGCGCAGACTTTTCTTGCCCAGGCGCGGAGCAGGACGAACCTGCGCGTCGAAACGGACGCCATGGCGACGCGACTGTTACTGGACGGCATGCACTGTGTCGGCGTCGCGTTCCGCCAGCGCGGTCTGGATCGCGAGGTGCGCGCGGCGCGCGAGGTGATCCTGTGCGGGGGCGCCGTCAACTCACCGCATCTGCTGCAAATATCCGGAATCGGGCCGGCCGCGCATCTGCAAGCGATCGGCGTGCCGGTGGTGCACGACCTCGGTGCGGTTGGCGGCAATCTGCAAGACCACTATGTGGCGCGTATTTCGCACCGGGCGAAGAATGCCGTGTCGATCAACCAGCTTGCGCATGGCGTCAGATTGGCAGCCGAGGCCGTGCGTTTCGTGGTGACAGGCAGGGGCGCGCTGACCTTCGGGGTCACCAGTGCACAGGTGTTCTGCCGGTCTCGCGAGGGACTCGCCAGTCCTGATCTGCAACTTCTGTTCACGCCCGCCAGCTACGATGCCGCGCGCTTTGGCCAGTTGGAATACGCGCCCGGCATGACGGTCGCAGTGTGCCCGGTGCGTCCTGACAGCCGCGGCACCATCATGGCGCGGTCCGCCGACCCGTTCGCCGCACCAATCATCACCCCAAACTATCTGTCTGCCGCGAACGATCAGCGAGTGCTGAACGCGGGAGTGCGGATTACGCGGCAGATATTCGCGTCGCCCGCACTGGCGCAGCACAGTGTCGAGGAAACGCTGCCTGGTCCCGCCGTCGTTTCGGACGATGCGCTGGCGGATTATGCACGTCGCTACGGTACGACGATCTTCCATCCGGTTGGCACCTGCCGCATGGGGGAGGGTCCCAACGCGGTTGTCGATTCCCGTCTGCGCGTGCGTGGCATGGGCGGTCTGCGCGTGATCGACGCGTCGGTGATGCCTACACTGACCACGGGCAACACCAATGCACCCACCATCATGATCGCCGAAAAGGGTGCAGCGATGATTCGCGAGGACGCCGCCGGTTAGCGGGCTGTGGCCGGTACGAAACTCTCGATGACGTGACTCCCCATGACATGGACCATCTACGCCAACGCCGGCCAGTCACGTCGTTGGTATGCACCATCCCAGAACAACCACTCGTACTGTGTGGAGCGGGTGAACGCCGTCATCATGCGTGCCTGAATAGCCGGCGTTGTCGCCGCGGCCGCCCGATCGGTGATGCCGATCACGGTGCGTACCGCTTCACCAAAGCCCTCATCCGCATAAGTATCGATCCAGGCACGATACGGGTTGTCAGTTGCAGCGCGCTTCGCGATTCTGCTGCCCACGTCCCAATAGATCCAAAAACACGGCAAGAGCGCGGCGATCAGTATTTCCCATGGATCATGGTACGACGTCGCGAGCAGGAAGCTGGTGTAGCCCAAACAATCCGGCGACGGCCCTGCATCAGCAAGCCGCGCGGGATCGACACCGAACTCCGTCAGGTAGTGCTCGTGCAAGGCCTGCTCCACCGCGACCGCTTCCAGCGCGCAGGCACCAAATGCGTGCAGCGTTGCCGCGTCGGGCCCGCGTGCACCAGCGATCGCGAGCACTCGCGAATACTGCCCAAGATACAGCGCGTCCTGCACGATATATCCCTGGAACCGCTCGCGGCTTAACGTGCCTGCCGCCAGTTCGGTGTTGAACGGCAGTTCATCGATTGCACGACGCAGATGTGTCGTGCGCTGCCAGGCGGCTTCGGAGAATTGCGTCATTCAGTGGAATCCTGCTTCCAGAGTGCGTGGAAATGATGGACGGGGCCGTGGCCGGCGCCCACCGTCAGACGGTCGCTCGCGACAAGCGCGGCCGTGAGATAGGCCTTCGCCTGGCGCACGGCCTCTACCATGTCAAGGCGCGGCAGCAATGCCGCAATGGCGGCGGAAAGTGTGCATCCCGTACCATGCGTGTTGCGTGTCACGATCCGATGGGCCGGCAGTTCGGTCATTGTCACGCCGTCGAATAGCAGATCAGTACTGTCATCCCCCGCAAGATGACCGCCTTTCAGCAGTACGAAGTGCGAGCCAAGACGATGCAGGTCCCGCATCGTCTGCCGCATGTCTGCGAGTGAAGCAGGTATCGCGCCGGCAATAAGCACCGCCGCCTCCGGCAGGTTCGGCGTGATGATCTGTGCCAGCG
This sequence comes from Acetobacteraceae bacterium, assembly GCA_035511435.1. Classification (GTDB taxonomy): domain Bacteria; phylum Pseudomonadota; class Alphaproteobacteria; order Acetobacterales; family Acetobacteraceae; genus JAMXLO01. The sequence continues at coordinate 9,693 of DATKFJ010000245.1, read as the reverse complement.
GAACAAGCAGATCGCGTATCGCGGCGACCGCGTCATCCTGCAATAGCCGATCACCACTCTTGGCCACCATTACCGGGTCCAGCACCACATTGCGTGCCGCATGCCGACGCAGCCGTTCCGCTATAACCGCGGCGACTTCGGCGGTCGCGACCATGCCGATCTTGACGGCGTCAACCCGCACATCCTCGAAGATCGCGTCGATCTGATCAGCGACGAAGGTCGGATCGACCACCTGGAATGACCGCACGCCGCGTGTATTTTGCGCCGTCAACGCGGTAACGACGGACATGCCGTAAGCGCCGAGCGCGGAGAACGTCTTCAGATCAGCCTGGATTCCAGCGCCGCCGCTTGGATCGGACCCAGCAATGCTCAGGACATTGGCAATCATGCCACGACCGCCGGCGTTGCCTCCTGCAGACGTGGCAGCACTTCGGTTCCAAACAACCTGATGCTTTTTTCCGCCTCTGCATGCGTCATGAATCCAGAGCGCCCGATGAAGATCAGATGACCGAAGCCGCCGAGTTCCGCCTGGCAATCCATGATCTGCCGATACACCGTCTCTGGCCTGCCGGCGAACATCAGCTTCAGCGCGATCGCCTGTTCGGCTGTCATGCCAACCAGCGCATCCGCCGGTCGGGCAGCAGCCTGCACACCAGTGCGGTAGATGCGCGGAGCGAGCTCCGGCGGCGTCCGGCCTGGCAGGAATTTCGAATACTGCGGCGCCTGCTTCAGACTGGTGTTGAGGAACCACAGCAGCTTGCTGCCGACGTTGATACCTTCTTCGTCGGTGTCTCCGACATAGACGAACGCGGTATATGCGAACCGATCGAGACCGGGTGCGGGCAGATCAGCGGCCACACGCGCTTGCCGATACGCAGCCCACGCACGTTTTGTGCCGTCCATGCCACGCAGCACGAGGGCATTCACCATGCCGCGCCGACCAAGTTCAGCCGCTGTTTCCGGATCGCCGGTTGCGGCCCACATGGGTGGATGCGGACGCTGATAGCACGGCGGCCAGATGTTCACGTGACGATGCGTGAAGTGTTTGCCCTCCCAACTGAACGGACCATCGTGGCTGGTCAGCGCCTTCTTGATCAGATCGATCGCCTCCCAGAATCGCTCGACTATGCCTACGGGATTCGCATTGCCTGACGCCATTTCGCTATCGCCAGACTTGACGAACCCAATCTCCAGCCGTCCTCGCGAAATCACGTCGGCCATCGCATACTCCTCCGCCACGCGCACCGGATCGCGCCGCACGGTGACCAGCGTGCCCTGGCTGAGTATTCGTACCTTGCTGGTCTGTCGCGCAACGATGCCCAGGATAAGCGGGCTCGCACCATACAGGCTATTGATGCCGGCATGATGCTCGATGGAGACGATGTTCACGCCGAGGTGATCGCACAACAGATGCTCGTCCAGACATTCATGAAACAGGTCGGCGGCAATCTTCGGATCGCAATACCTGTTGGGCAGGCTGCCCCGTACGGAGTCGACGCTGTTCAGCACTTCCTGCGGGACAAAGGGATAGGTGTTCTCGCAGTGATACCAGGCCTGCATGATGGTTCCTTCCCGCTACCGCGCCGCGTCGCGAATGGCGCGCCACACGCGCTCCGGTGTCGCCGGCATCTCGATATGCGTTACGCCGAACTCCGCCAGCGCATCGACGATGGCATTGACCACTGCGCCAAGCGCCGGCGTCGTGCCACCCTCGCCAGCAGGGCGGATACCGAGTGGATGCGTCGGCGAAGGCACCTCGCTGAGTTCAGTTGCGAAGAACGGTACGTCGGCCGCGCGTGCCACGGCGTAATCCATCAGCGAACCTGACAGCAACTGGCCGGATTGCGGATCATAGCGGATCTGTTCCAGCAGCGCCTGACCGATGCCGTGTGTGATGCCACCTTGCACCTGACCGTGCACGATCATCGGATTGACCGCCCGCCCTACATCGTCAACCGCCGAGTAGCGTGAGATCTGCACCACACCGGTTTCCGGGTCGATCTCCACCTCGCAAACGTGGCAGCCGTAGGGAAACGCAGCCAGCGGCATCACTTCATCGCTGATGGCGTCCAGCTTGCCGCGCAGATCATCCGGCAGATCGTTGCGCGTTTGCGCCGCCGCGGCAACCGCAAAAATTCCGATGGACCGATCGGTGCCTTTCACCGTGAAGCGGCCACCGGCAAATTCCAGATCGGCCTCGCCGACCTCCAGCACGTGGCTGGCGATGCGCAGACCCTTTGCGATGATTTCGTCAGACGCACGCAGCATGACGATGCTGCCCAGACGCAGCGCGCGTCCGGAATGTGAGCCGCCGCCAACAGAGACGCGATCAGTGTCGCCGGTGACAAGCTGCACGCTGTCGATCGGCACGCCAAACCACTCGCCGACAAGTTGGGCAAAACTGGTTTCATGCCCTTGGCCGCTGGAAACTGTGCCGATGACAACTTCCACAACGCCTTCCGGCTGCACCGTGATTTCCGCCCGTTCGCGCGGTACGCCGGTTGCGGTGTCGACGTAATTCGCCACACCGATACCTCGGCATTTGCCGCGCGCCTTCGCCTCTGCACGGCGCGTGGCGAACCCTGACCATGCACCCAATTTCAGCACATGATCCATCACCTCCTGGTAAGTGCCGCTGTCGTAGATCATGCCGAAAGGATTGCGGTACGGCATGGCGGATGGCGGCACCAAATTGCGCCGTCGCAACTCGATGCGGTCGAAGTTGCACTGACACGCCGCAAGGTCGATCAGTCGCTCCATGACGAACATCGCCTCCGGCCGGCCGGAGCTGCGGTAGGGCCGGGTCATCGCCGTGTTGGTCAGCACGGCGCGCGCGCGGAAATGCACCGCGGGGATGTGGTAGATGCTGCTCATGATCTCCACGCCCTTTTGCAGCGGGCCGTAGGCGATCGCGTATGCACCGTTGTTGACCATATTGTCGCCGCGCAATGCGAGAAAATTGCCCTGCGCATCCAGTGCCAGTTCCGCATCGCATGCCAGATCGCGCGCCTGGTAGTCGCACAGGAATGCCTCGCTGCGTTCACATGTCCACTTCACTGCGCGGCCCACTCGGCGGGCAGCCCAACAAACCAAGGCAAATTCCGGATTGGATGCGCCGCGGGTGCCGAAGTTTCCGCCGACGTCGTGCATGACCATGCGGACCTGTTCGTCCTTGACACCCAGCACCACCGCCATGTCATGCCGAGGACGCACTGCGCCGCCGGCGCCCGCGTGCAGGGTGTATTGCTCGGTGGTCGGGTCGAAGCTGCCGATCGCGGCGCGCGGCTCCATGGTGACGCCGGCAATGCGCTGCACGCAGGTGCTCAAGCTTACCACATGCGCTGCCGCGGCGAATGCCGCATCGGTGGCGTGTGCGTCGCCCACCTCGGCGTCCAGACTGACATTGGTTGCGGAATCGGATCGCACGCGAATCGCGCCGGGCAAAGCCGCACTGCGCGAATGCGTCACCGCCGGCAGAGGCACGTAATCCACTGACACCAGTTCCGCGGCATCCTTGGCTGCCGTCACACTGGTCGCCACAACCATGGCGACGATCTCGCCAATGTGGCGCGCTTCGTCCGCAGTCATCGGGAAATGCGGCGGAATGTAAGGCTCGGAGCCATCCTTGTTTTCAAGCTGGATATCGGCGGGACTGCCCATCCGCACCGCATGCGGAATGGCGCGCAGTCCGTCCGCCAACAGATCGCGACCGGTCAGGACGGCGAGCACACCAGGCGCACCGCTTGCCGCCATTGTATTGATCGAGCGAATTTGTGCATGCGCGTGCGGCGAGCGAACCATCACCGCGAACGCCTCGCCCGGAACATTGTAGTCGTCGCTGTAGCGCCCATGGCCGGTAAGCAGGCGCAAATCCTCGCGGCGACGGACCGACTGTCCAATTCCGGTGCCGCTTGGGCTCAAGGACATCGCTACCTCCCAGGCTCAGGCCTGGCGGATGCTATTGGCATGTGATCATCGCGATCAAGGCTGCCGGCGGCGATGCCGCACTGCGGTAATTCAGCCGCCGCAGAGATGCGTCATGATATCGGCGTGCAAGGCAGCGACCTCGCGCTGCACCGCGTCCAGGAAAGGCGACAGCCCGAAAGCCAGGATGCTGTCGATTGTCTGGTTTCCCAACATCGATTGCAGGTCGTCCAGCCGTTCCAGCGCCGATACGCAGTTGCGCAGATGATAGCGGACGCGCAACTGATTGAGGTGCCAGTCGAGCTGGGCAACGTTCAGTCCGGCTGAACGCGGGAATGCGCCGTTCAGCAGCAGGAATCCGGCAACCTCGCGCGGCAGGTAGCCATGCGGATGTTCGCGACGGTAGGCGTGATAACCGGCGGCGGCGCGCAGCAGTGCGTTGCACTCGCCGGCATCGATCGTGGCATCGGTGGCGGCGTCAGGCAGCAGAGCGTTGAACTTGGTATCGATCAGCCGGGTGATCTGATCGGTGCGTTCCAGATGCCGCCCCAGCATGTAGAAATGCCAGCATTGGTCCCGATAGAACGTGCCCTCCGTGATGCCGCCATGCGCCTGCACGCCCTCCTTCAGCATGGCGCAGACCGCCGAGAGGTTCTCCGGCGCAATGTCGCACTCACCCAACGCACGGATGCGCGCGTGAAACACGTTGATCTGCAGCCACATCTCGGTGGAGATCAACGCGCGCAGCGTGCGGGCATTTTCTCGTGCGCAGGCGATCGCCGTCTGCACGGAACTCGGGTTTGCCGCATCCAGCAGGTAGAACCGCGCTACGCTGACCGCGTCGGCATCTCCGTGCTTGGCAAAGAATTCATCGTCGTCGCCGTTGATCCGCAACAGCGACAACCAGTTGCGGTCGACCTCTCCGTCACCAGCGTAGGTTTTGGTGACGTCGAGCAGGCGTGCCAGATTTTCAATCCGCTCCATGTAGCGCGCCAGCCACAACGCGCTGCCGGCATGCCGCGCGATCAGGTGATGGCTGACGGATACGGCTTCGCTCATGCCAGCACCCAGGTGTCTTTCGACCCGCCGCCCTGCGAGGAATTGACCACCAGCGAACCCGCCCGCAATGCGACGCGTGTCAGTCCGCCCGGCAAGACCCAGGTATCGCGTCCAGTCACCGCGAATGGCCGCAGATCGATATGCCGCGCCTTGACACCATCGTCGCACAGCGTCGGGCTGACCGATAGTTTCATCATCGGCTGGCTGATATAGTTTGCCGGATTGGACTTCAGCAGTGTGCGGAATTCCTCCAGTTCGGCTTTGCTGGCATGTGGGCCGATCAGCAGCCCGTAGCCACCGGATTCAGCCACCGGCTTCACCACCAGTTCGTGCAGATGCGCCAGTGTATACGCCAATCCGTCCGGTTCCGCGCAGCTGCACGTATCTACATTCGGCAGGATCGCGTCCTCGTCCAGGTAATAGCGGATGATGCGTGGCATGTAGGCGAAGACCGCCTTGTCATCGGCGACGCCGGTACCGACCGCGTTCGCGATGGCGACCTTGCCGCGCCGCCATGCCTCCATCAGCCCGCGTACGCCCAGCGCGCTGTCGGGGCGGAATGCGTCGGGATCAAGGAAGTCATCGTTCAACCGCCGGTAGATCGTGTGCACGGGCGCAAGCCCGGCGGTGGTGCGCATCCAGACGCTGCCATCCTTGACCAGCAGATCCTCGCCCTCCACCAGCGGCACACCCATCTCGCGCGCCAGGAAGACATGTTCGAAATACGCTGAATTGAAAATACCAGGTGACAACAGCACAACTTGCGGATCACTGATCCCGCCCGGCGCGATTTCCGCCATCGCGCGATGCAGCCGCAGGCCATATTCGTCGACGCCGCGCACGCGCAGTCCTGTCATCAGGTCTGACAGAACGCGAAGGGTCATATGCCGATTCTCAACCACATAGGCAACGCCGGATGGCGTGCGGGCATTGTCTTCCAGCACCAGGAAACGGCCGGCTTCGTCGCGGATGATGTCGGTGCCGCAGACATGCACATAGGTACCGAACGGCGGATCGAAACCGATCATGGCCTGGCAGTATCCGGCGTTGCCCAACACCAGCTCACGCGGGACCACGCCATCGGCCAGGATCTTCCGGTCGTGGTAGACATCGTACAGGAACAGGTTCAGCGCGCGCACGCGCTGCGTCACGCCGGCTTCCAGGATGCGCCACTCCTGCGCGGTAATTACCCGCGGGATGAGGTCGAACGGCAGAATGCGGTCGATCGCGGTCGCGTCCGAATAGACGGTAAAGGTGATGCCGCGCTCCAGCAGGTCCCGTTCGGCATCGGCGGCGCGACTCCGCAACGCCTCGATCGGAATCAGACGAAGACGGTCGAGCAGGAGAGACAGCGCCGGGTCGGATTGCTGCCCAGGTCGCAGCATCTCGCAGAACCAGTTGCCTGGATCATAGCCCGCCAGAACGCCGCCCTGTTGCATCCGTCGCCTCCGGTCGGATCGCATAGTTCGTCCCGGCATCTTGCACTTTTTGTGCCGCGTTGCCACGACATTGCGCGATCAGGATCGCCCACTTGTCGGGTCGTCACGGATGCTTATTCGACAGACGGCAGTTGCCTGTTCAATGGGCATCGGTCGGCTACTGGTCGTCTTCCCTTATGGCGGCTACGCTGACCGCAATATTTAAGGGAAACGACCATGCCGACGCCGACCGCCGACCAGAGCCTTGAAGTGACCACGATGCGCCGCGTGTCCTGGCGCCTGATGCCATTCCTTTTGCTGGCGTATCTGATCTGCTACATCGATCGGGTGAATGTCGGCTTTGCCGCGCTGCAGATGAACAAGGCGGTCGGCATCGACACGAAAACCTACGGTCTCGGTGCCGGGATCTTCTTCGTCGGCTATTTCATCCTGGAAGTGCCAAGCAACCTGGCGCTGGAGCGGTTCGGCGCGCGCACCTGGATCGCGCGCATCATGATCACCTGGGGCCTGGTCTCGGCGGCGTTCGCGCTGATCGGCGGGCCGATTTCGTTCCTGGTGCTGCGCTTTCTGCTCGGCGCGGCGGAAGCCGGTTTCTTCCCGGGGGTGATCCTGTACATCACCTATTGGTATCCGGCACAGTACCGCGCAATCATCGTCGGTATCTTCATGGTCGCGATTCCGGTGGCCGGCCTGATCGGTTCGCCGGTTTCTGGTGCAATACTTTACATGGACGGGTTGCTTGGCCTCGGTGGCTGGCAGTGGATCTTCCTGCTGGAGGCGGCTCCGGCCATTCTGCTTGGCCTGGGGACATTCGTCTGGCTGACCGACAGACCGGAACAAGCGTCGTGGCTGACGTCCGAGCAACAGCAATGGCTGCTCGCCAAGCTGGAAACCGAACGCGGCCGGGCGCCGCGCATCTCCCACACGTCGGTCTGGCGGGTGATCTCGAACAAATACGTGTTGATCATGGCACTGGTCTATTCAGGCGCCGCCGGCGCATCCGTCGCCTTGGCGCTGTGGATGCCGCAACTGGTCAAGTCGTTCGGCCTGACCAACTGGCAGACCGGCCTGCTGAATGCTGTGCCGTTCGGCATCGCCGCAGTGTGGATGATCCTGTGGGGACGCAGTTCCGACCGCAGCGGAGAGCGGGTTTGGCACAATGCGCTGCCGTTGGGCTGGATGGTGTTGGCGATGCTTGCCACGTTTTTCGCGATCAAGAGTCTCTGGGGCATGATCCCGCTGCTGACACTGATCGCGGCCGGCACCTACGCGAGCAAGGGGCCATTCTGGGCGCTGTCATCGGAATGGCTTGGTTCGACGTCCGCCGCGGCGGGCCTGGCGCAGATCAACGCACTCGGCAATCTGGCCAGCTTCGGCTTCAGCTACCTGATCGGCTGGATCGTGACGGAGACTGGCAGTTTCCCGCTGGGCTTGATGCCGATCGCCCTCGTGTCCGCGATCGGCACGGTCAGCGTCGTGGTGATCGGACGTCGGCAGCCGCGCACGGTGGCTATGACTGCCTGACGCCCGACTGCCTCACGCCCAACTGTCTGGTGCCCGATAACGATCAACCCGCCATGGCCGGCGCAGCCGCCTTGGCGCCCGCGAAAGCCGGCATCACCTCTTCGGCGAAACGCTGCAGTTGTTCCAGCGCGAGGTTGAGCGGCACGCCGATCGACATGCTGCATGTGACGCGGTCGAGGCCCGGGTAGCGGGCTTCGACCGCCTTCAACTGTGCGATGATGTCGTCCGGCGTGCCGGTCAGGAAGCCGCCGGCCTTCACTGCGTCCTCGATGCGCGGCAGCTTTGCGGTCGGTGCTCGTGTGGGATCACGCATGATCTCGATCTGCTCGTCCGTCATGGCCTTCACGAGCCGTAGCTCGCCGAACATCTTCAGATTTTCTTCGTAATACTTCGCCGATTCGCGCATGCCGGCCTCGCGGCTTTCGGCGATGAAGAACTGGAAACCGAGTGACAGCCGCTCGCCGAGTGCGATCTGCTTGCCCGCGCGCGCGTAGGCCGCCTGGAATGCCACCATGTGGCGGTCCACCGCGCCGCCCTCTGCCGAGCCGCCGCCGATGACACCGGAAATGCCATGCTTCGCCATGAAATCGAACGCCCGGTCCGAACCGCTCTGGATCGGCTGCCAACACTCCACCGGCAGGCGCAACGGGCGCGGCACAAGGGTAAGTTCCTTCAGCGTATAGCCGCGATACGGCACTTCCGGCGGCAGCGTGTAGTACTTGCCCTGGTGCGAGAAGCTCTCGCTCTCGAACGCCTTGAAAATAATGTCCACCTGCTCTTCGAACAGTTCGCGGTTCGCCGCCTGGTCGATCAGTGGAGCGCCGAACGTTTCGACCTCGCGTGTGTGGTAGCCGCGGCCGACGCCGAAGACAACGCGGCCATTGCTGAGGATATCGGCCATCGCGTAATCCTCGGCCAGGCGCAGCGGATGCCACATCGGCGTTATGTTGAAACCGCAATGGATCTTCAGGCGCTGCGTGATGTGCGCCAGATGCAGCGCCATCATCACCACGTTGGGAATGCCCTCGTAGCCTTCCGGCTGAAAGTGGTGCTCCGCCATCCAAAAAGCGTTGAAGCCGACACGATCCATCAGCTTCGCCATCGCCTCCGCCTTGTGCAGCGTGGTGACGAGTTTCTCGTTGGAATAGAAGCGGTCGTTGACCGGAGTGCCGCCGTAGCCGAGGTCCTCCATGTCGATATGGCCGGCGTAGGAACTGTCGAATTTGGTGATCATGTATCCTCCGTCCCAGGCCGATGTGCCCGGATTGCCTTGGATCGTGCTATTATTAGACTTGGCGCGTCCTCGCGTCGAGGTTGCCATGCCGTGACGTGTGATGCGTTCTTTCCCCACGGGGGTCCAATGCAGATTGGCCGAGCGACGCGTGATGATATCGGCGGCATCCTGGCGTTGCAGGAACTGAATCTGCCGGAACATGGCGGCCTGTTGTCGGCGCGCCTGCCGCGTGCGTGGTTCGAGGCCGCGATGGATGCCATGCCGATCATCGTCGCGCGTCGGGACGGACAGGTGGTGGGATATCTGGTGTCGGCATCGCGGACTGCGGTTGCCGGCGTTCCGGTGATCGCTGCGATGCTGCGCGCGTACCCCGGCGCGGACGATGCGTATGTCTACGGGCCGGTATGTGTTGCGGCCGCGGAGCGTGGACATGGCGTTGCCGCTGCAATGTTTGCCGCACTGCGCGCGGAACTGCCGGGCCGCGAAGGCATCCTGTTCATCCGCACCGACAAT
>DATKFJ010000244.1:0-2961 GCA_035511435.1 Acetobacteraceae bacterium | reverse complement strand
CTCCTGCACCTGCGCTTCCAGCAGCCGCACCGTCTGCTCCGCATGGCGCGCGCGGCGGCGCTGTGAGAGTTCGGAAAGCCACACGATCAGTCCGCCGGCGAGGAAGGCGATTGCCATGCCGCCCAGTACGGCCAGCGAAAGCGGCAACTGCAAGGTAAAATCGGTCGGCCAGATGCCGAGGCGCACTGGCGTTTTGTTCGACAGGGCGAACAGCAACAGCAGCAACAGGAGGGGAATTCCGATCAGCAGCCGCATGACTTTGCCCCCACGAAAGGCGTCCATGCCCTCGCTATGCCGACGCAGGTCGACATACTCGGCTTTGCCGACGCAGCGAGGCAAAACGAGAATGCCGAGCTGCATCGGCATGACGGCGGCGCGGGCATCAAATGGATAGGCATCGGTCGTGTGATGTCCGCGCCGATATTGCGCGTCGACCCGTCAGGACGCGGCTGCCACGCGCGACGGCCTGCCACGATTCACCCGGTCGCGCAGTTCCTTGCCGGCCTTGAAGAACGGCACTGCCTTCTCGTCCACCGGCACCGCTTCGCCGGTGCGCGGATTGCGGCCGGTGCGGGCGCTGCGACGCTTCACGGTGAAGGCGCCAAAGCCACGCAGTTCCACCCGCTCGCCGCGCGACAGGGCGCCGGTGATCTGGTCGAACACGGTCGCCACGATAAGCTCGACATCGGCACCCCGCAGATGCGGATTGCTGACGGCGAGTTCCGCAATGAGTTCTGATTTGGTCATGACCCGGGCAGCGGCCTAACAATTCAGCCGCCGGAACGTTGCCAGATCGCCCACGCGCCGTCAAGGATAACTCCTTGGGAAAACAGGCTTTTCCACAGCGAGTCAAACATCCAGCCGAGACTGGAAGACAGCATCCGACCGGTGAAACTGCCGGTGGAAAGATCGTCGACCGGCAGCTTGGCCGACACGCCCTGGGTCTTCGCCAACCACTCGCGCGCGTCATTCTCGCCGCCGATCGCATCGACCAAGCCAAGTTGCAGCGCCTGCCGCCCGGTATAGGCGCGGCCGTCGGCCAGTGCGCGCACCCGCGTGGCGTCCATATGCCGGCCGGTGGCGACCATGCCGACGAACTGGTCGTACATGTCCATGACGAGGCTTTGCAACACGTCCCTGCCTTCCGGCGTCATCGGCGCGGTGAAGCTGGGCTGACCCTTCAACGGGCCGGAGACGATGGTCGTCGCGGTGATGCCAAGGGTCTTCAGCAGGCCGGAGACTTCGCCGGTTTCCAGCAGCACGCCGATCGAACCGGTCAGCGTCCCTTCACGGGCGAAGATGCGCGCCGCGGGCACCGCGGTCATGTAGGCAGCCGATGCCGCCGTACCGCCCATCACCGCGACGACCGGCTTCTTCAGTGCGACGTGGGCGATTGCGTCGTGCAGGCCCTCGCCGCCGGCGACGCTGCCGCCAGGGCTGTCGATCGACAGGATCAGCGCCTTCACGCTGTCGTTGTCCGCAAGTTTGTACACCGCATCATCGAGTTTGCGATCATCGGTGATGACGCCGCTGACTGTCAGGCGCTCCAGGTGCGCCCGGCCGAACGGCAAATACGCGCCGCGCCAGCCCACCAGCACGGCCACCAGTACCGCGAGCACGGCAAAGCTGCGCCAGAACACCAGGCGGCGCTTGAGCCGCCGCCGATCTAGCAGTAGGTCGGTCTCGAGAGACAGCGGTCGGCGGTCAGCAGTCAGGAGTCACTGGCGCGATGCCACTGACCCTGCCAGCCGACCCCTTCAGGAAACCGACCACGGACCGCTGACCGTCAGTTTTCGGTCTCGGCCTGCTGGTTGCGGCGCCGGATCGCCGCCCCGAGGATGTCGCCGAGAGAGGCGCCGGAATCGGACGAGCCGAATTCGGCCATCGCCTGCTTCTCTTCTTCGACCTCTTTGCCCTTGATGGTGAGGCTGAGTTTGCGGCCCGCGCGGTCCACGGCGGTGATCTTGGCATCGACCTTCTCGCCGACTGCGAAACGGTCCGGCCGCTGGTCGCCCTTGTCGCGGGCGAGTTCGGCGCGACGGATGAAGCCGGTCAGCACGTCGTTGACCTTGACCTCGATGCCGTTCGACTGGATCGCGGTGATGACGCAGGTTACCACCTCGCCCTTCTTCACCGTGTCCAGCACCGACGCCGCGGGATCGTCCTTGAGCTGCTTGATGCCCAGGCTGATGCGCTCTTTCTCCACGTCGACGTCGAGCACCTTGGCCTTCACCTCCTGGCCCTTTTCGTACTTGGCCATCGCCAGTTCGCCGGGCTCGTCCCACGACAGGTCCGACATGTGGATCATGCCGTCGATGTCGGCGGACAGGCCGATGAACAGGCCGAATTCGGTGATGTTGCGGATTTCGCCCTCGACCTCCGAACCGATCGGATGTTCCTCGACGAACTGCTCCCATGGATTGCGCTGGACCTGCTTCAGGCCAAGCGAGATGCGCCGCTTGGAACTGTCGACGTCCAGCACCATCACATCGACTTCCTGGCTGGTCGCGACGATCTTGCCAGGATGCACGTTCTTCTTGGTCCAGGACATTTCCGATACGTGCACCAGACCTTCGACGCCTGGTTCCAGTTCCACGAAGGCGCCGTAGTCGGTGATGTTGGTGACGCGGCCGGTGTATTTCGCACCAGGCGGATACTTCGCCGCGACACCCTCCCACGGGTCGGCCTCGAGCTGCTTCATGCCGAGGCTGATGCGCTGGGTCTCCGGGTTGAACCGGATCACCTGCACCTTGACCTGCTGGCCGATCTGCAGGGCTTCCGACGGGTGGTTGATGCGGCGCCAGGCAATGTCGGTGACGTGCAGCAGGCCATCGACGCCGCCGAGATCGACGAATGCGCCGTAGTCGGTGATGTTCTTCACCACGCCATCGAGGATCTGGCCTTCCTTCAGCCCCTGGATCAGCTCGGTGCGTTGCTCGGCCCGGGTCTCTTCCAGGACGG
>DATKFJ010000243.1:0-5567 GCA_035511435.1 Acetobacteraceae bacterium | reverse complement strand
CATTTTATTTGAAGTCGCCGTCGGGCTTCATGCTGGAATACGGCTGGGGCGGCAAGGACGTTACGCCGGGCAGTTGGCAGGCAACCGAGGTAACGGTGGGGCCGAGTTTGTGGGGGCATGACCGGACGTGGCTGCCGGAGGAGCAGCGGGCGCAGGCGCGCGAGATGCGGCTGAAGGCGGCGCGGGATGGAATGCGGGAGCCGGTTCGGGTCATTGCGGGGAATTACCAGCCGTTGCAGGGCATTTGTCCGTGGTGGGACGCGGCGAAGCGCCAATAATCGGAAGCAAGCAAGCAGGTAAGGTAAGCAAGGTAAGCAAGTGTTTGGCACAGATTACACAGATTAAGCAGGGACTTTCACAGAAAGACAGAAAAAAAGACTTTTTTTGCGCTTCGCGCGAAGCGCAAAATACTTTTCTGTGAAAATCCCTGCTTAATCTGCGTAATCTGTGCCAAAGACTTGCTTACTTTAGCTTACTTCGCTCACCTTAGCTTAACTTTGCTTGATCGCCTCGCCCCCTCCCAGCCCAGTTAATGAAACCGAAACCACGTCCACCCATCCTGCTGCTTCGCAGCCAGGAAGCATCGCGTTGGACGCCGATCTCACATACCGAATCATCGGTTTTGCCATGCGTGTCCACCGCCGCCTTGGACCGGGCTTGCTCGAATCCATCTACGAGCGTTGCCTGTCCCACGAATCCATCTACGAGCGTTGCCTGTCCCACGAATTGGACCGGGCCGAGATCCCGCACACCTGCCAGGCGCCGCTGTCGGTCAACTACGACGGCGTCGATCTCCCATGCGCCTATCGCGCTGACATCATCGTCCATGACCAGGTCGTTCTGGAGATCAAATCGGTCGACCGCCTCGGCCCACTTCACGAAGCGCAGCTTCTGACCTATCTTCGCCTCTCGGGCTGCCGCATTGGCCTGCTGCTTAATTTCAACACGGTCTCGCTGACCGACGGATTGCGCCGCTGCGTTCTGTGAGCCGCAGCCCCCTCGACCCGGGAGCACTGATCGCCTAACCTTAGGCCCTTCCTGCCTGGACCGGCATTGCGCCCGGCCGGCCAACTCGCGCAGACATCGGGAGCAAGAATGCCAACGCTCAATTATGCCGCACCCTCGACGGTCGATGAGGCCGTCAAACTGTTGGCCGGGGCTTCCGGTCTGGCAAAGGTCCTCGCCGGCGGGACCGACCTGCTGGTGCAGTTGCGCTCCGGCCGGCTGAAGCCCGAACTCATCGTCGATACCAAGAAAATCCCAGGCATCCTCAGCATTCGCGAGGAAGCCGGCGGCTTTGTCGTCGGTGCCGCCACGCCCGGCGCCGTCGTTGAAGCGCATGCCGGCTTGAACAAGGCCTGGCCCGGTGTGGTCGAGGCGCTCGATCTCATCGGCTCGACGCAGATCCAGGGCCGCTGCTCGCTGGCCGGCAATCTGTGCAACGCCTCGCCCGCAGCCGACAGCGTGCCCGCGCTGTTCGCCGCCGGTGCAATCGCCGTGGTGGTCGGCAGCAAGGGCCGCCGCGAAGTCCCGGTGGAGCAGATCCCCACCGCGCCTGGCCGCACCTCGCTCGCCAAGGACGAATTCATCCTGGAGTTCAAGCTGCCACCACGGCCGGCACGGTCGTCCGATGCCTATCTCCGCTTCATTCCACGCACGGAAATGGACATCGCCGTCGTGGGCTGCGGCATCAGCGTGACGCTGGACGACAAGGGCGTCTGCACCGCGGCGCGCGTGTCACTCGGCGCGGTGGCGCCGACAGTGCTGCTGGTCAAGGCTGCCGCGGACGCGCTGATCGGGCACACGCTCGACGCGGACACATTGGCGAAGCTGGATGCGGCCGCGCGTGCGGCATGCAAGCCGATCAACGACAAGCGTGGAACGATCGAATACCGCACGAAGGTGGCAGGCGTGCTGGCGCGCCGCGTGGCCGCCATCGCCTTCGACCGCGCAATGGGCAAGACGCAAGGGAAGACGCACTGATGAGCAAGCATCACGTAACCACCACGATCAACGGCGAACCGTCGGAGTTCCTCTGCGAAACGCAGCAGACATTGCTCGATACGCTGCGCGACGTGCTCGGACTGACCGGCAGCAAGGAAGGCTGCGCATCCGGCGACTGCGGCGCGTGCAGCGTCATCATGGACGGCAAGCTGGTGTGCTCCTGCCTGGTGCTGGGTGTTGAGGCCGAGGGAAAGACCATCACCACGGTCGAGGGCATCGCCAGCGGCGATCACCTGCATCCTGTCCAGCAGAAGTTCCTGGAACATGCGGCGCTGCAATGCGGCTTCTGCACGCCGGGGTTCATCGTCGCGACCAAGGCGCTGCTGGACGAGAATCCCAATCCGACGGAGACCGAGGCGCGCTACTGGCTCGCCGGCAACCTTTGCCGCTGCACCGGTTATGACAAGATCATCCGCGCCGTGATGGATGCAGCCGCCGAAATGCGAGGAGTCGCCCGATGAATTACGTACCGTCCGATCTGAAGGTTGTCGGCACCCGCCCGATCCGTCCCGATGGCGTGGACAAGGTCACCGGCCGCGCGATGTTCGGCGCCGATATGGTCATGCCCGGCATGCTATGGGGCAAGGTGCTGCGCTCGCCGCACGCGCATGCGCGCATCGTTTCGATCGATGCCAGCAAGGCGCTGAAGCTGCCGGGTGTGCGGGCCGTCGTGACCGCAGACGATTTTCCGAATATCGCATCCGAAGAGGCGTTCGTCGGCGAAGGCCCGATGAATTTCCGCGACCTGTCGCGCAACTGCATGGCGCGCGGCAAGGCGCTGTACGAAGGTCATGCGGTCGCCGCGGTGGCTGCCGCTTCGCAGGCGATCGCCGACCGGGCGCTCGAGCTGATCGACGTGAAATACCAGGTGCTGCCGCATGTCATCGACGTGGAGGCGGCGATGGCGGATGACGCGCCGATCCTGCACGACGATCTGTTCACCGCGAATGTCGAGCCGACGCCGACCAAGCCATCGAACATCGCCAAGCGCGTGTATTTCCACAAGGGCGACATCGAGGCGGGCTTCAAGGACGCCGAGGTGATTGTCGAGGGCCGCTATACCACGGAGCCGGTGCACCAGGCGTACATCGAGCCGCATGCCTGCCTGTGCAGCTATGGCGCCGATGGCCAGAGCACGATCTTCAGTTCGTCGCAGGGCCAGTTCATGGTGCGCGCCTATGTCGCCAAGCTGCTCGGCATGGAGATTGCCAACATCCGCGCCATGCCGGCGGAGATCGGCGGTGGGTTCGGCGGCAAGACGCTGGTCTATCTGGAGCCGCTGGCGTTGGCGCTGTCGAAGAAGTCCGGCCGCCCGGTGAAAATGCAGATGACGCGGGAAGAGGTGTTCCGCGCATCCGGACCGACGTCCGGCGCCGCGATGGAGGTCAAACTCGGCGCAAAGAAGGACGGCACCATCGTCGCGGCGCGGCACGTGCTGAAGTATCAGGCCGGCGCGTTCCCCGGTTCGCCGATCCAGCCCGGCTGCATGTGCGGCTTCGCAATGTACGACATCCCGAACGTCGAGGTCATCGGCTACGACGTGGTGAGCAACCGCCCGAAGGTGGCGGCGTATCGCGCACCCGGCGCACCGATCTCGTCGTTCGCGGTGGAAAGCGCGATGGACGACCTGGCGCGCAAACTCGGCAAGGACCCGATCGCGCTGCGTGAGCAGAACGGTGCGCGCAACGGCACCAAGACGCATTACGGACCGACGCATCAGAACATCGGTTACCTCGCCACGCTGGAAGCGGCGAAATCCAGCGCGCATTGGAAGTCACCGCTGAAGCCGGGCCAGGGGCGCGGTATCGCCACTGGATTCTGGTTCAACATCGGCGGTGAATCCTGCGCGTCGGTGCACGTCGCGGAGGATGGATCGGTCTCGGCGGTGTCGGGCAGCCCCGATATCGGCGGATCGCGCGCCTCCATCGGCATGATGGTGGCCGAGGTGCTGCAAATACCGGCGGAGCGTGTGCGCACGATCGTCGGCGATACCAGCTCGATCGGCTTCACCCATGTCACCGGCGGCAGCCGCGTCACCTTCGCGACCGGCATGGCGGCGACCCAGGCAGCCGAGAAGGTCGTGGAACAGCTCAAGGCGCGTGCGGCGATGATCTGGGAGATCACGCCCGACGCGGTGGA
The DNA here is from genome assembly GCA_035511435.1 of Acetobacteraceae bacterium. Classification (GTDB taxonomy): domain Bacteria; phylum Pseudomonadota; class Alphaproteobacteria; order Acetobacterales; family Acetobacteraceae; genus JAMXLO01. The sequence goes on along the minus strand of DATKFJ010000243.1, from coordinate 1,424 downwards.
CTGGCGTGACGGCGCGGCGCATCCGGCAGGCACCAATGCGGGCGCGTTCGAACCATTGCCATTGGCCGCGATCGCACTGAAGGCGGCGCGCACCGGCGGGCCGATCACCTCGGAAATGTCGGTCAACGCACAGGGTGCGGGGCCGGGCTTCGGCGCGCATATCTGCGACGTGGAAGTGGACAAGGAGACCGGCCAGGTCACCATCATCCGTTACACCGCGGTGCAGGATGTCGGCCGCGCGATCCATCCCAGCTACGTCGAGGGGCAGATCCAGGGCGGTGCGGCGCAGGGCATCGGCTGGGCGCTGAACGAGGAGTACATCTACGACAAGAACGGCAAGATGGATAATCCGGGGTTCCTCGACTACCGCTGCCCCGTCGCGTCCGACCTGCCGCTGATCGAGGCGATCATGGTGGAGGTGCCGAACCCCCGCCATCCGTTCGGTGCGCGCGGCGTGGGCGAGGTGCCGATCGTGCCGCCGATGGCCGCGGTCGCCAACGCGATCCGCGACGCGATCGGTCTGCGCATGGGCAGCCTGCCGATGTCGCCGCCGAAAGTCCGGAAAGCGCTGGACGTGGCGAACGGCGACGATTGATGCCAAAGGTCGTCATCTCGGGTTCGTCCTGCCAGCGGTTCACCGGCGGCAGGACGGACTTCGAGGTGGCGGCGACGACATTCCGCCGGCTGGTGCTGGAATTGGAACAGCGGTTTCCCGGCCTGGGCAAGCAGGTGGAAGAGAGCATGGCGGTCGCCATCGATGGCGAGATCTATCAGGACGCGTATTCGGCGGTGCTGCGCCCGGAGAGCGAGATCGTGCTTATCCCGAAAATCGGTGGCGGCTAGATGCGCGGTTGGCGATGGATAAGCTCGTGTTTTCTGGCATTGTCCGGCTCGAAGGGGTGCCGCAGGTGCGGTCCTTCAATCGGGAGACGTGTGAGCCGGTCGCATTTAGCCCGACGGTTTGCGCGGTGCGCCTGCGAAACCTGAGGGCTCGCGGCGATGATGGCGTAGAGACTGCCCGGGCCGTTGAGGCCTGGCCGCACGGCGATGCCTAATCGTCGGCGACGCAAGAGCTTCCGAGCGTTGGTAGACAACTAGCAAGTTGGGCCGCTATGGCATGTATCGTCGCCAGCCAAGGGATGAAGTATGCGCCTTGCTTCGCCGTCCGCTGACCGTATCCTTGAGAAGCGAAGGCAGGATTGGGAGAAGACGCACCCGATCCTTCTCGGCCAGGAAAGGTCGTTAGCGCGACTGTTCAGACACTACGTTCAGGGTGGGGGTTCGCAAGCCGACCACGTCTTAAAGGCGCTACAAGCCAAGATGGATGAGGTTGCTGCCCAGCAAGGATTCACGCAATCAGAGGAATCCATCTTCGACCAATATGGTCGAATTTTGCCCGAATGTCTAAGGCAGGTCTGTCCAGA
>DATKFJ010000242.1:0-6709 GCA_035511435.1 Acetobacteraceae bacterium | reverse complement strand
GATTGAGCTGCTCGCGGATCAACGGCCAGCGGCGCGACGATGCCGTCATGCTGAAGAAGCCAAGCACGGACGCATAGCCACCTTCGCCGATCATCGCATCGGTGAACTTGTTGATCAGCGTCACATCGTTGCTAACCTGCGCCGTCGCATCCACCGGATTGCGCGGGGCACAGAACGGCACCAGGGCGCGCAATTCCTGCTGCGTCGCCATCGGCATTTCCGGCATCGCCAAGCCGACACTCTCCGCCACGTCGCTCATCAGCACGCCAGCGCCGCCCGACACGGTGATCACACCCAGTGTATTGCGCACGGGATAAATCCGCCTCGTCGCGGTGTGCGCGATGTCCAGCATCTCTTCCGAGTTACGCGCGCGCACCACGCCGAATTCGGCCATCACCGCTTCGGTCACCGCATCATCGCCGGCAATCGACGCGGTGTGCGACTTCGCTGCCTTGGTGCCGAGTTCGCTGCGGCCGACCTTCTGCATGATGATCGGCTTCTTCGCCGCGCGCGCCGCCTCGAACGCCGCAATCAGTCCGGCCGATTCACGAATTCCCTCGGCGTACACTGCAATCACATCCACTTCGGGATTTTCCGCGAGCCAGCCAATGCACTCGCCCACCGTCACATCGGCTTCGTTGCCGGTCATTATGCACAGCGACGCGCCGATCCCGCGGTTGCGCGCCAACGTGTAGAGATGTGTGCCATACGCGCCCGATTGCGATGCGATGCCGATGCGGCCCGACACCGGCCAGCCGCTGTCGAACGATGATGAGAATGTCGCGTAGTAGGCCGTGCGCGCGTCGAACACGCCGAGGCAATTGGGACCCAGGATTCGCATGCCGTGCGCACGAGCAACCGCGACCATGCGGTCCTGCGCGGCCTCTCCCGCCTGGTCCATTTCGGCGAAGCCCGCAGTGAACATCACCACCGCCTTCACGCCGCGCGCCGCAAGATCGGCCACGGACTTCTCGGCGATTTCGGCCGCGATCGCGACGATGGCGACGTCCGGCGCTTCCGGAAGATCTGCAACCGACGCATATGCCTTCAGCCCCTGCACCTCGGCGCGGTTCGGATTGATCGGATACAACGCGCCCTGGTAGCCCTGCGCCTTCATATAGGCGATGGGCCGCCCGCTGATGCGCGTGGGATCGCTGGAGGCCCCCAGCACGGCAACCGAGCGTGGCGCGAACAGCGGCGTGAGACTGGCAAATCTGGAGTCAGGCATGATCTTCGACATTCCCCGGTGAGACGATGAGCAGGCTTCTGATGTCCCGTTGCAGGCAGTTTGACCCCGGCGACTGACTGCGGCAAGTCAAGCCGTGCCGATGGTTCGGTGCTGCACTGGTCAGGAACCCACATATGCGTCTCGCCATGTCCGCGTGGCTCGTTCTGTTGGCCACGAACAGTTTTTTGGCATCTGCCGAGGCGCAGCAGCCGATCACGCTGACGCTTAGCCATTTCCTCGGACCGAACAGCTTCTTCCAGGTCGATTTCGCGCAGCCCTGGGCCAGGGAGCTGGAAACCAGAACCGGCGGCAAGGTGAAGGTCGAGATTTACAACGCTGCCTCGCCGTTCGGCGAAGTGACGAAACAGGCAACGCAGGTCAAGGACGGCTCGATCGACATCGCGCTTGGGCTGCGTGGCGCGGAAGGCGATCGCTTTCCACGCAGCTCCATCGTTGAACTGCCGTTCGTCGTGCGCGACGCGCAAAGTGGATCGCGTGCGTTGTGGTTGCTGTACAAGGACGGCGTGCTGGGCAACGAGTTCCAGGACTACAAGGTCCTTGCGTTGTTCGTGCAGAACCCCGGCCTGATCCACACGGCGACGAAACGTATCGTCGGACCGGCGGACCTCAAGGGCGTGCGGTTGCGCGCGCCAAACAAGACCGTGGCTGTGGCACTGGAGTCGATCGGCGCGGTGCCGGAAGTGCTACAGGTGAACGATGTCATGCCGGCGGTGCAGGCCGGCAGAATCGACGGCATCGTCACAAACTGGGGCAATCCGCTGCCCGGCTTCAACGATTACATGAAGTTCCACACTGATATCGCATTCTATACCTCGGTGTTCTTCGTGGTGATGAACAAGCAGAAGTTTGCAGCCCTGCCCACGGACATTCGTTCGGCGATCGATGATTTATCCAACGACGCACTCGTTGCGCGCTTCGGCCGGCTATGGAACGAGTGGGACGAGCCGGTGCGCGACGGCGCCTCCGGGCCTGGGCAAGAGATCATCGTGCCGGGAGCGGGCGTGCTCGCGCAGTGGCACGATGCATTGCGTCCGGCCACCGAACGCTATCTCGACGGACTGATCGCTGGCGGATTTACCGACGCGAGGACCGCCTATGCAAGGCTGCTCGGCGCACCGTAGAGCTTAGCTGGATCGGCGGACCGCGCTGTGCGTTTTCGCCCGATCATATGCGTCTGTGCAACCGAGCACGAGGCGAAAAGAAGCGCAGCGCGTTCCGTCATCCTTGTGACGACATCAGTGCTATAGCTGCGACTCCGGCGACAGCACCATGCAGCTTGTGTGGCCATGCACGAGTCGCTCGCAGGCCTGCACAGCGGCTTCACGCGACAAACCCATCAGTCGCGCGCGATACAGCAGACCATGCGACTGATGTACGCCGGCGACGCTGACATGCGACACCGCGAGCTCGGCTGCCGCGTGCTCGCGCGCAGTGGTGATCGCAGCACGGGCCAGGCCTTCGTTGGAATAGGCACCGACCTGGACACCCCAAGCGCCGGCCAGCGATCCTATATGCCGCATCGGCACGGGCTCGGCGACCGCCTGCTGGATCAGCCGGAAGCCACCACGCGGCGGCGCCGGCGGGGGCAGCACCATGGCGTATTGCTGCGGCGCCGGCAGTGCGACCGGACGCGGCGGATTGGGCAATTGGGCGACCTCGATCGGGCCGCGCATCGGCACACGACCGCCACTGCCACGGTTGCTTGCCAACTGGATCGCGCGGCCATAGCGCTGCCCAGGCGGAATGTCGATCGGCAACGCATTCATCGCATAGTCTTCGGCCGGCGAGCGATTGACCGGATAGCTGCCCACGATATTGGGCCCGATCATCGCTACATAGCGCCGCGTCTCGTCCGGCAGTGGCCGGTTGTTGCTCAGATAGTCGTCGAGCCGACGAGGGCCTGCGTTGTAGGCGGCAAGAAATCCGGGTGATCCGTAGATGTCGTACATCTCGCGCAGGTAGGCGGTGCCGGCCATGATGTTGTCGTGCGGATCGAACGGATCGTCGCCAAGATTGTATTGGCTGCGCAGCTCTTCGTACGTCTCCGGCATCACCTGCATCAGCCCCATGGCGCCGGCGCCGGAGGTGATCAACTGACCATTGAGGTATTCGTTGCCACCCGACTCGACGCGCATCACGGAGCGAATCCAGAGATCCGGCACATCGTACCGCTTGGCGGCCTCGCTGATATAGGGACCCCACGGATCCTCTGGCGGACCAGGTGGACGATAGTTGCCACGGGCATGCGCAAGGTAACGCGCCGTCTCTTGTGTGGCCGTGGTACTCGGCCCCTGACTGGCACACGCCGCGAGCATGGCGAGCAGCACGCAACTGGAAGCCGCACGAAACAAGGCAGTGTGCGACCTGGATGGGTCGTCGGAACGGCTGGGTCGAGTCATCCGAGGCAAACCTCCGTCGTCGTGGCGCGGCCCCAATGGCCGGAGGGCACGGCGGCCGGTCGGCCGTCGCTCAGGTAACTAGTCAGGAATCGTCCTTAACCCATTATCCTAGATCGCTGTTCCATGCAAGATCATCTCGATAGGCGGGTTAGCGCGGCATGGAATCACGTCACAGGAGTAATGTCGGGAGTGTTGCATCATCGCTTCCGCTCGCGCCGCGGCGCACGCTACATTGGCGCAGGAAATCCGCTGCGGAGGGGGAGAAATTTGCGACTGTTGATGGCGTGCGCGTGCCTTGCGATTGTTGCCGGCACCGCAGGCTGCGCATCGACAAAAATCGCTGCATCCGCGTCGCCGGCAGTGGTTGGCCGACCTGTCGTTGCCAGTATAGGCACCATTTTATCGATGCGACTGGTGCCTGCACAAGCCAACCCGCCAGCATGGCGCGCAGTTCTTCTGGCGGATGCCAGCGCGGCAAATACGGTGAACGTCAGCAGCGTTAACGACAGCGGCAAGAGTACGGCTGCATCAATGCCTGTCACGGAATTCATCGTGCGCACCGACGATGGCAACGTTATCTCCATCGTGCAGGTCAACGATGCCGGTTATCATGTCGGTGACCGCGTGATCATTCCGCGCGGCGATCCTGCGCGCCTGGCGAGACCGGGTTGACAGGCGCGCATTGTAGCTTGACCAAGGTTCACATCCGCGAGGCGAGGGATTTGTCATGTTGATTCGAGTTTTGACGATGCGGGTGGTGCCGGATCGGCGGGATGACTGGCTGCGATTCACCACCGACATCGGCTTTCCCGGCATGCGTCGGCAGCCCGGATGTCGTGGCGTTTGGCGTCTGCACGAGCACGGTGCGGATGGCGAGTACCAGGTGGTTACGCTGTGGGACAGCCTGGACGATCTCGATCGGTTTCGCACCAGCGACGCGATGCGTGAGTTGACTGCGGCCGCGGCCGGTCTGACCGTGCCGCCCAATGCCGAGATGCTGTTCGATTTGATCGGGGATTGATTGCGATGGCGATCCTGCCGCTTTCGGACCTTGTGATTCTCGAATTCAGTCACACCGTGATGGGGCCAACCTGCGGCGTTGTGCTTGCAGATCTCGGCGCCGATGTGATCCGCGTGGAGCCTGCACCGGACGGCGACCGCACGCGCAGGCTGCATGGTTTCGCCACAGGGTTCTTCGCGTATTTCAACCGCAACAAACGCTGCATCTGCATCGATCTGAAATCGCCCGATGGATTGGCCGTGGCGCAGGACCTTGTGCGCAATGCCGATGCGTTGATCGAGAATTTCGGGCCTGGCACCATGGATCGGCTTGGGCTTGGCTGGGATGCGGTGCATGCGCTCAACCCGCGCTTGATCTACTGTGCGCTGAAGGGTTTTCTGCCCGGACCTTACGAGCATCGTCCCTCGCTCGACGAGATTGCCCAGTACATGACCGGACTGGCGTACATGACGGGGCCGCCGGGCCAGCCGCTGCGCGCCGGATCATCGGTGATCGACATCATGGGCGGCGTGATGGGTTCACTGGCGCTGCTCGCGGCGCTGCGGCAGCGCGACCAGGACGGGCAAGGCCGCAAGATCACCAGCGCGCTGTATGAATCGTCCGCGTTCCTGGTGGGACAGCACATGGCGGGTGAAGCTGCCACTGGTACGCCATCACCACCGATGCCCGCGCGCAGCGGCGCCTGGGGCATATACGAAACCTTCCCTACTCTGAACGGCGAGAAGCTGTTCATCGGCATCACGTCGGATAATCACTGGCATGCATTCTGCGCGCAATTCGATCGCGGCGATCTGCTGGCGGATGAACGCTTCACCACGAATGCGGACCGCGTGAGGAATCGCCCCGCACTGCGCGAGATCGTCGCGGCAATTGTGCTTGGCTACGCCATTGGCGATCTGGAGCGGATCATGGATGCAGCGAATATTCCATTCTCACCGGTGCGCACGCCGTCCGATCTGTTCGATGATCCGCAGCTCAATGCGTTCGGTCGCGCGTTGGCGGTGCGAATGCCGAAGGGCAATGTGGCGAAGCTTCCCGGTCTGCCGTTCTGCATCGACGATGAGGCGCCGGCGTTGCGTATGCAGCCGCCCGGCGCGGGCGAGCACACCGATGCGATCCTGTCGGCACTCGGTTATTCGGCGGAGCGTATTGCGACATTACGGAACGCCAACAGTATAAGCTGACCCCGCGACTTCTCGCCCCTCCCCCTGCGGCAGGCTGGGAGGGGTCATGCACCCGCCGATGTGGCGTGTGAACGACCCCATCCCGCTATCCCCTCCCATAACGGCAGGGGAAGTCTTCCATTGCATTACTGCACCAGAACCTGGCCATGCATATGCGGATGCAGGCCGCACACGTAGTCGTACATGCCGGGCTTATCGAACAGATGTGAGAACGTGTCGTCCGTGTCCAACGGCTGCGACTTAATGTTCAACGTCGGGCAGACGATGCTGTGAATCGTGTCATCCTCGTTGACCCAAGTCACCGTGCTGCCGACGCTTGTGATCATCAAAGCGGGAGAGAAGGTGAAATTGTCGATTGTGATCTTCACCTGGTCCGCGATGGCGTTGCGCGCGCCGGCACCGATCAACGTCACGATGCCCACGCCCAACGCGCGGCGCAGCAGAGAGCGCCGGGCGCAGCCACCCAGCTCCTGACTGTCGCTCATGGTCGCTCCTTCAGCTCGCCAGATGTGTATCGACAATGGCCAATGGCGCGTTCGCCGACACCAAACTCACGCGTGCGATGCCGAGATGTTGTTTCAACTCGGCTGCCGGCACCAGCATCGGCCCCGGACTCTTCGCCGTACCCGGTGCCGGCTGGGGGAAGGCGGTGGAGCATACGGTGTGGAAGGCGACATGTCCTTCCACCTTCTGCATCGTCTGGTGGATGTGCCCATTCAGCACGGTGACCGAGCCGAACTTCTTCAGGTAGCTCAGTGCCTGCCCACTATCGGCGGTGCCCCAGCCCCAATCGGCATACACCGTCCACAACGGCACGTGCGCGAACACCACGATCGGGGTGCTGGCAGTCAGATGC
>DATKFJ010000241.1:0-6891 GCA_035511435.1 Acetobacteraceae bacterium | reverse complement strand
CAGCGACCACAGTTCGCCGATCGTCTCGTCACCAACCCGCACCACGACGCCGCCAACCTCGTTGAGTTGTGCGTCGACGTAGGCGCGCTTGCCCCACCAGTCCTGCTGCGTCTTCGGCAGCTTCAAGGCCAGGTTGCAGCGTTCGCCGCTAGCGTCGTCAACATAGGACATTGCTGCACTGTGCTGCGCTTCGTGCGCCATGTCATAAAGCCTCGCGCGCAGCGAAACGATCGGGCGGAATGACGGATGTGTCGTCACGTCGGTTACACGTTCGCCGTTGATCCAGACCTGACGGCCGTCACGCAAGGAGTCCAGATACTGCGCGCCGGTTCTGATCATGATGTCATCCCCTATCGATTTGCCGCCAAGAATAGTGCCCTGTTTCTACGATACCGGTCGTGCCACCGCAATTTGGCGCGACGCGCTGGATGTGTCGCACGGGACTTGCTAGGCTGGCTACCTGCCCTATGGGATGCCGGGCCATGCCGTGGTCAACCACCGCTTTGCTGGACGAAGCAACCCGCGTATCGCGAGAGATCGCGGTCCATCAGGGACTGGCATACAGCAATTACGGCAAGGCTTTGCACCGTTTCGGTGAAAGCGAGATTGGCTGGTCGGAACTGGTCAAGGAGTCCAGCGACCTCTACATCAGGGAAGCCGCGCATACCTACTGGACCCTGGTCCGCGCGGAGGTCACCATTTACTCATGGCTGCTGACGATGCCTGGCGCCAAGGTTGTCCGCCCGGAAGGTGAATCGACGAAGGATGCAGCCCCAGCCGGCAAACCGGCACAGCGGGGGCGCCGCTGACGAACCCCAACCAGGACATTCGCAAGGTCGCCATTGTTGACGACGAGTGTCTGTCACCAACCGACAAATTGGCAACAGCACTCGACCGCGGCGGCCTTTGGGAAATATTGACGCAGGCGCTGGCCGACCGGGCCGCGGCCGGCTTCAGCATCGTCATCAAACCCGAACTTGCCGGATTCACCATCGCTTCACCGTCAATCACGGATCCCACTCTGGTCGAAACGCTGATCGACCTGCTGCACGATCGCGGTTTCAGCAACGTAGCGATTGTCGGAACATCCGACAGCAGCGCGCTATGGGCAGAGAACCGCGACATCTACGCATTGACCGATTTGCTCGGATACCGCTTCACCACGCCGAAGGGCCGTTGCTACGACATCGTCGATCTTGCCGACGCCCCGGACGGAACTGCGTTTCCTTCCGATAGTATTCTGCACGATAGCGGCATCTCACGCATCTGGCTCGACGCCGATCTCCGTATCGTCTTCACCAAGAACCGCACGGACGAGACAGCCGGCTACTCACTATGCCTCGACACACTGATCGGCGTGCTGCCGCTGCCCGACAAGGACCTGCACTATCGCAAACGCCGCCATCCGGGCGATGTTGTCGCCGCGCTGCTGGCAGCGGCGCCCGTGCGGTTTTGTCTGATCGATGCCATCGTCAGCGCTCATGGCGCTGCCGGCCGGCGCGCACCTGAACCGGTCAGCACCGGAACACTGATCGCCGCCACCGATGTTGTTCTCGCCGATTATATCGGTGCGCTGAAGATGGGCCTCGATCCGGCAACGTCACCAATTTTTGCGCGTATTCTGCATGCACACCCATTGCCAACGCATTATGCCGTTGCGGGCAAACTGGGGCCGTATGCCAACTGGACGAACGTTCCGGCACTACGGTTGCGGACGGCACGAATGCGCAGCAATGCCGATACACTCGATCGCCTTGTTGAACCGTGGCTCCAGCGACTCGATCCGGAGCTGTTTCCAATCAAACATCCGCTCGATGCGCGAATTAACGCCGCGCTGGCGGAATTCTTCGCTGACGCCGGCGCTGACGGTGCCGGAAACTGGCTGATGATGATTGCGGACGTGCTGCTTGGACTGATTGGCCAATCCATCGAATCGTATCGAACGCTGTTCAACAAGGACGCGCTGCGCCAGCACGCGGTTCCACTGGGCATCGACATCGATGCTGTGCCCGACGAAGCGTTCAACACCTTGGTGGCTGAACTGCTGCGACTGGAAGCGATCGCAGCAATCGCGCCCCAGGTGTCAAGCGAACTCCGTTGGCGATATATCGAGGACGCCGTGGTTTTCTACTACACCAGAATATTGCCGATCGACTACCGACTATTCGTAGCGCGGGTCGATATCGCTCGTACGATCCAGTTCATGAATGACTACCTGGGCGGCGTGGTGGTTCCGCTCGGGCACGATCAGGAGGGTCGTCCTGTCCGCCAGGCAGAACGCAACATCTACCTGCCGCAGCCGAACTACCTGGTGCTTTACCGGGGCCAGCCAATCGATGTCAGCAAGCTGGAAGTTGTCGAGTACAGTGCCGACCGCCGCCGGCTGTATTGGAAGACAATCGCCAGCGAGAACGGCTCCGCCACCCACGATGATGGCATCGCGACGTTCGAGCAGGCGGCTGAAGGAACGCGCGTTACCATCATCGGCCGCCAGTTGTTCACCCTGCCGCTGTTCTGGCAGGTATTCGATTTGAATCTGGTTCCCGCCATCAAATCGATGCTGGTCACGCATGCCTACAGCACGTTCTTCGATCGGACCATGGCGAATTTCGAGGCGCTGGTCGAAGGTCGGGAAATCCGCATCGGCCGGCCGGTGGACGAACCCGCGCCCCCCGCAATGGAACAGCTCATGCCATTGCTGCAGCGGATTGGCGAGATCATGATGCCATTGGTGCAACGCATGACAGAGCGGTCGGGGTCGGCCACACCCGATGGCCGCCGCCGGATCGACGCCGATGGGTTTGTCCATATAACGCCCGCGTCGTCGTCGCCTTTGACCATGGAGACGCCGGCGTTGGAGCTGGATCGCTGGATCGCGGAGTTCGCACGGTTCGTCACTGGATTCCGCGACGCCGCGCAACACGACCTGACGCAGTTCGGCCAGGTCGAATGAGAGCCCTGGTAACCGGAGCATCTGGTCTGATAGGCGCACATCTGGTCCAGCTCCTGTTGAGCCATGGGCACGAAGTCCGCGCCATGGTGCGTGAAACCAGCCGGCTCGATGCGCTTGCCTTGCATCCCGCGGTGATCATCGCTGCCGATGTGCTGCAGGCAGACCGTCGGCTCGATGCGGCGTGCGCGGACTGCGACATGGTTTTTCATGCCGCGGCGCATTTTGCCTATACCGGCATCAGTTCGGCTGCATTGCACCGGACGGCAGTCGCCGGAAGCGACAATATGCTGCGAAGCTGCGCGCGAATGGGTGTTCGCAAGATCGTCGTGACGTCGTCGTCCGTGGTATTTGGATATCGTGTGGACGGCACAGTTATCAACGAACGCGAGGGCATCACAAATGGCATTGGCGAATCACCCTATGCCGAGGCGAAAATTGCGCAGCACCGTCGCACGGTGGAACTCGGCGACAGGCTGCAACTGGACGTTAGGCTCGCGTGCCCGACGATGACGATGGGCCCCACGAGTTCCCGTCTGGGTCCCAGCAACGGTCTGATCGTTGCCTATCTGGCTGATCCGTTCGGCTGTACTTTCCCGGGTGGTTGCAACATTGTAGCCGCGCGCGATGTTGCGCTCGGACACTTGCTCATTGCCGAACACGGCGCCACGGGAGAAAGCTATTTGCTCGGATCGCAGAACCTCACCTGGCGGCAAATCCACACGACCATCGCCGAACTGGCGGGCGTGGCGCCCCCCAGGCTGGAGCTCAATCACACCGCCGCATTTCTGGCAGCAACGGCAGAAGAACTGCGTGGCGCCATGACCGGACACGCTGCATTATCGAGTCGTGAGCAGGCTTCGATGGTGGGGCGTCATTATTGGTATTCGCATGTCAAGGCAGCAGGTCTCGGCTATGCACCGATCCCCGCGCGTGACGCCTTGGTGGAGACGATATCCTGGCTCGCGGCGTCGTCGCACGTTTCGCGCGAGGTCAGGATCGGCATGCACCTGACTGGCGACATCTACCGCTTCCGTGCCGCTTCCATTCGGGCAGAGCAACCATGAAGACCTTTCGCAGTCTCGTTGTACTCAAGCGTCCCCATCAGGAACTTTGGACGATCATGCGCGATCATCTGGTGGATTTCTCCGGACGTATCGCCGATATTGAGGAAATCAGACAGATCGAGAGGACAGTGAGTGCCGACGGGGTTGTGCATATTGTGAACCAATGGCGCGTACGGCAATCGGTGCCAGCCATGCTTCGATCAGTCCTGAAAACCGACGAACTGAGTTGGATCGATCGGAATCGTTGGGATGCCGCTACCTACACCTGCTCGTGGACGATCGAACCGGATTTCCTGACTGACTATATCGCCTGTTCGGGGCAGACGATTTTCGTAGCGGCAATGGCGGGAAATGGCGCCAGAGTGACGTTTGAAGGTGGGCTGGACCTGAAGCCCGGCATGCTGGGTGGCTCCCTGGGTAGCGTCGAGACATTGCTGTCGGGCTTTCTTGAATCGATCGTGACCACGGAAATCCCGCGCAATTTTCGCAGTGTGATAGAGGCGGCAGCCACATTCGGTCCGTGATTATCCGTTGTTCCGCTTAGCCGATCAGCATGCTGTGGTGAAAGCCCAGCCGCGGGTCGGCAAGAGGAGACAGCCACGGTAGATATGCCTGCAGTTCCGGCATGGGGATGCGGATACGAACTTCACCCGTGGGATAATCATAGATCGTGATACAGTTGAGCCCGCGATTGGCGGTAAAAAGCAGCGATTGATCGGCGGAGAGTTGGCAGGCATAGACTGAATCCAGCAGGCTGAACCGGCTCACCCGCAACGCCCCAAGAAAGTGCCGGCTGTTGGTGCCGAAACTTCCCCGCGCAAAAGCGTCATAGACCTGAGTTGCAACTTCGCGCGGGCGCGCCAGATGTGCAGCGAGGTCGGGCTTTTCGTCGATGATGCGAAAACGGGAAAAATTGTCGAGTTCGATCGCGATGATTGTCTGGCTGCCGCCATTGCAGAAGATCAGCTCGCGGTCGGATAGCGTTACGTCGGAGTTGATGTGTGCGGGAATCTCGCGCCCGGCTGCCCAGTGGCGGCGCACACGCTTCTGCCGGGCATCGATCTCGAACGCGTATTCCTTTAAGAATGCCATCCCCCATTCGTGGTAATCGCGATAATCCTGCGGCGCGACGCGAAATGACACCGCGTAGAAGATATCCTCCTTCGGGTGAATGGCGACATGCCAACAGGTCGCGGGCAATTGCAGCACCGTGACCTTGTTGTCCTGGCGGTCCCAAATGCCGACATGCCGCGCCTCACCCGCCTCGCCATCGGCAGGATTGTCCATCGAGCCGTACACGATATAACGGCCGGATGCCGTCCGCTTCATGCCGTGTGGCAGCTTCACGCCATGCCGCACCAGACGCCGTGGCTTTTCCAGATCACCGAGCTTGAATGCGTAGAAATGGTCGCCGATCGCCGTGACGATTTCGTCGTCCGACAACCAGACGACATGGGTGCTGCCTTGCAGCGAGGTACGCGCCGTTTCGAAGCGCAGGGTGGAAATGCGGTTGATTTCCGCTAATGTCTGTGCGTCGTAGAATAGCAAATGCTGACCGGCATTGCCAAGATAACCGACGGTGCCTGAAGGATTGACTGATACTGCGTGGCCACCGGCGACACCGTCGTAATAGACGATCTTGTACGCATGGCGATTATCGATCGGGTCGAACAGCAACAGGCAGACACCGGCCATACCTTCCAGGCCGTTGATGCCGTTGCCGTCAAGCGCGATGTGGAAGGCGTACGGATACCCCTTGACCCGCACGGCGTCCACGCGCGCTGTTTGGCGCGCCGCGCGCTTGGGTCGATTGCTGGGGACCCGGGGCAATCAGGCAACCAGTCGCAATGCTGCCACGGCATAAAAGGAAATCGGGTGCGAGATGGCCGCACCACATGCGGCGCCGGTCCGGGCAGACCCGCGCACAACATCGGCATAAATCCCCGACATGTGTGCCAAGCCGTATAGCACCGGACAAATCGTCACATCCATCAGATTGCCACTCACCCTCGTTGGCCGAACTGGATTGCGAGCATGTTACGGCGACGCCCAGGCGGACGGAAGGCGATTTTTGCCGCGGAGGCGAATCGCGCTGAGAAGCGTTGGGTCACCCCAGCCAGGATGGTGCGGCGCAGGCCAAACTGCGGGGCGCCGACGCCAACCCCGGTGCCGTTGCGAATTTCATATATGGTATCACCCACATTCAGCACATCGAGCCGCAGTTCCGTGCCGTTGCCCACGCCGGTATCGAGCTTCTGCACGGCAGAAAGATTGACCACCCCGTAGGTTGGCAACGAGACGCCGTTCGGAGCCACTCCGACCGTGGCACGCGGGCCGCTCTACACGAACCCGTCCACGGAGAAACGAGTTGGATGGTTGGTATTCTTGTGCAGGGTTAGGCTGCGCCAGCAGACGCAGTCCACGTCTGGTCATGATCGAGATGGATGAAGCCCTGGCTGATGAATGCCAACTCCTCCGGTGAAAAATTGAACTGCGCTGAAACGATATCCTTTCCCACTGGACCGGCGTGGCCACCATACTCGAAGCTTGGCTTCGGCGAATCCCAACTGCCGCCATACATCGACAACGCGAAACCCGGATCGCTGATGCCGGTCTTGGTCTGGATGTCGACCACGCCGGCTGTCTGCAGTCCGTACTGGGCCGGCAGCGCGCCAGCGATCAGCGACATGCTGCTGGCGAAACGGGATTGCAGCGCTTGCCCGAACACGGAATGCCCCTCCGGCAATTCCACGCCGTTGATCCGATACTGCACGTTGGCATGATCGCCGCGGAGATGGATCTGGCCGAAACTATCCTGCGCCACGCCCGGAGCCTGCAGCAGCACCTGATTGAGCGGTGCGTTGTCACCCTGCG
>DATKFJ010000240.1:0-10224 GCA_035511435.1 Acetobacteraceae bacterium | reverse complement strand
GCCACCGCTGCCGCGGTGATCATGTTGGTGGCGCCGGGTCCGATCGACGTGGTGCACGCCATCATTCGTCGCCGATGCAGCGCCTTGGCGTAAGCAATCGCAGCCAATGTCATGGCCTGTTCGTTATGCGCGCGATATGTCGGCAGACTTGCGCGGTGTGCATGAAGCGCCTCACCCATGCCGGCGACGTTGCCATGGCCGAAGATCGCCCAGACGCCACCGAACAGTGCCATGGGCCGACCGTCGCATTCGGTCTGTTGCGCCGCCAGATAGCGCACCAGCGCCTGCGCCATGGTCAGTCGGATCGTGGCCATTCTTGCGTTCTCCCTCCTGCCAACCAGCAATTCTGCTGTTATTGTCCCACGGCATGGTCGCAATGGGGAGGGTGTCGCGATGTTGAGCATTGCCGTGGTCGGTGCGGGTCGCATCGGCCGGATCCATGCACGCAACATCGCCGCCCATGCCGGTGCGCGCCTTGCTGGTGTGGCCGATGTGGACGCAGCGGCGGCGGCAGGTCTGGCGGAAGAGTGCGGTGTACGCGCGCTGTCGCTGGATGCGGCTTTTGCCGCGGATGCCGTGCTCATCGGTTCGCCGACACCCACCCATGCCGACTATATCGAACGCGCTGCCGCAGCCGGTCGCGCGATCTTCTGCGAAAAGCCGATCGATCTGTCCGCGGATCGGGTGCGTGCGTGTCTGGCTGCGGTGCGACGTGCCGGCGTTGTGCTGATGGTGGGATTCAACCGCCGCTTCGATCCGCATTTTTCGACGTTGAAACGCCGCATGGATGCCGGGGAGATCGGCTCTCTGGAGCTATTGACCATTATCAGCCGCGATCCCTCGCCGCCGCCGCCGGCCTATGTCGCAACGTCTGGCGGACTGTTCCGCGACATGATGATCCATGATCTGGACATGGCGCGATTCCTGTTGAACGAGGAGCCGCAGGAGCTGCATGCCGCCGCGTCCTGCCTGGTGGATCCGGCGATCGAAGCTGCCGGGGATGTGGATACTGCCGTGGTGACGCTGCGTACCGCCGGCGGCAGATTGTGCCAGATTTCCAACTCGCGGCGGGCAACCTACGGCTACGATCAGCGGATCGAGGCACATGGCGCGAAGGGGCTGCTGCGCGCAGGCAACGTGATCGCGACGACGGTGGAACTGGCGACCGATGCCGGCTTCACGAGTGACCCCGTGCTGCCGTTCTTCCTGGAACGCTATGCCGCGGCGTATCGCAACGAGCTGGATGCATTCATTACCGCGGTGGCGTCGGGCAAGGCACCGAAACCCGATGGTGAGGATGGACTGAAGGCGCTGCTGCTTGCCGATGCGGCGACCGAGTCTGCAAAGACCGGGCAGGCAGTGAAGCTGTGACACTAACAGGAGGCAAACGATGCGCATCGGCATGGTGACCGACAGTCTGGGCCATCTGTCGTTCGATGAGTTGCTTCGTACCACGGCGGAACTTGGTATCGAGATGCTGGAGTTTCCGTGCGGCAACTGGTCAAGCGCGCCGCATGTGAAGCTGGACGCTCTGCTGGACAGCAAGACGGCACGCGACGAGTTCATGACCAGGCTGCGCGGCCACGGCATTGCCTTGAGTGCGCTGAACTGCTCCGGCAATCCGTTGCATCCGGGCGAACTGGGCAGGCAGCATCAGGCGATTACCTCGTAGACGATCCGGCTGGCGGGTATGCTTGGCGTGGAGCGTGTGGTGATGATGTCGGGCTGTCCTGGTGGCCCGGGCGATGCGAATGCCAATTGGGTCACCACGGCGTGGCCGCCCGAAGCGGCGCGCGTGCTGGCCTGGCAGTGGGATGAGGTGCTGATCCCGTACTGGCAAGGCCTGGTGGCAGAGGCGAAGTCGGCTGGTGTCAGCAGGCTGTGTCTGGAACTGCATGGCCAGCAGAACGTGTATAACGTGGAAACCTTGTTTCGGCTGCGCGATGCCGTCGGGCCGGTGGTGGGTGCAAACTTCGATCCCAGTCACCTGTTCTGGATGGGCGCCGATCCGCTTGCCGCGACGCGCATACTGGCGCCGGCGATCTATCACGTGCATGCGAAAGATACGCGGATCGATCCGGGCAGGGCGGCGGTCAACGGTTTGATAGATACCAAAGCAACCGATCGGCTGCTCGACCGGTCATGGAGCTATGTCACGCTGGGCTATGGCCACGATCTGCTGTGGTGGCGCGAATTCTGTTCGCTGCTGCGTCTGGTCGGTTATGACGATGTGCTCTCTATCGAGCACGAGGATCTGCTGCTGCCGCCCATCGACGGTATGCGCAAGTCGGTGGAACTGCTGAGGGCAGCCCTGTAATCCCCCACCCAGTCACCGCGAGAAGTGCAGCGACGCGTCGCCGCATCTCCTCCCAATGAAAAACGCGCTATGCAACACGCGCCGACATGCGAGGCTGATCCTGCTCACACCTGCGAGTAGCCTGATCCCGGACTGTCCACGCCGCGCCCGACAGCTTTGTCGATCCAGCCGAATTCTTTCAGAATTTGCTGGCTATAGGTCACGCGTCCATTGACCCGCTCGGCCGGTTCGCTGGCGAGCAGCAACGCCGCGCGCGCCATCATGATCGGTTGTTCGCCTTTCGGATCGTCCATGCCGCTGACAAGCTTGTGGTAGACGGTGCCCGGTGTCGGCACGACGCGCGACGGTGATACGGCGGCGACCGTGATGCCGTCATATTGCGCGACTTCCTGCGCCAGGCCTTGGGTGAATCGTTCCAGTGCCGCCTTCACCGCGCCGTACATCGTGCCGCCGCGCACAGTCTTGTCGGTGTACGGTCCGCGTCCCGGGCCGATAGCCGCGCCGGAACTGATATTGACGATGGCACCGCTGCGCCGGGTAATCATGTCCTTCAGGACTTCCTTTGCCAGCATGAATGGCCCGTGCACGTCGACAGCGAATGCGCGAAACCAGCGGTTGGTTTGCAGCTCTGTGATCGGCTGGAAGTAACTGAGCGCCGCGTTGTTTACCAGGATGTCGATCGGGCCGTAGTCGCGCGCCGATTGCGCCAATCCGATGCAATCTTCTTCCGCGGATACATCGGCGATGACGGCCTTCGCCTCGCCACCCTTGGCGCGGATCAATTCCACAGTACGGGACAGCGATCCTTCCAACATGCGGTGATCGCCTTCGTGGAACGTGCGCGCGGCGCACACCACTTTCGCACCCTCCTCGGCGAACAGTTCAGCGATCGCCTGGCCGATACCGCGGCTTGCGCCGGTTACGATTGCGACTTTGCCATCGAGCATAGGCATGTTGCAGCCTCCCTATCTGCGGTCGTTCAGCATGCGGCGTGCGATCACCATGCGATGAACCTCGGACGGGCCTTCGTAGACCCGCATGGTCCGCACCTTCTGCGCCATGAGCTGCAGTGGCAGTTCCTTGGCCACGCCCATCGCGCCGAAAGTCTGCATCGCGCGGTCGATGGTTTCGGTGGCCATCTCGGTGCCATACAGCTTTACCATGGAAGCCTCGGTGCGGACGTCGCGGCCGGCATCGGTTTTGCTCGCCGCATCGTATACCATCAGCCGGCAGGCATGGATCTTCATCGCCGCCTCGGCGATCCACCACTGGATCGCCTGCCGATCCGCCAGGCGCTGGCCGAATGTGATGCGCTGTTTGGCATGATCCATCATCATGTCGAGCGCGCGGCGCGTCATGCCGACGCACCAGGCACCCATCTGGATGCGCCGCACTGACAGCCGCAACTGCATCGGTGCAAATCCTCGGCCGATCTGGCCCAGCAACTGCGATTCCGGGATGCGACAATCGTCGAACGTCAGTTCGTAGGTGCGCTGGCCGCCGAGCATCGGGATTTCGCGCTCGATGTTGAAACCCTTGGTGCCGTGTTCGACGATGAAGGCGGTGACGCCTTCGTGTCGCTTGCCTTCGCCGGTGCGCGCCATGACGATGACGAAATCCGCCTGCGGCACGCGGCTGACCCAGATTTTCCGGCCATTGATCACCCAGTCGCCGCCGTCCTGCACCGCGCGTGTGGTCATGCCCGCGGGATCGCCGCCGGCATTCGGCTCGGAGATCGCAATGGCGGAGTGCGCTTCGCCGCGTGCGTAAGGTTCCAGGTATTTCCTGCGTTGTTCGGGATTGCAGACGGCCATCAGCATGTGCAGGTTTGGGCTGTCGGGCGGGAAGGTGAAGGGCACGCAGGTGCGGCCCTGTTCTTCGTACACCCCGATCAGCGCGACCGTCGGCAGGTTTGCGCCGCCGAATTCTTCCGGCACGTCGAGACCCCACAGGCCGAGTTCCCGGCACTTGCCCAGCAGGGTCGCTTCCTCCTCGGCCGAAAGCGCGGATTTCTCTCCGGATGTTTCACGCGCAAGCACAGCTTTTTCCAGCGGCATCACATCCCGGTCGATGAATTTCGCGACCAGGTCCTGCAGCATGCGGTGTTCTTCGGATAGTTCGAACATTGGCTTCTTCCGTTTTATGCTGGCGCAATGTGCTTCGCTTTTCCGCCCTGCGCTTTGGTGCGGGGACAGTGTTCTTGCATCATTCGTTCAATGTGATCAGCGCGTCGGCAATCGTCAGGCCCGAACCGTCCGCGTGCAGGATTACCGGATTGAATTCCATCTCCACGATCCGGTCACGGTAGGCGATCGCTGCCTGCGAGAGGTTGGCGATCAATTCCGCAGCGGGTGTCAGCTCGATCGGGTCGGCACCGCGGAAACCCTGCAGCAACTTCGCGGAACGCAGGCTGCGCAGCATGTCGGTCGCTTCGGCGACATCGACGGGTGCCGGTCGGTGTACCACGTCGCCCATCAGCTCGACCATGGTGCCGCCAAGTCCAACCATCATGATAGGTCCGAAGGTAGCATCGTTCACCATGCCGATCACCAACTCGTGGCCCTTTGGCGCCATCTTCTGCACCAGTACGCCGTCAATCCGCGCTGTCGGCCGGTAGTGCCGCGCCGATGCGACGATTTGCCCATATGCCGCTGTGACGGACTGCTGTCCCTGCAATCCGAGAATCACACCACCGGCCTCGGTCTTATGCGGCAGATCGGGCGACGCGATCTTCATGGCGACCGGAAATCCAAGTGCGACCGCAGCTTCCACTGCCTCCGCCGCCGTGGTGGCAAGGCGCTCCCGTGATTCGGGCAATCCGAACGGTGCCAGCAAAGCCTTGGCGTGATATTCGCTCAGCATGTTCGGCAGGTTATGCGGCAGTGGCGCGACGTTCGTTCTTTCGGGCGAAGCGGGCAGGGGACGTGCCAACGCTTCCGCATAGTCGGCAAGCTTGCCCATCGCCACGCCAACGTTGCGCAGATCGCTGTGCACGAACAAGCCGCAGCCCGCCGCCTGCTCGCGCCCGAACGCTGACGGCAGCGTATAGGTCCACACCGTCATCGGCTTGCCGCATCGTGCCGCCACCGCGCGCACGCGCTGGGCATCCAGCGATACCCGCGTCTCGCTGGTCAGCGAGGTGATCAGCACCAGCATGTCCAACTCGTCTGATCCGGCAAGCTGCTCCATCACCGTCATCATTGCCGGACCGGTGTTGGAACCTTGTGCGGTCACATCGACCGGATTGCCCGAGGCGCCATAGGACGGCATCAATGCCCGCAGTGCCGCTTGCGTTTCGCCCGACAGGGTCGGCACGATCAATCCATGCGCTGACAACGTATCCGCCATCCACGCGCCACCGCCACCCGACGGCGTTATGATGCCGGCGCGGCGACCCATCGGCGGCGGACAGGTCAGCAACACGCCGGCGATCGCGACGGCTTCATCGGGGTCTTCGGCCTCGATCACGCCGTAGCGCTCGAACACCGCGCGATACGCGGTATAGGAACCGGACAACGACGCGGTATGCGACGCGGATGCGCGCGAACCAGCGACGGAACGACCGATCTTGATGGCGATGATCGGCTTGCCCAGCGTCCGCGCTTTCGCCAATGCGGCGACGAATCCGGGACCGTCGCGCACCGCTTCGCAGAACAGCATGACGGCGTGAGTGTTCTTGTCCTCGACCATGTAATCGAGGAAATCCGCCATGTTGAGGTCGGCTTCGTTGCCGGTGGAAATGACGTAGGAGAAGCCGATCCCCGCTGCCTTGCCGCGATTGAACAGCGCGAAGCCGATGCCGCCGGATTGCGCAATCACGCCGACGCGGCGGTCCGATGCAAGGACGCGGCCTTCATCGTCCTTCACCTCGACGGTGGGGCTGAAGGTGGTGGCGATATTGCCGAGTGTGTTGAAATAGCCTTCGCAGTTGGGACCGCACGCACGGATGCCGGTGCGCTTTGTCACCTCGACCAGCGCAGCCTGCATGTCGCCGGCCGCACCGCCTTCCTCGGCGAAACCCGAGCTGATGATCAGCGTGTTTTTCACGCCGGCCCTGGCGCATTCCTCCAAGGCCGATGCGACACTGGCGGCGGGTATTGCCACCAGTGCGAGGTCGATCGGTTCGCCGACCGCGCCAATCGATGAGTAGCAGCGCAGGCCGTCGATTTCCTGGTAGCTTGGATTGATTGGCAGGATGCGTCCGGGATAGCCGTTTTCCCGCAGTTGATGCAGCAGGCGGCCACGGATGCGATGCACGTCCGGCGATGCGCCAAGAACAGCGATGGATTTGGGCCAGAAGAAGCTTTCCAGTGCGTGTTCCGTCATCCGCGACTTCCCGTGGGCACGTCGCGGAACGGCACGTCCTTGTCCACCCGCACGTCCTGCGGCAGACCCAGCACGCGTTCGGCAATGATGTTGCGCATGATCTCATCGGTGCCGCCGGCGATGCGCAGCGCCGGGGAATATAGCAAAGCCTCTTCGAAGATGCCGGCGACCGGCATATCCTCGCCCATCGTCGGTCCCGCCATGCCGATCAGATCCAGGCCATAGGACAGGATCTCCTGCAGCTTGTTGGCAGCCACCACCTTGATGATCGATGATTCCGGTCCCGGCGTGCCGCCGCGCGACAGTGCCGTCATGCCGCGATATTTGGTGTATTTCAGCCCCTGCGAACGGACATAGAAGTCCGCCAGCTTCTCCTGCACGGCGGCGTTGTCGATCGCCAGCCCATCCTCCAGTTCTAGCTGATTGGCCAGGGTGAACAGCTCCTGGAAATCCGGGCCGGGCGAATCGCGCATGCCGTGCCGTTCGTTCATCAGCGTGGTCAGCGCAACGCGCCAGCCGCCACCCACCGGGCCAATGCGCATGTTGTCCGGAATGCGGACATTGGTGAAGAACACCTCATTGAAATGCGCCGAACCGGAAAGCTGGCGGATCGGCCGGACTTCAACACCCGGCGATTTCATGTCCAGGATGAAGAACGTCAGGCCTGCGTGCTTCGGCACATTGGCATCGCTGCGCGCGACGAGTATGCCGAAGTCGCTGTAGTGCGCTCCGGAATTCCAGATCTTCTGGCCGTTGATGACCCAGCCGTCGCCGTCGCGTTCGGCGCGCGTGCGCAGTGCGGCCAGATCGGATCCGCCCGACGGTTCCGAAAACAACTGGCACCAGACTTCGTCCGCGCGCATTGCCGGCGGCACGAAGCGGTCGCGCTGTTCCGGCGTGCCGCAGACGCAGATTGTCGGCATGGCCAGGTGGATGCCGATGCCGAAGATGCCGGACAGCACGTCGAACTGCGCTTCCTCCTGGTTGTATATGACGTTCTGGATCTGCGTGCCGCCGCGACCGCCCCATTCCTTCGGCCAGTGGATGCCGACGAAACCTGCGTCGGCCTTGCGGCGCTGGAACGACTTGGCGCGCTCCATCGCGCCGGGTGCGTCCTGGCCACGGCGATAGCCTTCCACCGCGCCTGGCTTGCGCCGTTCGGCATTGGCTTCCAGGAACGCGCGAGCCTCGGCACGAAATGCCGCTTCTTCCGCGGAGTCTTCGAAGTCCATGTCGCGTCTCCTGTACTCGTTCCGATACCCTGTCAGCAGGCCCGCACCTTCAATCCGTCGGCAGTGCGATCGTGTTGCGCGTGCGCAGTTCCGCGATCAGCCGCTGCTTCCATTCCCGCGTGCCGCCCAGCGCCAACGCGTGCAGCTTGGCGCGGCGGTAATAGAACTGGCAGTCCATCTGCCAGGTGAAGCCCATGCCGCCATGCGTCTGGATATTCTCCTTCGACGCAAGCCAGCCTGCATCGCAGGCGGAAATGCGCGCCACCGAAGCGGCAATCGGCAACTCGGCTGCATCGCTGTGCAGCGCCCAGGCGCCGTAATACGCATTGGAGCGCGCCAGCTCAACCGCGATGTAGACGTCCGCCAGCTTGTGCTTGATCGCCTGGAATGAGCCGATTGGGCGGCCGAACGCGTAGCGTTCCCGCGCATAGTCACGTGCCATCTCAAGCGCCGCCTGCGCGCAGCCAACCTGTTCGAACGCCAGCATCACCGCGGCGCAATCCAGCAGCCGGCGAACCGATTCGGCGCCTTCGCTGCCAGGCAACGGCTCCGCCGCAGCGCCGTCGAATACGATGCGCGCATGTGACCGCGTGGGATCGATCGTGGTCACCGTTGCACGCGTGACGCCCGAACCTCCCAGGTCGACCAGATGCAGCCATGGGGCGTTCCCGCCATGCACGGCAACCACGGCAAAGTTGGCAACATCGCCGTCCGGCACTGCGAGTTTCGTGCCGCTCAGATGGCCGTTCGCAACATGCGCGATCAGCTTGCGAGGATCCGCCGGCCCCGGCCTCTCGGCCATTGCGAAAGTTCCGACCAACTCGCCGGCGGCAAGCTTCGGCAGGTACTGCTGCTTCTGCGCATCGCTGCCGAACAGCTTGATCGCCTCGGTCGCGAGATACACGGACGAGGAGAACGGCACCGGAGCGACCGCGTGGCCCAGCTCCTCGGCCAGCACGCAGACGGCGAGATGGCCGAGGCCGGCGCCGCCGTACTCTTCCGGAATTGCTGCGCCGGTCCAGCCCATCTCAGCCATCGACCGCCAGAGCTCACGGTCATAAGGCTCGCCGCCTTCCAGGATGCGCCGCGGCACACTGGTCGGACAGCGTTCGCTCAAAAACCGCCGCGCCTCGTCACGCAACTGTTTCAATTCATCCGGGAAGTCGAAATTCATGGCGCCAGCCCTCCCAGGAACGTTTCGACCGCGCGGTTGAAGGCCGCCGGCTGGTGCAGATTGGCGGCATGGCCGGCGCCATCGATCACCACTTTTATCGCATCGGGAATTTTGCGTGCCATGTAATCGGTGGCGGCGAGGAAATTCTTGTCCTCGCTGCCCACCAGAATCAGACTCGGCACCGCGATCGTTTCCAAAGACCGGAATACCGCATCGTCGCGCTGCGTCAGCATGCCGCGTGCCGAACCGGCCAGCCCCGACGCATCGCGATGGCGGCTCGCACGCACTTCGTCGCTGGTGCCCAGGGCGGCGAAACCACGCGCGTCCAGGTCGGCGGCGCGTTGCAGCGCGCGCTGGTTCCATGCCTCTCGCGCATCGGCATTCCGAAATCCGGGGCCGGTGTCGAAGATCATCAACGCGCGCGTCATGTCCGAGTGGGCCAGATGGAATGCCAGCGACATGTAGCCGCCCAGCGACAGTCCGCCGATGATCGCGCGCGACTCGCCACAAGCATGAAGAATTGCTGCCATGTCGGCGACGGTCGCGGCCTCTGAATAGGTGGCCGGATCGGTCGGATAGTCGCTCTGCCCGTGACCGCGCATGTCCCAGACGATCACACGGTAGCGGTCCTGCAGCGCTGCGATCTGGCCATCCCACATGCGGCAGGTCGCGCTATAGCCGTGGGAGAGCAGAACGGCGGGCCCGCTACCGTGGACTTCATAATGGATTGCCACCCCGTCGCGATCGAGTCGCGCCATGACCGTTTCCTCCGTCCCTTCGCCCGCGTAAGCTGGCACGCAGCGCAATGCAGCGGAAGACCAGGGCGGGGGACGGAACATGGCAGGCTACGAGCATATCGGCGTCACGCGGTCGGGCATCGTCGCGACGATCGAGGTGCGGCGCGGACCCAACAACTTCGTCGACACCGACATGGTGGGCGAGATTGCCGATGTGCTGGAAGGCTACGACCGCACGCCGGAGGTCCGCGCCATCGTGCTGTGCGCCGAGGGCAAGCATTTCTGCGCCGGTGCCGATTTCGGCAGTCGCGGCGCGGACGGCGTCGCGCGCGGGCTGAAGCGTGGGCGACATCTATATAAGGAGGCTCAGCGGCTGTGGCGTACCGGCAAGCCCATCGTGGCCGCGGTGCATGGCGCGGCGGTGGGGGCCGGGGTTGG
>DATKFJ010000239.1:0-6255 GCA_035511435.1 Acetobacteraceae bacterium | reverse complement strand
GCGACCAGGTCTTTGTCCATTCCGCTCTCCTGTACCCTGACGAGGCAGATCATGCGATCAGTGGCGGACGAACGGAAGCCAAACAAAAAAGGGGCGGCGCGGCTTTTCGCCACACCGCCCAAGGAAGTCGTGCCCAGCTAGGGGCGCGACATCGGGGAGGAAACAGGACACCGGCCAGAGCCGGTTCCGTGAGCGGTAATATGGCGGTAAAACATTTACCAAATGGTAACGGCGGCGTGCCTCCTCGCCGATTTTTCGTTCACAATGATCACAATTTCACGAACCTGGAGCGCCCGATGCTCGTTCCGCCCAACCGCACCGGCCCCTTGGTCGGCTTGAAGGTGCTGGAAATCGGCCACTACATCGCCGCGCCGTTCTGCACCCGCATCCTTGCCGACCTCGGTGCCGAGGTTATCAAGCTGGAACCGCCCGGAGGCGATCCGTTCCGCGGTTGGGGTGCGGCGGTGAACGGGCACTCGGTGTGGTTCAGCGTGCACGGCCGCAACAAGCTTTCCGTTGTGCTGGACCTGAAGCGCGACCGCGAGACGGTGCTGCGGCTGGCCGCACGTACGGATGTGCTGGTGGAGAACTTGCGCGCCGGCGGGTTGGAGCGGCTAGGTCTCGGGCTGGAGGCGTTGCACGCGATCAATCCACGCCTGGTGGTCGCGCGGATCTCCGGTTACGGCCAGGACGGGCCATACCGCGACAAGCCGGCGTTCGGCGCGATCGGCGAGGCGATGGGCGGCATCCGCCATCTAACGGCACATCCTGCCGGCAGCTCGGACCTGCCGCCACCGCGGTGCGGCATTTCCATCAGCGACGACCTGGCGGGGATGTATGCCGCGATCGGGCTGCTGTCGGCGCTGTGGCAGCGCGACGTAGCGGGGACCGGGCGCGGGCGGGTGGTCGATGTCAACCTGGTCGACAGTGTATTCAGCCTGATGGAGGGAATGCTGCCGGAGTATGCGATGGACGGGCGGGTGCGCCAGCCGGTCGGCGCCGCCATCCAGACCGCCGCGCCAACCAACACCTATCCGTGCGCCGATGGCCGGTGGTTGTGCATCGCCGGCAATTCCGACCTGATTTTTTCGCGGCTGATGGATGCAATCGGCCGGCCGGAACTGGCGCGTGATCCGGCGTATGCGACCAACGGCGATCGGTGTGCGCGCCGCGATACTCTGGATGCGGCGATTGCCGCCTGGACGCGGACGCTGCCGGCGAAGCGGGCAGAGGCGGTGTTGGAGGCAGCGGATGTGCCGTGTTCCCGGCTGTACGATATCGCTGACTGCGCGGAAGATCCGCATTTTCGCGCGCGTGGATCGGTGCAGGAGGTGCGCGATCCGCTGATTGGCGAGACGTTGCATCCGGGACCGGCGATCAGGCTGGACGGTGACGCGCCGGAGACGGTGATTGGATGGCCGGGTCCGGCGGCCGGCGCGCATACGGAGTATGTGCTGCGAGAGCTGTTGGACCCGGGACGAGGGTAACACCGCCCAGTCGTCCGCCCCCCGGAAAAACGGCGTCCCAGCAAAACGGCGCCCCACCGGACGCCGTTTTGCGGCACGACTGACGGATTTACGCGCGGTAAGGGCGACGCCGGCTCAGCCCGATGCCAAGCGCGGCGCTGCCAAAGATCGCCAGGGGAGGTCGGCTCGGGCACCGCTGCGGTCACCAAGATATTGCTGCCGCCACAGCAACTCCCGTCGCCTCCGTTCAAGGTGTTCCAGCGCTCGGACCGATTGCCGAGTGGCCATGTTGCCGTCGTCTCGCGGGTACTTTGTAGCCGCCAGATCCCGGTGACCCAGGCCAACTGGGTGCATCACCGGATCAGCGAGGATCAACCGGTGATCGATATCTCGGCCGCGAACGACTGGCCCGACGGTGCGGGTGTGGTGGCCGCCGACCGGGGAAATGGGCCTCAGCGAGTACCCAGCCTACGGCTTCATCCGGTCCGACCGACCGGCGTCGCATGACCAACTGCTGACGGAGACACCGCGCGCAAGTCGCCTCGCTGCAGATGAGTGGAAAGATTCATGATTCGTTCACGTCTACGGTGCCATACTGGCAAGTGGAAACCACGAGGGAGACCCAGAGCTATGACCGCGACATCGACGCAGCCCGACCCCGCCTTCTTCGCCATGGTGCTCGACGCGCTGGACAAGATCGTGCCCGCGCTCGACTTTGAGAACGAGGCCGAACGCGCCGCGGGTCGGGCCCTCGCGCGGGCACTGTTCGAAGAATTGTGGCCGGCCAACGCGATGGAAGCTGCGACAGTTTCCTGCATGATCGCTGCCCATTTCGCTGCGATGGACAACTACGCTCGTGCCGCGAAGCCCGGCATGAGCAACGACATGGTGATCCGTCTGCGGGGCAGCGCCATCGCGGCGTCGCGGCTGTTCGACGCACAACTGCGCGTATTGCCCCCGCGGCGCCCGCGTGACCGCGTCGACACGCAGCCACGAGCATCTGACGCCGGCACAGTCTCCCTTAGCTTCATCCCGGACCCGGCATCGAACGTGCGTCACCGGGCGAAGATCAGGCCGCCGGTTCCCCATCTCGTCGATGGGCTGCTGCCAGCAGCCCGGCGATCAGCTTGGCGAGGAGGCATGGCGCTCGCCTGACGGTCGTTCAGGCCTGTCGACACTCCGCGGCCGGTCGCCGTCAGGCCGGCGAGACCGGATGACCATCATTGGCGCTCGCCGTCAGGCAGCGTCCTCACGGCGGTCGCGCACCCTCACGTAGGCCAGCTTCACGTGGTCCGAGCAGTACGGCTTGCCAGGCTCTGACGCCGTGTCGCAGAAGCGGAAGCTCCGCGTGCCGGGTTCGCCGATTGGCCAGCAGCAGGTGACGATCCGGCCGTAAGGCCGCGGGACCGGGGGCAGGACGCGCGGCGTAGGCGCCGGCGCCGGCTTGGGCGCGAGCGTGGCCACATGGGCCACCAACATCGACGGGCCACTGGGTGCGGCGAACGGATTGGTGCTGGAGAGCGGCGGCAATGTCGGCCCAGCCACGCGCCGTGGGGCCGATCGCCGAGGGGCTCCGCCCGGAACGCCGTCACGACGGATCGGCGAAGGCCGCGCGGGCAAATCAAGCCGATGGGCCTTGCCGACGACGGCGTTTTTCGAAACACCAAGACGCCGGCCGATTTCGGCGGTGGAATGCCCCTCATCCCAGAGCGAACGGAGGCGAATGATCGTTTCCTCGGCCCAATCCATCTTGTGGTCTCCCTGATGGCGTAACCACAAGATACGGTATACAGGTTGCAGAAGGCGTCAACTTACCATTCGCCTCAAACCACAAAAAGTTGTGGAAAACCGGGTCTTGGACAACAACACCTTGGGTTGGAGGCCATGAACCCACTTCACACCGGCATTGTCCGCGTAACGTAAAGTCCGTCGGCGGCAGGCGAGGCCTCTGCGCGCGACAGATTTTGAGAGGGACAGTCGCCCGAAATCGCGGGCGCGATCGACCTGTTTGGCTCATGATGGCGCGGGGAAACTGTTCCATAGTGCCGAGCAGCGGTCGCATCAGGCAAAGGCCCCAGTCGGCGCACCGAATTCGATCTGCTCGACCTGTACTTCAGCACTGCGCCGGCAACCGCGATCAATCGGGTCAGGATGTCCGGTCCAAGCCGAGGCAGTCTCGCCGCTTGGATGGCCGCCGGCACTGGCAGTAGGGGCAACTCCGGCCGGAGCTCAGTTATGGCCCACGGGTCGCCGAATACAACATTCCGACACCACGCGAACACCTGGGCCGACGGTGATCGGCGCAGGATATTCAACAACCCCGCCGGATCATCTCCGGTGTCGGAGTCAAGGCTGGAGCAACCGTGGATCAGCCCACCGGCATCGTGGCCGCGCACCAAACCTGACCTGACGCGGCCCATCTGGCGACGGGCCGCTGGCTAACAATCACTGGGCGGCCGTGTGCTCGCGGCTGGCGGCGTTCGCCTGCACGCCGGGGCCGGCAATGGTGCCTGGCGGCTTGTCGGCGCTCGCCTCCATCGAGGCATCGTCGGGCTCCGCCATATTCTTCTTGAAGGCCTTGATGCCCTTGGCGAAGTCGCCCATCAGGCCACTGACCTTGTTGCCGCCGAACAACAGCAGCACGACCAGCAGCACGACCATCCAATGCCAAATGCTGAAGCTACCCATAGATCCTCCAAGCGGGCTTGATTGCGGCGCCTCATTGGCTCCGAACACTCACCGGCGCAAACCGAGAGCAATCTAGCGGCGTCGGCGCCCGCTGCCAACGACATGGCGCGATAGCGCGGCGGATGCAAGCGCTTTCCCCCCAGCAGGGCGCTTTCCCGCCAGCCGGCCGCTTTCCCCCGACCCAGCGCCGCATTCCGCGCCGACCTGCCGCGGCGCTTTGTTACGGCGCTTTTGTTACAATGAGTTTCTGCGGTCAGCCCGCGGGATTGATTGCGGCGGAGCATTGGTCCGCGTATCGTTGCCTTTGGCGGGCGATACCATCATCCGGTAACTATGAGAATGATGGGGGTCCTGCCGCAGGGGCAGGGGCGTCACGGATAGCGATCTGTTGCGTTCCTGTAAAATTGATGGTCGCGGTCGTGGCATGCGGCGGCGTTCCATCCACAGGCAGAAAGGCAACGCGTCGATGCCCCAGGGCACCGTTAAATGGTTCAATCCGACCAAGGGTTACGGCTTTATCGCCCCGGAAACGGGTGGCAAGGACGTCTTCGTGCATATCAGTGCCGTGCAGAAAGCCGGCCTGCGAAGTCTGAGCGAAGGCCAGAAGGTCGGTTTCGAGGTCGAGCAGCAACAGAATGGCCGTACCGCCGCGGTGAATCTCACCCCGACGGACTAGCTAACCTGTAGCGCCGGCCGGCAAGGTCACCCGAAGCCGGCAGGAAGCACGACCGGGCGGATTGGAACGCCGCGTGGGGCCATGGCGCGCCGCGGTGCGCCATGCTGCGCGGCGTAACGGAGGGCTGCGCTTGGCCGACCGAAGCGCTATGCCCATGTCGCAATCGTGCTACCGGGCACGGCATAGGGGCTTGCGCGTCGCGGCTACGTTGTCTAGGCAACGACAGGAAGGAAACTGGCGCCATGAGCCACACCCTGGAGTCGCCACAGCGTGCTGCTCCGCGCGCCGCCCTTGATGCCGATGACGTTCGCGCCGCCTATAAGCGCTGGGCCGGCGTCTACGACGTCGTGTTCGGCGGTGTATCCGCGATCGGACGGCGCCGCGCCGTCGGCCTGGCCAATAGAATGCCTGGCAGCCGCGTCCTGGAAGTTGGCGTAGGGACCGGCCTCGCCTTGCCGCATTATTTGCCGGCGAAGCGGGTTACCGGCATCGATCTGTCAGCCGAAATGCTGGCCCAGGCGGAAAAGCGGGTCGCTGAACTCGGTATCACCAACGTCGAGGCACTGCGCGAGTTGGACGCGGAGTCGACCGATTTCGCGGACGCGTCGTTCGATATCGCGGTGGCCATGTTCGTGGCCTCCGTGGTGCCGCATCCGCGCCAACTGCTGGCGGAGATGCGCCGCGTGGTGCGGCCCGGCGGCAACATCCTGCTGATCAACCACTTCGCCGCCGAGAAGGGCCCGCGCTGGTGGATCGAACGCGCGATGGCGCCGGCGTCCCGAGCCCTTGGATGGCATCCGGACTTCGCCATGGATGCGCTGTTGTCGCCGGAGGACCAGGTGCGCAGCAGAGCCATCCCCATGCCGCCGTTCGGTATCTTCACGCTGATGCGGGTGAGGAACTGACCCTCGACGCCGGGCAAAACCGGCCATCGAGCATCATGGCGAACGCGGGCTCCTCGACCACTGCCTTTGCTCGGTCGTCGGACCTGGCCCGGACCGGTTTCGCACACCCCGAGGTAGGCCGGCCAGCCAGTCAGACTGCAATGCAGAGAAGCCCGAGTACCACGGCGTAAAATCTGTTTGGCGCCGGGCATTGAAGTGCAGTTCACTTCACCCGAGGCGGATTATTTTTTGGCTGTGTGTTCCTCGTTGGTGATCGGCCTCCATCCACGACGAAGCAGGCTTTTCGGGTGATAAATCCCTGCCTGCTTCGCCTTTCACCCGTGCGGTTGTTCCCCGTCCGCGTCGTTCGACGTGAGTGCGACAGCGGCGATCCCCACCATCACGGAATCCGGTACCTTGATCTCGCGCACGCGGTCCGGTAGGCGGATAGAGGTGAGAGCCGGCCCGAGACGGGTCTGGATGGGGGACCGAAGCGGGATGGATCGGCCGATGTTGCGATACCGGCGGCTGTTCGCCGCGA
>DATKFJ010000238.1:0-8922 GCA_035511435.1 Acetobacteraceae bacterium | reverse complement strand
CGCCTTGATCGACAGTCTCGGCACCGACTGCAGGGCGCCTGTACCCTCGATCCTGCCGGTGACCGGGGCGCAATGCTACGCGGCACTCCTTAAGCACGAGGTCATACAAAGCCGCCGGGAGTTCGGCGTCGCCTCGGCGCGCCAGCCGGGTCGGACGGTCGGGCGCGCTCTGCCGCGCCCCTGGCGAAATAACGACTGCGTTTTCCCGACCTGCGCGAACAGCTGATTGGCGCCGGGTTGCCGGTTTCAAAGTTCATCGCCCGCCCCGCTTGGGCTCAGACCCAGCTTCCGCAACAGCCCGCCAAGCTGACGCAACTCCTGGCTGCTCAGCCCCGCCATCGCAGCAGCGATATCGGCCGCATGGTCGGTGAACAGCGGCTCGACCAGCGCACGCCCTGCCGCCGTCAGCTCCACCAGCACCGCGCGGCGATCCTGCTTGTGACGGGTGCGCTGCACCAGCCCGCGCGCCTCCAGCTTGTCGATCAGATCGGTCATGTTGCCGGGGCTGGTCAGCACCTTGCGGCCAAGTTCGCGCTGGCCAAGCGGTCCCTTGTGCAGGATCGCCTCCAGCACGCCGAACTGCGTCGGTGTCAGACCGGCTGCCGCCAGGCGCGGCTCCACGCGCGCGACTACCGCCCGGCCCGCACGCAGCAGCTTGACGTAGGCGCCCAGCGCTTCGACCACGCGGACATCGTCCACGCCGAACGGCCTGGCGGCCATCAGGTCACCGCGGCGATGGTGCGGCTCAGCGGTTCATCATGATCGGCAGCGAGCCATGTTCCAGCACGTGCCGCGTGACGCCGCCGAGGATGAGCTGGCGCAGGCGGGAGTGCGAATAGGCCCCCATCGCCAACATATCGCAGCCGAAGTCGCGCGCCGCCGCAAGCAGGCCGGCGCCCACGGAATTGCTCACTGAATGGAACATGACGATGTCGGCATGCACGCCATGCAGTGCCAGGTATGCGGCGAGGTCCGGTGCTCCGGGTCCGCGACGCTGGTAGCCATCGGCGGACAGGATACGCACCGCATCGGCGCGTTGCAGCCACGGCAGCGCGGCGTAAACCGCGGACGCTGATTCCGCCGTGCCGTTCCAGCCCAGGCATACCCGGGCGCCGATGGTCTGCGGTGCGACCTGCGGGGCGATCAGCACCGGACGGCCGGAATCGAACAGCACCGCATGCAGCGCGTCGGAGGACGAAACGTCCTCGCCCGCATCGGGATGCGGCACCACGGTCAGATCGGCGAGCCGGGCCTGTTGGGCGACCAGGTCTTCCTCGCGTCCGGTGACCGAGGCGAAACTTGCGGTGGCGGCATCGACGCCTGGCCGCGCCTCGGACAGGATCACCTCATGCTGCGCGACAAATCGGTCGAACATCGAGCGGACAGCGTGCGCGCGATCGCTGCTTTCCTTTTCAGTCGCCGACATCATCTCTTCGATCATCGCGCCGGACAGGCCTTCGCCGGCCAGGGGTGCGACATCGCGACTGTCCACGCGTACGTGCAGCGCGGTGACGTGGGCATTCCACAGGCGAGCGATCATGAGGCAAGTGGACAATGCCGCTTCGCCGGCAGCGGTGCCGGTCAGCGGCAGCAGCAGCTTGCGGATAGCCATGGCTTGGCTCCTTGCTTGCAGGTCTGGTTTGCGTTTCTAGCACGGTACGAGCCGGTTGCGTATCACGCCGTTACGTATCACCCGGTTGCGCGCACGGCAGCACGTGCCTGCACGAGCGCCGATGTTGCGTCGCTGGCATCCACGGCGAGCCAGTCGCCACCCTGGAGTTCGCCCTGGGGGTTGCCTTGGGGGTTGCCGCGCCTGACGGCGTGCAGCACCGCGACTGTCGCGTCGGATGCGTCGTGTTGGCGTGCGGCAATCCGTGTTTCGAGCAATGGCAGGGGTGCTTCGAGCCAGAGGCCGACGAACAGCACGCCGGCGCTCTGGCTGGCTGCTGCCACCATGGCGCGGTGACGCGGATCGACGAACGTGGCGTCGGCGATGACGGCCTGGCCGCCACTGGCGGCGTCGCGGACCAGTTCGGCAAGCGCGGTGAACACGGCCTCGCTCGCGGCTTTGCTGTAGGCCGATTGCGGCAGGCGTTGCTCCGGCGGCACACCGCGCTGTCGCTTGCGGATTTCGTCGCTGCGCAGCACGAGCGCACCCGGCGCACCGCCGAGTTCCGGCGCCAGAGCACGTGCCAATGTCGATTTGCCGGTGCCAGGCAGTCCGCCGATCGCAATCACCAGCGGCGCGCGTGGGCCGAGGTAGCTGGCCGCTGCATCGAGATAGCGGAGCGCAGCATCGGCGTGGCCGCGCTTGGCCTCGACATGCGCGCGGATCATCGCGCGCAGCGACAGAAAGACCGGCAGGCCACGCGTCAGCGCGGCGTCGCTGGTGCGCGCGACATAGCGATTGAGCACGTGGTTTGCCGCAGCCCGGGTAACGCGCTGGTCGAGATCCATCAGCAGGAATGCAAGGTCGTACCCAAGGTCGATGGTCGCCATCGCCTCGTCGAATTCGAGTGCATCGAACGGCACCGATCTGCCGTGCCAGAGGCAGAGGTTGCCGAGATGCAGATCGCCATGCGCGCGGCGAACGAAACCGGTGCGTGATCGTTCCGCGAGCCACGGCGCGATGTTGTCGAGCGCGGCGTGCAGACGGGTCTGCCAGTGCTGCACTGCATCCTTCGGCAGGCCGGCGTCGAGTGCCGAACGGGCGTTGCCGCGCGTTACCTCGCGCAGCGCTTCCACCGGGTCGGCCGCTTTCACCGGGTCCGGCGCCTGCTCAACCCTCGCTTGCTCCGCGGGAGAAGGGGCTGCATTGGTACTTACGCGTCCTCTCTCCTGCGGAGCAAGCGAGGGTTGGAGCGGCGGCGGCAGGTTTTGATGGTAGGCGGCGACCGCATCGCCCAATGCATCGAGCAGGTTTGGTGTCAGCTTGCCCGCAGCCGCGATTGCATCGATGAAGTCCGCCGCCGGGACGTGGGCCATCCGCAATACCCAGTCGACGACCGGCAGCGCCGGGTCGCGCGTGTCGCCCAGCGCCAGCTCGCCGTCGGGGCCGCGCAGGATCGGCACCACGTCGCGATATAGACCGGGCGCCGCCGGCGCATTCAGCTCCAGCTCGCGCAGGGCGAAGCGGCGGCGCGCGTCCACCGAGGTGAAGTCGAGAAACGCCAGGCGGACCGCCTTCTTCAGCTTCCACACCGTGTCGGTGCCGACGAACACCAGCGATATGTGTGTCTGCACCGGATCCGAGCCCGCGAGCCCGCGCAGGAAATCCGCCGTCTCCGCTTGTTCCGGCGGCACGGCCATCGTCAGGGAAACAGCTTGCCGACCGTCCAGCCGCCGTTCGCCGACTTCGTGTAGACGGTGCGGTCGTGCAGCCGGAACGGCATGTTCTGCCAGAACTCGAACCGCTCCGGGATGACCCGGAAGCCCGACCAGTGCGGCGGGCGCGGGATATCCTCACCGGGGTACTTCGCCTCGACTGCGGCGAGGCGGCGTTCCAGTTCTGCGCGTTCGGCCAGCGGACGCGACTGGTCCGACGCCCAGGCGCCCAGCCGCGAAAGCCGTGCTCGCGTGGCGTAGTAGGAGTCCGCCTCGGCAGCCGTGGCATGCTCGACGCGGCCTTCGATGCGAACCTGACGGCCCTGCGGTTTCCAGTGGAACAGCAGCGCGGCGCGCGCGTTGGCCGCCAGCTCCTCGCCCTTGCGGCTCTGCTGGTTGGTGTAGAACACGAAACCCCGTTCGTCGGCGCCCTTCAGCAGGACGATGCGCGCCGATGGCGTGCCGTCAGGCGTGGTGGTCGCCAGGGTCATGGCGTTGGCGTCTTCCGGCTCATGCGCCCATGCCTCGGTCATCCACTCGTGGAATCGGGTGAATGGATTGGTCACGAGAGGGCTGCTGTCTGGCATGGATTGGTCTTCCCGGCGGAACGGGCGCACTGTGCCGCTACGAAGTCCGCGCGCCAAGGTGCGATCGGCCGGTAGCCGATCATCGGTGGCTCTTGCCCCGCATCGCCGCGGTGTGCCACCACCGGTGGCAACGGACGCCGCCTCGCAACGCCGGACCCGATGAAGGATCGACCATGCCCGACAGCGCTCCCGTGACGACACCGGTCAAAGGCACGCTGCTGCAAGGCAAGCGTGGCCTGATCATGGGCGTGGCGAACGAGCGTTCACTGGCCTGGGGTATTGCTTCCGCCTGTGCCAGCCAGGGTGCCGAACTCGCCTTCACCTTCCAGGGCGAGGCGCTGGAGCGGAGGGTGCGTCCGCTGGCCGCGTCGGTGCGGTCCGATCGGGTATTCGCGTGTGACGTGGTGGACGAAGCGAGCATCGATGCCGCGTTCGACGAGCTGAAGCGGCAATGGGATGGGCTGGATTTCCTGGTCCATGCGATCGGCTTTGCCGACAAGGCCTATCTGCGCGGGCGCTATCTGGATACGCCGCGCGCCGCGTTCGCGCAGGCAATGGACATCTCCTGCTATTCGTTCACCGCCGTCGCGCAGCGTGCCGTGCCAATGATGCGGGCCGGCGGCAGCCTGCTGACACTGACCTATGTTGGCGCCGAGCGCTGGACGCCGCACTACAACGTGATGGGCGTGGCCAAGGCGGCGCTGGAGGCCTCGGTGCGCTATCTGGCCGCCGACCTGGGTGGCCAGAGCATCCGGGTGAACGCGATCAGCGCCGGGCCGATCAGGACGCTGGCGGCGTCGGGGATTGGCGATTTCCGTTACATTTTGCGGTGGAACCAGTTGAATGCGCCGATGCAGCGCAACGTCACGATCGAGGATGTCGGTGGGGCGGGGGTGTATCTGCTGTCCGATCTGTCGTCCGGCGTGACGGGCGAGGTGCATCACGTGGATTGCGGCTACCACATTGTGGGGATGAAGAATCCGGCCGCGCCGGACATCGCGATCGTCGAAGGGTAGGGATCGATGAGCGACCTGTACGACGAAGACATCCTGCTGTGGAGCGAACGCCAGGCTGCGCTGTTGCAACGCGTGGCCGCCGGTGAAGCGCTGAACGAGCGGCCTGACTGGGCGAACATCATCGAAGAGGTGGAAAGCGTGGGGCGCGAGCAACTGCACGCGGTCGAATTGCTGTTGCTGCAGGCTCTCGCGCACATGCTCAAGGCTGAGGCGTGGCCGCTGGCTCGTGATGCGGAGAATTGGCGGGGCGATGCGCGGGGTTTCCGGGCGCGGGCGCGGCGACGGTTCGCGCCCTCCATGCGGCAAAAGATCGATCTGGCGGACATTTACGCCGACGCGGTCAAGGCGCTGCCTTGCAAGATGGACGGCCAGCCACCGCAGCCCGTGCCTGCGACATGCCCGATGACGCTGGATGAACTGCTCAGCAAATAGCTTCGACACCTCGCCTCCTGGGTTTGGGTCGCGAAGAGGAGGGGGAAGAGGATTGGTCCGTCCGCCAGGCCCCGCTGGTCAGCCATGAGCCATAACAGCTTCGGCCATTTGTTCCGTGTCACCACCTGGGGCGAGAGTCACGGGCCGGCGATCGGTTGCGTTGTCGATGGCTGCCCGCCGCGCATTCCGCTGTCCGAGGCCGATATCCAGCCGTGGCTGGATCGCCGCCGTCCCGGTCAGTCGCGCTTCACCACGCAGCGTCAGGAGCCGGACGAGGTCCGCATCGTATCCGGGGTGTTCGACGGTGTGACCACCGGCACGCCGATCGCCATGCAGATCGACAACGTCGACCAGCGTTCTCGTGACTATTCGGCGATCGCTGCGCAGTTCCGTCCCGGCCACGCCGACCTGACCTACGAGCTGAAATACGGCGTGCGCGATTATCGCGGCGGCGGGCGTTCGTCCGCGCGTGAAACGGCGATGCGGGTGGCGGCCGGCGGTGTCGCGCGCAAGGTGCTGGGCGACGGCGCGCGCATTCGCGGCGCCCTGGTGCAGATCGGCCCGCACCGCATCGATCGGGCGCGCTGGGACTGGACTGCCGTGGACGACAACCCGTTCTTCTGCCCGGACCCGGTCACCGCTGCGCAGTGGGAAAGCTACCTGACCGAGGTCCGCAAGGCGGGGTCGTCCGCCGGCGCGATCATCGAGGTGGTGGCCGACGGCATTCCGCCCGGGCTTGGCGCGCCGATCTACGGCAAGCTGGACGCGGACATCGCCGCGGCGCTGATGTCGATCAACGCTGTGAAGGGTGTGGAGATCGGCGAGGGCTTCGACGCCGCCGCGCTGTCCGGCGAGGCGAATGCCGACGAGATGCGGATGCATGACGGGCTGGTGGAATTCGCCTCCAACCACGCTGGCGGCGTCCTGGGCGGCATTTCCACTGGCCAGCCGATCGTCGCGCGGTTTGCGGTGAAGCCAACCAGCTCCATCCTGACGCCGCGCCAGGCTGTGGACCGCAACGGCCGCGACATCGAGATCAGCACCAAGGGCCGCCACGACCCGTGCGTCGGCATCCGTGCCGTGCCGGTGGGGGAGGCGATGCTGGCGTGCGTGCTCGCCGACCATCTGCTGCGGCATCGGGCGCAGAATCCCGACGCACCTGTGACGGCGCGCCTGCCGCGCAACTGATCGCGGATTGGCTGTTGGCGATTAGGGCTCCCGTAAAGCCAACGGCTGATTCTCTGCCCGCAGCGGCGTCTCATTTGTCGGGATTCTTTACACTTTCATGATTTGTACTCAGACCAATGACGTTAAGTCCTTGGTTAATAGTCATTTTTAGACACGGCACAGGATTTGCTATCTATCAAGCACGAACCTGACAAACACGATCCTGAGCCGGCGCATTTTTTGGAGAATTTCACATGAAAAGCCTGACACTATTCACTCCGCTTGTTTTGGCTGCCGCCCTGGCCATTTCGCCAGCGCATGCCACCCCGTTCACGTACGCGAGCGCCGGCCTGGCGAGCCCCGAGCACTATATCGACTTCGCTGGCCTGGCTAACGG
Organism: Acetobacteraceae bacterium; assembly: GCA_035511435.1. Lineage (GTDB taxonomy): Bacteria > Pseudomonadota > Alphaproteobacteria > Acetobacterales > Acetobacteraceae > JAMXLO01. Next base: position 1,999 of record DATKFJ010000238.1, on the reverse strand, counting down.
CACCATCATCGGCAGCACTTATGCCACGCAGGGCATCACCGTCAGCGGCCTGCAGGCGACCAGCAATTATGGCAGCGAATTCGTTGGTAGCACGGCACCGGCCGCAGTGAATTTCAACCCGGTCACCAACCCGTTCGAATTCGATTTCACGAACGCGGTGAAGGACCTGTCGTTCTACCTTGTTACGGACGGGTACGGCGCGACGGTGACGTCCTATGACGGCGCCACGCCGGTAGAATCGCTCAGCATCGGCGCCTATTTCGGTGGTGGTGATGACTTCTTCGGCTTCACCGATACCGATATCACCCGGGTCGTGTTCGATGTCGGCGGCGATCATCTGGCGCTGATCGACAATGTCTCGTTCAATGCCGTCCCCGAACCGACCAGCCTCGCGCTGCTCGGTGCCGGCCTTGTTGGCCTCGGTGCACTCCGCCGCAAGCGCGCCCAATAGCGTCTGGTCAATCCGTAAGGGGGGGCGGCTCCGCAAGGGGCTGCCCTCTTTGCGTCGCAGTTTCGGGACCGAACTGCTGCGCTGTGTCGGCCAACACGGCTCGACAGCGCGCATCGTCGCCCCGCGGCATGGCGGTTCAGCGCTGCTGCTTGCAGAGCTCACATGATCGACTGTCGCCGTCGATGGAATGAATCGGCGGCGGGGCGCGTCTAGTGTGACGGACCATACCCGCCATGCAGCCCCAGCCACCCCCTTTCGATCCACGCGCTTTGGATGCATTCGTCACACTTGTCGGCGCGCGCGCATGGTCGGCTCGCATGGCCGAGATCGCCGAATTCGCCAGGTCAGGGCCGCGCGCGGGCCAGGCGATTCGCCAGCGACACGCCCTGGAACTGGCCGTCGAGCGACTGCGCGGCGATCTGATCCGCCCGGCCACCACGGCCGAACGCCACGCCGCCCGACTGGCCGCCGCTGCGGCGGTGCTGGCCCGGCGGCTTGGCGCGCGCGGCAGGGCGGCGTTGCGCGAGCGGCTGCTTGCGGCGATGGCCGGCGACGGCACGCTGATACCGGTGTTCCACATGCTGCGAACCGCCGATCTGCAACGTTCGCGCGGTTTCAGCGTGCATTTTGCCGGCCTGGCAGACGATGCGCCGTACGATCTGCTGCTGACGCGCGGGCGTGTCGAGGCGGAGGTTGCCTGCGATGTCGTCTCGGCTGAGGCGGGCCGTCTGGTGCAGCGAGGCGCCTGGGTGCAGCTGGCCGATCGGGTCGATGGTGAATTGCAGGCGTGGCTGACCACCTACCCGGGCCGCTACCTGCTGAAGATGACGCTGCCGCAGGGTCTCCGGGCAGCGCCGGAATGTGGTGCGCTGGAGGCGTTGCAAGGGCGCATCCACCGCCTTTTGGCAACGCGGGGGCGCCGCGACGATGAAGACGGTGCCGTGCTGCGGCTGGACCCGCTGCTGCTCGCGGGCACGCGGTCGGACGGCGCTGGTCTGCTGCCCTTGCTGCGACGGGAGTTCGGTCCGGAGGCACATCTGTCAGCGACCGCCGTCGGTGGCGCCCTGTTCGTCATCGCGGCGCGGGCCGGGCGCGCCGACGAAGTGGCCGTTGCGGTTCGCCATCGGCTGTCTGCCATAGCTCCGACCAGCCTGAGCGGAACGCGGCCTGGCATCCTGGCGATGTTTATCGACGATACGGATCGCGGCGAGTGGCGCGGGCTGCGCGACAGCCTGGAACTGGAATCCGAGACCCGCCAGTTCCTGGCCTGCAGGTCGGCGAGGCCGGTCGTCGCGGTCACCTGTGCCTCGCGGTTCGAGTTGTTCGGCGTATCGGCGCCCGACGCGGTGGAGGATGGCGAACTGCGGTTCCGCAATCCCGCGCACCCCGAGGCCAGCGCCACCGAACTGGCCTCGGCGGTGCTTTCGACTGTGTGAACCGCTGGGCGGCGGTTAGCGGTTGGTAAACACTCCATATCCATATCACTGCCGCAGGGCTGCCACGTTCCGGTGGTTTCATTGCACCATTGGCGCGATTGGAGAGATTGGA